>PLCK01000054.1 GCA_003134755.1 Actinomycetota bacterium | reverse complement strand
GCGTCGTAGAGCGGGCGCAGGTACGGGTCGATCTTCTCGTAGAGGGTGCCCGGCAGGAACCCGAGCCGCTCGCCGGCCTCGACGGCCGGCCGGGTCAAGATGATGCGGTTGACCTGCTTGGCCTGCAACGCCTGGACCGCCTTCGCGACCGCCAGGTAGGTCTTGCCCGTGCCGGCCGGTCCGATCGAGAAGACGACGGTGTGCTTGTCGATCGCCTCGACGTAGCGCTTCTGGTTGACCGACTTGGGCCTGATCGTCTTACCGCGCGACGACACGATGTCGAGCGTCAGAACCTCGACCGGGCGCTCGGGCACGTCGCTGCGCAGCATCGCGACGCTGCGCTCGACGGCGTCCGGCGTGAGGGTCGCGCCGGTGCCGAGTAGGGCGATCAGCTCTTCGAACAACCTGGCGACGACGGCGTTTTCGGGCCCCGGCCCGGTGACAGTGATCTCGTTGCCCCGGACGTGGATATCGCTGTCGAAGGCCTTCTCGATGATGCGGAGCAGCTCGTCACGGGAGCCGAGCAGGCTGACCATCGAATGCGCGCCTGGGACGACGATGCGGGTCTGGGTAGGGGTGTGGTCGGCGGCGCCGCGGATCGGCTCAGCCGCACTCGGTTCGCCTCGCATGGCTCGGCCTGGGGCCTGCTCGCGCCTGCTCTCAGTTCTCGGTGACGGGACCCTGCCATGATACCCGTGCCCCGGTTTGCGCCCCGGGAGTCGATAATGACATTCGCCTTCGGTCGGGCTGTGGATTGCGGGCTGGCCGAGGGGCGGAAGACTCAGGTACAACCTGCTCGTCAAAGCAGGTAAACCGGGTCATGTGGGTGCGCGTCGTACCCACATGGCCGCCGTCCTCTTGAACCGCCCGGGGAGCCGAACGTTGCTGGGCCAATTCGAGACGGCAACCGCCGATGAGGCAGTGGTTGAGCTCTATCGGGCGCACTACGCCGGGCTGGTCCGGCTCTCAGCGATGCTCGTGGGCGATGTCGGCACTGCCGAAGAGGTCGTCCAGGACGCCTTCGTCGCCATGCACGGCAGCTGGAACCGGCTGCGCGACCCGGAGAAGGCCCTGGCCTACCTGCGGCAGGCCATCGTCAACAGGTCGCGCTCGAAGTTGCGGCATCGGGCGGTCGTCGCGAAGTATCCGTCGGCGCCACCCCCCGACGTCCCGAGTGCTGAGCATTTCGCGGTTGCGGCGACCGAGCGCGAAGAAATCATGACGGCGATCCGTGCACTGCCCCGCCGCCAGCGCGAAACCCTGCTGCTCCGGTACTACTCCGACCTGTCCGAAGCCCAGATCGCCGACACCCTCGGCATCAGCCAGGGCGCCGTCAAGAGTCACGCCTCACGTGGCCTGGCCGCCCTACGCACCCTCCTGGAGAAGGCGTCATGAGCGACCGCCCGGGTCCCTTCGACCCCCACCGGCCGGACGACGAGACTGCCCGCCGGCTTCGTGAACTGCTGGCGCAGGAGGCCCGCGCGATCACGCCGGACGCCGATGCCCTGATGGTGATCCGGCAACGAATCCGCGCCGCTCGCGGCGGGCGCCGCACCTGGATGCGCGCATTCCAGATCGGCGGTGCCGGGCTAGCGACAGCTGCGATCGCAGTCATCGCCGTCGTCGCCTTCCAGCACACGCCAAGGAGCAATCACCGCGGCACACCGGCGGCGTCATCGCCGGGGGTTGTTATCAGCCCAGCGCCCTCGACGTCGATTTCCGCGCCGGTGTCGAGTGCCCCGCAGACGCAATCCGCGACGTACCCGGTCTGGATCTACTACGTCGGCAAGCTCGCCGACCCGCAGCGGCTGCTGTTCCGCGAGTCGGTCGTGCGGCCACGGCCGGTCTCCAACGCGTTCATTACCGATGCCGTCAACGCAATGCTCACGACCACGGCCGCCGACCCCGACTACACGAGCTACTGGCCGACCGGGACCGCCCTGGTCGCCGCCAACATCTCCGGAACCAACGTGGCGGTCATCAACCTCTCGGCCGCAGCAGCCGCGACGACTCCCGCAAACTCGGGTAAGGGCGACATCAGCCTTCAGCAGCTGCTGTACACGATCCACACTGCGGCGCCCAAGATCGACACCCTCACCCTGCAGATCGCCGGCCAGCCGGTCACATCGCTGTGGGGGACGCCGGTAGCTGGGCCGATCGCGCTCAAGGCCGCGAGCGAGGTCTTCTCCCACGTCTGGATCAACCAACCGGCCTACGGCGCGACGCTGCCATCGTCATTCACGTTCGGTGGTGAGGCCACGGTGTTCGAGGCGAACGTGAGCTGGGAGCTTCTCCAGGGCGGCCGGCTGCAAAGCGGGGCCGTCACCGCGAGCGCCGGCGCGCCCGAGCGCGGTAACTGGAGTGTGCAAATCAACGGGCTGGCTCCGGGCAAGTACACGCTGCGCGCCTGGGAGACCTCGATGAAGGACGGCTCGAAGACCTACCTCGACGACAAGGTCATCACTGTCGGCTGATCGCGCACCCCCCCGGACGTCCGCGGGTCGCGGTGGGTTGGGGCGGGATCGCGGCGGGTTGGGGCGGGATAGCGGTGGGTTGGGGCGGGATCACGGCGGGTTCCAGCGGCCCGAGTTCGCCATCACGATGGCGGCGGNNGCCGTCGAGGTGCGCAAGATGGTTGGGCCGAGCCGGCACCGCGCCGCGCCGGCGGCCTCGAACGCAGTGAGTTCGTCGTCGCTGATCCCGCCCTCTGGGCCGATCACGACGACTACCGCGGCCACCTGCGCGGAGACGACCGACGTAAGCGGCGCGGTCGCGGATTCGTGCAGCACCACAGCGAGACCCCCGACCGAGGCGGCCGTCTCACGCAGGCGGGTGACGACCTGAGCTGTCGAGGCCAACTCGGAGACAGTCGGTATCACCGGACGCCGAGCCTGCTTGGCCGCCTCGCGGGCCGTCGAACGCCACCGAGCGACGCCCTTGGCCGCGCGATCGGCGTCCCATCGCACGATCGAACGGCTGGCCTGCCACGGCACGATCAGGTCGACGCCGACCTCGGTCATCGTCTCGACCGCGCGCTCGTCACGGTCACCCTTTGCGAGCGCCTGCACGACGGTGATGGAGGGGCGCGCCGACTGCGCGTCGCGCCGCTCGACCAGCCGCGCGTGCAGACTGTGGGCTTGGACGGCCATCACCTCGGCCAGCCACACCAGCCCGGCGCCATCCGCCAACTCAAGAAGCTCGCCCACGGCAACCCGCCGCACAGTCGCGGCGTGGTGGCCTTCGGGGCCGTCGAGCTCGATCACGTCACCGACCGCGGCAGCGCGCAGGCGGTCGGGGTCGGCGAAGAAGAGCGGCGCGGTCACCGCTCAGCGGCCGTTGAACGCGTCGCGAATCCGGCCGAAGAAGCCTGGTGCGTCGTTCTTGAAGGCGCCGTCGGGGAACTCCTCGCCGCGCAGGCTCGCGAGCTTGCGCAGCAGCTCCTCCTGCTCGGCGTCGAGCTTGGTCGGGGTCGCAACCTCGAGGTGCACGTGCAGGTCGCCGCGACTGTTCGACCGCAGCCGGGGGACGCCGCGACCGCGCAGCGGGATGACCGTGCCCGACTGCGTTCCGGGCTTCACCTCGATGTCGACCGGGCCGTCGAGGGTCTCGAGCTTCAGGGAAGTTCCGAGCGCGGCAGCGGTCATCGGCACTGGGACGGCGGCATGCAGATCGACCCCGTGCCGCTCGAAGATCGGGTGCTTACGTTCTTCGATCTCGACATAGAGGTCGCCGGCCGGACCGCCGCCCGGGCCGACCTCACCCTCGCGGGTCAAGCGAATGCGCATGCCGTGCTCGACACCAGCCGGGATCGCCACCTCGATGGTCCGCCGGGCCCGCACCCGACCGTCGCCCGCGCACTCGGAGCACGGATGCCGAATCACCGTGCCGACGCCGGCGCACTGCGGGCACGGCCGTGACGTCATCACCTGACCGAGGAACGACCGCGTCACCTGGCTGATCTCGCCGCGGCCCTTGCATACCTCGCAGGTGTCGGGATGAGTTCCCGGCGCAGTGCCTGCACCGGTGCAGGTCGGGCAGACGACAGCGGTCTCGACGTTGAGCTCGCGGTTCGCACCGAACACTGCCTCGACGAGATCGATCTCAATGTGGATCAGCCCGTCGTTGCCCTGCCGCGTGCGGCTGCGCGGCCCGCGGGACGCGCCGCCACCGAAGAACGCGTCCATGATGTCGCCCAGGCCGCCGAAGCCCGCGCCGAAACCAGTGTTGCCGGACGCCGACAGCGGGTCGCCACCCATGTCGTGCAGCTGTCGCTTGCTCGGGTCGGACAGCACCTCATACGCGGCGGTGATCTCCTTGAAGCGCTCCTGCGTCTCGGCGTCGGGGTTGACGTCGGGATGCAGTTGCCTGGCCAGCCGGCGGTACGCGCGCTTGATCTCCTCGGGCGGCGCATCTCTGCGCACGCCGAGAGTCGCGTAGTAGTCGCGGGCCAACGGTCTTTCCCCTATCGCGTTCAGGCTCGGTTCGTTCAGGATTCGGCAAGTATGCGGCCGACGTACCGTGCAACTGCTCCGACCGCGGCCATTGTGCCGGGGTAGTCCATGCGCGTCGGGCCGAGCACGCCAAGGCTCGCAAGTGCCCTGGTGCCGGAGCCGTACGTCGCGCTGACGACCGACGTCGAGCGCAGCCCCTCGTGCGGGTTCTCGTCACCGATGCGGACCGTCACCTCGGTCGGCCGGTTCGCCTCGCCGAGCAACCTGATGAGCACGACCTGCTCCTCGAGTGCCTCGAGCACCGGATGTACCGAGTCGGGGAAGTCGAGCGACAGCCTCGTCAGGTTCGACGCGCCGCCGACGATCACGCGTTCTTCGCGTCCGGTGACGAGCGACGCCAGCAGCGCCGCGACCACGGCAGACGCGGCCCCCCTTGTCGCGCTCGGTTCGGCCTCGGCGAGGTCGGCCAACTCGGTCGGGACGTCGCGGATGAGCTTGCCCGAGATCCGCGAGTTCAAGCGGGTGCGCAGGTCGCCGACAGTCATCTCATCGATCAGGCCGGGCAGGTCGACCTGGCGCTGCTCGACCCGCCCGGTATCGGTGATCAGCACGAGCACGAGGCGGGTGTCGCTGAGCTTGACCAGCTCGAGATGGCGCACCGACGAGCGATCGAGAGCCGGATACTGGACGACGGCGACCTGCCGCGTCAGCTGTGCGAGCAAGCGGACCGTGCGGCCGACTACGTCGTCGAGGTCGAGCGCCCCGTCGAGGAACTGTTCGATCGCTCGCCGCTCAGCGCCGCTCAGCGGTTTGACCGTTGACAGCCGGTCGACGAAGAGCCGGTACCCCTTGTCCGTTGGCACCCGGCCAGCACTGGTGTGGGGTTGGGCGATGTAGCCCTCTTCTTCGAGCGCAGCCATGTCGTTGCGGACGGTCGCGGGCGAGACCCCCAAGTGGTGCCGTTCGACGAGTGCCTTCGACCCGACCGGCTCGTTCGTCGACACGAAGTCCTGGACGATCGCGCGCAGTACGGCGAGCTTTCGGTCGTCGAGCACGTGATCACCTCCGTCGGAACGCCGTGGGCGACCGTCAGCGCCGCGCGTTGGCACTCCAGGTCGCTGAGTGCCAGTGTACGGCGCGGACGGCTGAGTTCGTATCACCTCAGACACTTGTGGGTGGCGGTGACATCCGCCGATTGGTCGCTTTGCCCGTCGGGCACGCTGGTTCTACTATCCGTGCGGACTCGATCCGGAGTCCGCGCTGGTACCTCCAGACCCCAGGTCACGAGCCTAAGGAGTGCGGCCATGACCACCGAAGGACCCGCCGCTTTCGGCTCGGACGACGGCGAGCGGCCCGCCGACCCGCTCGCGATGATTGCCGCCGCGCGCGACGCCCTCGCCGATGCCCGAGACGAGGCCGCGAACGCGCGCGAACGCGGGCTTGCCAGCGCATTTCAGAAGCTCGAAAGCCTCCTTGCGGAGGCCGATCTCCGTGACCGCGCCGCCGAGTTGAGGGACCGCGCCGCCGAGGTTCGCGACGCGCTCGCAGCCGAACGCCAGCACGGCACCGAAGCGTCGAGGGCCGCCGACAAGGTCGACCGCGCGCTCTCGGCTGTCGACCGGCTATGGGGCGGGCGCGACCGCGATGCCGCCGCCGGCGACCGCCACGACGCAGTCGAGCAGCTGCGCGGCCGCGGTCACTCAGGTCAGTAGCCGGCGCGCCACACCGTCCGCCAGCAATCGGCCGTGCGTCGTCAGCACGGCACGACCACCCGTGAAAGAGTGAGCATCGAGCAGACCGGCAGCAACCTCCTGCTCGGCAATACCCGGATCACCCCGAAGTGCGCGGACGTCGAGCCCCTNNGAGCCGCAACTGCAGCATGACCCGCTCGAACCGTTGTGTCTCGACGTCGAGATACTCGCGGGCCTGACCGGGACTGACACCGTCAGCAATGCGGGCGGCGTACGCGGTCGGATGCTTGACGTTCCACCAGCGCACTCCCCCGACATGGCTGTGCGCGCCGGGACCGACGCCCCACCAGTCGTCGCTTCGCCAGTACGCCAGGTTGTGCCGGCACTCACCGCCTGGCCGCGCCCAGTTAGACACCTCGTACCAGCCATAGCCGGCTGCGCTCAGGACGTCATCCGCGATCAGATACCGATCAGCAAGGACGTCGTCGTGCGGGCGCGGCAGCTCGCCCCGGTTGATCCGGGCAGCGAGCCTGGTGCCGTCCTCGACGATCAGCGAGTAGGCGCTGATGTGGTCGGGTTCGGCGGCGATGGCCGCGTCGAGTGAGGCCCGCCAATCGTCGTCCGACTCACCCGGCGTGCCGTAGATCAGGTCGAGGCTGACGTGATCGAAGCCGACCGCCTTCGCGTCGGCGACCCGGCGCATCGCGGCGCCGGGCGTGTGCCGGCGGTCGAGGACGGCGAGCACGTGCGGGCGCACCGACTGCATGCCGAAACTGATCCGGGTGAAGCCGGCTTCGCGAAGCGCCTGCAACGAAGCGGCGTCGACCGATTCGGGGTTCGCCTCAGTCGTCACCTCGGCGTCGGCGGCCAGGCCGAACTCGCCGTCGATCGCGACCAAGATCGCCGCCAGGTCGGGCACTGGCAGCAGCGTCGGCGTCCCGCCGCCGAAGAAGACCGTGCGTACCGGCAGCTCGGCGTCGCCGAGCACTTTCCGCGCGAACCCGACCTCGCCGATCGCGTCACGCGAGTAGCCGGCCTGGCTGGCGCCGCCGCCGAGTTCGGACGCCGTGTAGGTGTTGAAGTCGCAATAGCCGCAGCGGCTTGCGCAGTACGGCACGTGGACGTACACGCTGAACGGACTTCGTCCGACGTGGGCGGCGAAGGCGGGCGGCAACGCGCCGTCCGGCGGCATCGGGTCGCCGTCCGGCAATGTCGACGGCATAGGAAGAGACGGTACCTGGATGGGTGCGGTACGGCCGCGAAAGGAGCACAATCGAAGTGCCCACAAGGAGGCCGCGGCCATGTTCTGGCTGGTGCTGTGGCTCGTAGTAGCAGTCGTGACGGTGGTCAGCGCCATGCTGCCGATGACCGACGTGCCGCGCCATGTCAGGGTGGGCGAGGCGCTCGCCCGCAGGTGGCGCCGGTGGCACCCGGGCAGGCCGGAGCCGACAGGCGCCCCCATCGAGAACATCGCAGCCACGCTTCGCAGGCTGCAGGATTGGCTCGACGCGTACGCAGACCCGCAACCGATCCCAGGCAAGGCCACGAAAGTCACCGCGACTGCCAATGCCTACGACCGGGTCCTGGTCGAGGCGTGCCACGCACTCGACGTCCCCGAAGGGCTCGACGGCACGGCTGGCATCGACCGCGAAGCCGAACGGCTGCGCATGCAGTCCGCACTCGTCGAGGCAGGACTCGTACTTCGCGGGACGTCGATCAGCCGGCGCCGCACCTGGTGATACCAGCGCTTACCGGGCGTCGGAGATGCGTCGAGCGAACTCGTAGATAGGCCTCGGCAGGTCGGTCGCGTCGAGCAGCCGCGGGACGAGACCGCGATCGGTCGTCATCGCGCGGAACGCGAGCCCGATCGTCACGTCGTGATCAGGACGCCGTTCAACGGCGACCTCGTCGCCCGCGGCGAGTTCGCCGACCTCGAGCACGCGTAGGTAGGCACCCGGCGTGGCCTCGGCAGTGAAACGCCGCACCCAGTGCTCCTCACCCAGCCAGTTCTGGAACACGACGCACGGAATCCGCGGCGCCGTCACCTGGAGCAGGGCCGAACCGATGCGCCAGGTCTCGCCGATCAGGGCGCCCGTGACGTCGAGTCCGCGAGTCGAGAGGTTCTCGCCGAACTGTCCAGCCCGCAGCTCGCGGTCGAGCGCGGTCGCCCAGCGGTCGAGGTCCTCGGTGGCGTACGCGTAGACGGCCTGCTCGACACCACCGTGATTGGCGGTATCGGCTTGTTGGTCGCCGACCAACCCGAGCTGGCTGACGGCGACCCTGCCTTCGGCAGCCCGCTTGTCGATCGCGGTCCGGCCGCTCTTGCCCACGCCGTCGATCGGTTTGATCTTCCCGACATTGACGGAAACGACAGTCGGTTGTGACACGGCCCGACTCTCCTTACTTCTCGGCGGACGGCGAGGTCGACAGCGCGGCGATGAAGGCCTCCTGCGGTACCTCGACCCGCCCGACCATCTTCATCCGCTTCTTGCCTTCCT
>PLCK01000122.1:35402-44214 GCA_003134755.1 Actinomycetota bacterium | reverse complement strand
GGTCCGAGCGTGTACGTGGTGCCGATGAGCCGTGGCTCATCGGAGTAGATGATCGTTCCGGCCCGCGTCCAGATCTTCACCCGGACCAGCGACTGATCGAGGACGCCGGTCTTGACGACCGAATCGATGCGCGCGATCGCGGCCGCATCCCCGGTGAGCAAGGCGTCCGTGAGCACGGGCTCTACTAGCCCTTGCGCCTTGACGAGAGTCGCGCTTCGCGCGTCGGTGATCGCCTCGCGCTCGCCGACCCGGCGGCTCGCGGGCAAGGTGGTGGGTAACGCCCACCCGGGTGACCCGCGGGACAGTGCCACAGAAAACAGACCGCTGTCGGACGGCGACCACTGGTCGGCGTCCGATAGTAAGGGTGAGCTCGGTCGAAGCACGCCTGACCTGACGGCTAGCACGCGGACGATGGCCTGACCCGCAACCACAGCGACGCCACCATCGTCCAGAGCGCGACAGGCCTCGGCCACAACCTGGGGCTCACCGTCGTCGCCGAGAGCGTCGAAAATCTGGAAACCCTAACTGCCCTCGAGGCGTAAGGCGTCGACGTCGCTCAAGGCTTTCACGTGGGCCGACCCATGCCCGAAAACGTCCTCGATCAGTGGATGATCGACCGACGGAGCACAGCTACCCCCCAGATCAACGTCGTTACAAACCCGCCCGCCGAAGACTCTCATCACGTCACCACCTGAACGCGTCAGAGGGGCACCGCCGGGAGCGGGCGTCGAGCGACGGTGTGCGCGGAGCGTGCCGTCATGCCGAGCATGCGCAGCAGCATCTCGGCGAGGGAGTCGGCGTCCGACTCATTGAGTTCGTCGCGTTGGTCCAGGGCCGCCTGCAGAAACGCGAGGATGCACCCAGCCGTCGCGATGAGCCCCAGCCGGGCGTCCTCGACGGTGAACCGGCCGTCGGCGATCCCGCGTCGGATGTCCCGCAGGGCTCGTGGCGCGAGCCCTTGGTCCTCGGATGGGTAGGACAGGCCGACCTGGAGGAGCACCTGGGCCACGGCGGGCTGTGTCAGGGCTAGCCGCGCCGTCATCCGTACCCCGACGGCATAGACCTCTGCGGCGTCCGTCAGGTCGGTACAGGCCAGGTCGAGCGACGCGCCGTACTCCTCCAGTACCTCCCGGACGGCGACCTCGAACAGCTCGCTCTTCGATTCGAAGTGGTTGTAGAAGGACCCGAAACCGACGTCGGCGGTGTCGGTGATCTCCTGGATGCTGACGTCAGTGGTGCCTCGCTCGGCGAGGATGCGCCGTGCCGCCCTGACCAGCGCCTGTCGCGTTCGCGCCTTGCGACGGTCGACGCGCGTCGGCTGCCCCTCCGGTTCCGCACTCACGAGCGCCACCGTACTGCCTCCTCCACTTGACGATTCGCTGATCAGTTCTGATACTACCATCAGTCAGTGGCTTCAAACACCACTCCGAGGAGGGCTTGATGTCCCGGGTGTCCGTCGGTTCCGAGGTCGACACCGCACCGCGTGCGACACACCCCGTCCTGTTGATGAACCCCAAGTCGGGCGGCGGGAAGGCGACGAGGTTCCGGCTCGCCGATCGCTGCCATGGGCTCGGTGTCGAGCCGGTCGTGCTGGCTCCCGGCGACGACCTGCTGCAGTTGGCGGAGGACGCCATCGCGCGGGGGTGTGACCTGCTCGGCATGGCTGGCGGCGACGGTTCGCAGGCGCTGGTTGCCTCCGTCGCGGCCCGCCACCGCATCCCGTTCGTGGTCGTCCCTGCAGGCACGCGAAACCACTTCGCCCTGGACCTCGGTGTCGGCACCGGCGTGGTCCGCTCGCTGTCGTCGTTCGTCGACGGACACGACGTCCCGGTCGACCTCGGGGAGGTGAACGGCCGGGTGTTCGTGAACAACGCGTCGATGGGCGTGTACGCCGAGCTGGTCCGAGCACCGCACGCTCGCGAGGCGAAGGTTCGCACCGCGGTGGAGCTGCTGCCCGACCTCGTCGGCCCATCGGCTGCGCGCCTCGACCTTCGGTACCGGCTGCCGAGCGGCGAGCGGGCCACGACCGCGCAGGTGCTGCTCGTGTCGAACAACCCGTACCAGCTGCTCCCGCCGCGTCACCGCACGGGTCGCCCGCGCCTCGACGGGGGCCTCCTCGGTGTGGTGTCGGTACGGGTTCCCGGCCGCGCGGAGGCTGACGAGTTCGCCGCGCTCGACGCGTCGGGGCAGGACGAGCGATTCCCTGGGTGGCACGAGTGGACAAGCACGAAGCTCGACGTCGAGTCGGGGCAACCCGTCGCCCTGGGAGTCGACGGCGAGGCGCTTACGCTCGACCCTCCGCTGCACTTCGTGACCCGGCCGCGCGCGCTTGTCGTCCGCATCCCTCGCCGCAGGACGTGGCCGGCGAGGCCGCTGCCGGTCGGCAGCGCACCGCCGTCGCCGTTCACCGCGCTCCTGCGGCTGGCCGCCGATCGCGAGGCATGACGTGGAAACCGGCCTGGGGAAGCCGCCCGACGCTCTGGTCCGGGTGCTGCGCCTGCTGGAAAGGTGGGACCGCCTGACGTACGCGGCGGTGGCCCGAATGTCGACGCCATTTCTCGATGAACCGTTGCGGGTCGTGTCGCGGGTCGCCAACCACTCAAAGCCGTGGTTCGCCACCGCGGCGGTGGTCGCGGCGGTGGGCGGTCCGACCGGCCGACGAGCCGCGCTGACCGGGGTGGTGGCTGTCGGTGCGACGTCCCTGGTCGTGAACCAGCCGATGAAACTCGCCAGGTCGCGACGGCGGCCGGACCGACTCGCAACGGGCGTCCCGTCTTCCCGGTGGGTCCCGATGCCGTCGTCGACGTCGTTCCCGTCGGGGCATGCGGCGTCCGCCGCCGCTTTCGCCGTCGCCGTCGGCGACGTCGTCCCGCGCCTGCGCCTTCCGTTGCGGCTAGGGGCTGCGGTGGTCGGCTTCTCGCGCGTCTACACCGGCGTCCATTACCCCGGCGACGTCGTCATCGGCGCTGCGACCGGAGCGGCCATCGGGCGAGCGACGTCCCGTGTCGCTGCGCGAATTTCGCGGCGGAGCTGACCGTCGGCCTACCGTGTCTTCCCATGTCTTCGCCGCCGGAATCGGCAGGCGGGCNNGCCTCGGTCAGCTCGTCCACCGAGCTCTCGTCGACGCGTCTCGGCTCACGCCCGCGGACCCGCGGCAGACCGAGCAGCCCGCCGAGGACGGCGCTGAGCGCAACCTCGGCGTCCGCCATGGTGAAGCGGCCGACGGCCTGGCCCGCTCGGATGTCACGAAGCGCGCGAGGTGCAAGGCCGCGCGGGGCGTCGAGCAGGGCCAAGCCCGAGCCGGTGATGAACCCGGCGATCTCGGGATGGGTCGAGGCCAGGCGCCCCGACAGCCGCAGAGAGACGGCGAACACCTCCGCGGGATCCTCTAGCCCGGCGCAGCCTCCGTCGATCATTCGTCCCCAACGTTCGAGCACCTCTTCCGTCGCCGACTCGAACAGCTCCTGTTTGCTGGCGAAGTGGTTGTAGAAGGACCCCAAGCCGGCGTCCGCTGCGTCAGTGATCTCGTGGATGCTCGCGCGGCCTCCCCGGCCGGCGGCCATCAACTGTACGGCGGCGTCGACGAGCGACTGCCGCGTACGGGCCCTGCGCCGGTCGCCTCGGCTGGCTGCGGTCGGTGAGTCAACCGATGTGGCGCTCACGGCATCCTCCCGTTCGGTCGATCGAGGCGTCGTGCGTTGCGACACAACACCGACGTGCGGTCGCGTCCAGACGACGCGAGGGCGGGCGCCGGGTTCAGCGCCCGCCATCTTCTGCTGCCAGTGCCGGTGCATCGCCGGCGTCAGACGGTCACGCGGGTCCGGGTCCTCAACGGCTCGGCCAGCGCGTGGAGCTTGTGGTCCGTCGAGCGGAGCTGGGCTCCCTGCACGACCATCCAGGTACCTTCCATGACCTTGAACAGGCCGAACAGCAGGGCGAGCGTGAGGGCGCCCATGTCGGGGCGGCCGAACAGCACCACGCCGAAGGCCACCGACACGAGGCCGCCGAAGATAAACAACGCGCGGGTACCGGCTGTTTCGCCGCTGCGGAAGCCGGCAGCGAACTCGATGACGCCGGTCGCGATCGCCCAGCTGCCCACGAGTAGAACCAGGACGAGCGCCGTGGCACCCGGCCAGGCGAAGGCGGTGGTGCCGGCGGCGACGTCGACGAGTCCGACGAGCAGGTGGCCGATCACGGGCTTCGCCCCGTCGCTGCGGAACGCGAGCGTCAGCTGCGCGGCAGCCTCGATGAAGGCGTAGATGGCGAACATGATCACGAGCGCGAGCACGGTGACGCCGGGCCAGGAGAGGGCCATCACACCAACGGCAAGCGCGAGCAGACCTCGCAGGATCAAGGAATTGCCGGCCGATTTGAACATGACGTGTTCCTTTCTGGGGGGGTGAGCCGGGCCTTGTTGAAGCTTCAGCTCAGAACTGATTATTCATGACAAGACTGATGATGATGTGTAATATCGGAGTTGTCAAGCACCGATTTTCAACCAAGGAGGCTCCCGTGTTCGCCACCATCACCATCACGCTCCTGCTCGCAGCTGCCTGCCTGGTTCCCGCCGCAGGCAAGCTGCTCGCCCTCCCACAGATGCAGGCGTCCGCCGCTCACTTCGGGATCCCGTGGTCGCGGTACCGGCTCATCGGTATCGCCGAGCTCGCGGCGGCTGGCGGCATCCTCGCCGGGCTCGCCGTGCCTGCCTTTGGCGTCCTCGCGGCCGCCGGCATGATCGCTCTGCTCGGCGTCGCTCTCTTCGTGCACCGGCGGGCGGGCGACAGCCCAAGGGTCGCCATACCAGCATTCGTCGCGCTCGGCCTCAGCGTCGTCTACCTAGCGCTGATCACCACCCACTGAGCCACACCGGCAGGAAGCCAGGATCAGTCATGGCGCTGAATGCAAACCGCGAGATTCATCGGCTGAAGCAGGCCGAGGACGCCTGGGCCGGCTCGATCACCGCCTTCGCCGGCAGCATGCGCTTCGTACGCCTGCACATCGCCTGGTTCGCCCTGTGGATTGCGGTCAACGTGGGTCTGTTGGGCGTCGCGCGCGAGTTCGACCCGTACCCTTTCGGACTCCTGACGCTGGCGGTGTCGCTCGAAGCCATCTTCCTGTCCACCTTCGTGTTGATCACGCAGAACAGAGAGGCCAAGGCGAGCGAGATCCGCTCGGAGCTCGACTACCGGACCAACGTCGTAGCCGAGCGAGAGAACGACGTCATCATGCGGGCGCTCCAGCGCATCGCCGAGCAGGACGGGATCGCCGTCGACGATCTGATCGCCGAGATGACTGAGTTCCGTGAGCAGTCCCTCACGGTTTGATCAGCGCGGGCTCTCGCACGGGACGACTTTCGCCGTCCCGTGCTCAAGCAGCTGCAGGCCCGCGAGCTTGCCGGACACTACTTGCTGAGCGACGTGGCTGAGGCGCTCGCTGCGGTCGCGAGCGTAGCGGCGCAGGACGGGGAAGGCTCGGTCCATGTCGCGGGTGCCGAGTTGAGCAACGATGCCTTTCGCCTGCTCCATAACGACCCGGCTCGTGAGCGCAAACTGCAGCTGCTGGTTGATGGCCTCCTTGTCGCTTGTGGCCTTGTCGGCGGCGTTCCGATGACGCGGCCAACACGTGCAGTACGCCTTGGCTGTCCGCGAGCAGCAACCCGGCGGAGGTGATGTCGAGCAGCCGCGCGCAGTCGGTGGTCAGCCCGGACAGCAGGTCGACCACATCAGCGCCGTCGACCATGCTGTTGGCGATGGACACGAACGCCCTGGTGATGTCATGTTCTCTGTCGGTGCTCATGAATACTTCCCGCCTGGGTCGGTCCGGGAGTTGTCGGGTTCCAGGGATAGTTCGCGTTCGACGATTGACCATGCGACTTGGCTCGCGGTGAGGTCGTGGGCGAAGGCGTGCGCGCGCAGCCGCGCGAGTGCCTCGGCCGGACCGACGCCGAGTTGGGCCATCACCATGCCGGTCGCCTGGTACACCTCGACGCGCGCCAACGACGCGAGCTGGTTCCACGCCGGCTCGTCCTTGCCCGCCGTTTCCGCGTCAGCCTCGGCGCTGATCATGTCCAGCAGCGGCAACGCTGCAAGCTCAGCAGCCATTAACCCGCCGAGCAGCGAGTCACCGAGCAGCGGACCTGGTGCGTGGCGGTACAAATCCAAAGCGCCGACGTAAGAGTTGGCCAAGCTGACCGGCAACGCGAACAACGCCCCGATACCCAGACCCAATGCGGACCCGACGTAGGCGGGCCAGCGGGTCTCCGTGGGGTCAGCGATGTTTTCGGCGAATACGGGACCACCGTCGCGCACCGCATCGATGCAAGGGCCTTCACCGAAGGTGAACTGGAACTCGTCAAGTTGCCGACTCAGTCCGCCGCCGACAACGTCGGGTCACCGCTATCCATAGCGTCACCGAGGCTGGCGCGCAGCTCGGCGTGAGAATTCATGGCGGCACCTCCGAAGTCGCCATACCGGGCGCGCCGGGTCGGCGGGGTCAGAGCAAGCGCGTGGATCGCATCGACCATACGCTCGGAGTGTGCCCGGCATCCATACGTTGCCGAGGCCGGCGGCCGCGGTTGAGGAGTCGACGGCTGCCTGGTAGCTCGGTCGTTTCTGCTTGGGCATCCGACCGGCCTCACCGAGCGCGCGAGGCACACTGTTGACGAGGTGCGGACGTGTGCTAGTTGTGGCGTGTACAGGGTCACGTACGGCGGCAGTCCGCACGACAGTTGAGGAGACCGACGATGGCGACTGAGACAGAGTCACACGAGCGAACCCGAACGAACCACGCGCTCGACACGCTCGCCCAGTGGGGTAACGACCCGAGCACTGACGGTGGCGAGAACATCGCCTTCTCGGTCTCTCGCCAGGGCGCTCCCAGTGACGCGTTCCTGGTGACCGGCGACTGCACGCCGTTCACTCCGAGCGGGGGGCGTGGAACGTTGCACGGGCAACCGCCGGCGACCACAGGTGAGCCGACGGCGTACTTCGACGATTTCAGCGGCTCGACGCCGACCATCGACCAGGTGGCGTGCACGTTCGCGTTCGATCTCAACGCCGCCAAAGTAACCTTGGCCGGTGCGTTCCCTGGCCTGCCGGCATCACTGAACTTCCACGTCGAGTATCTGAAGTCGTTTGACGCGGCCGGCGGTAAGAACATTGTGTTCTGCTCGCGCACCAGCTCCGACGACGCCGGGTACGTCATCGCCGTCCAACTCGTCGGAGCGTCGTGAGCGAACTGACCGATGCGCACCGTCTGCGGGTGGCTGTCGTCGGTCCGGGCGGGTGGGGCCGACAGCACGTGCGCATCTTTGGCGGCAGGCCCGACACCGAACTCGTCGCGATTGTCGGGCGGGACGTCGAGCGGACCAAGGCCCAGGCCAGCCTGGACCACACTCATGGCTACACGAGCATCGCCGCGATGCTCGACGCTGAGCAACCCGATCTGGTCACCGTCTGCCTGCCCAACGAACACCACTTCGCGCCGACGATGGAGTTGGTAGAGGCGGGCGTCGCGTTGCTGGTCGAGAAGCCGTTGGTGTTCAACCTCGATGAGGCTGACAAGCTGCTTGACGAAGCAACCCGGCGTGGCACGTTCTTCGCGATCAACTTCAACCATCGCTACGCCGAGCCGGTNNATTGGACGGCGGACTGCTCGGCGACCTAGTGTTCGCGGCCTGGCGCTTCGGGGGCGAACCGAACTGCGGTACCCACCCGCACGCTCAGCTGATCGAAACCCAATGCCATGGCTTCGACATGCTCGAATATCTGTGCGGTCCGATCGCCTCAGTGATGGCGCAGATGACGAACAAGACCCACGGGCCTTACACCACCGTGGCCATCGCACTTGAGTTCGCCAATGGTGGGGTCGGCAGTCTGGTCGGCAGCTACGACTCCTCGTACGCGTATCCGCTTACGCACTACCTCGAGCTCAACGGAACCAAAGGCCGGGCGCTCATCGAAGACACGGTCAAGCGTGTGAGTATCCAGCAGGTCGGCGACGAGACGCGACACGTCTGGGAAGCGGGATACTTCAACGACGTTGCAAGAGAATTCCACCGCACCTTCGACCGCCACGTTGACGCACTCATTCCGGCGTTGCGCGCTGGCCTTGCTCCGCCGATTCCAGCAAGCGCCGGACGCCGCGCGCTGCAGCTCGCGCTCGCCAGCATCGAGTCGTTCGAAACGGGAACGCGGGTTCGCACGCCGTTGAGCCACTCGGCCGATCGTTGAAGTAACACAGGTTCGTCGCCGCGTCACGCCTAGTCTCAGCGCAGCAGCCGAGCGGCACCCTCGGCACCGGTACGGCGCAGGACCCATGCTTCGGTGATGTGGGTGATCATGGCTTTGGCGGCTCCCGTCGGGTCGTGGGCCGCGACACATTCGTAGATCCGGCGATGCCCCAAATTGGAGGCCACGCACAGCTCCTGGCTGGGCTGCCCGATGTAGCGAACGGTGCTGAGAACCTGGCTCTCCAACGAGCGGACCACGCCCCGGGCAATCCGGTTGCCGGACGTCTGCATGATCAGATCGTGGAAGGCTCGGTCCTGGATGGCGTACGCGACGGGATCGGAGCGCAGCTCGTCCATGCGGTCGACCAAGCGACCAAGCCGCTCGACCACGTCGCCGTCGGCGAGCCGGGCGGCGACGTTGGCCATGTCCGACTCGAGCAGCCGACGGGTCACCACTAGATCGTCCAGGACGTGCAGGCCGTCCGCTTCGGCGATGCACGCGCCCAGAACGGTCGCGTCCAGCATGTTCCACATCGTGCGTGGACTGACCGCCGTTCCCGAGCCCTGCCGGACCTGGACGAG
>PLCK01000122.1:0-35360 GCA_003134755.1 Actinomycetota bacterium | reverse complement strand
CCACGCCATGGCGGGCGGAGCGCCGCCGCTCGATTCAATGGCGGTCACCTAGTCCTCCGTCAGGGTGAGGCGAACGCGAAGTAGCCGAAGATTACGAACGTGTATCGCCGAGGATTTGACGCGACGGGAGCGTTGACATCTTACATCATACGACTTACCTTCTTGACGAATTCTCTTTCCGCAGTTCCTCCATCGACCCTGTAACGGAGTGAGCAGTGAAAATGCAGCGACGTGTGTGGCTGCCGATCGTGGTGGCGGCGGTGGCATTGGCGGGTTGTTCGAGTTCGAAGAGCAAAACACCAACCACCGCAAGTTCCGCATCGGTTAGCGCGTCATCGACAGCGGGCAGTTCGTCGCCCGCGCCCGCGCCCTCCTCGACCGCTGCGACGAGTCCAGCTCCGGTCTCAGGCAGCGGGTCAGCAGTTCCGAGCAGCACGGCTTCGGGCAACTTGACCGTTTGGGTCGACGCTGTGCGCCTGCCTGATGCCAAGGCTTACGCTGCGGCGCACCCGAACGTGAAGGTGGACATCGTCACCTTCGACGGTGACGGCAACGGCGCGACGGGCTTGCAAACGAAGATCCAGCTCTGGAACAAGGCCGGCAGCGGCTGGCCAGACGTGATCTTCAGCGAGCAGGTCAACGACCCGGTGTGGATGGCCCAAGCGCCGTTTGAGTTCGCTGCGGACATGGGCTCGCTCATCTCCAAAGACATCACGAGCCAGTGGCCCGCGACGTCGCTGGCTCAGTGCACTGTCGGCGGCAAGCTCGTCTGCCTCCAGGACAACCTCGCTCCTAACGTCCTTTGGGTCAACCAAAAGCTGATGACGCAGTTCGGCTACACGGTTCCGAAGACGTGGCAGGACTGGCAGGCGCTTGGTCAGAAGGTCGCCACCGAGCACCCCGGCTACATCATCGGCAACACGGGCGACTCGTACGGCGCCTGGACCTACTTCTGGGGCAACCAGTGCCCGCTCGAGTCGAACGTGTCAGGCACCAACGTCACGATCAACGCAGCGGACACGCACTGCACCGAGATGGCTACCCTGCTTGACCCGCTGATCAAGAACGGCAGCGCGCCACCGCTCGGCATCTTCTCGCCTGACTTCGCCAAGAAGTACGGCGGAGCGACCGACAAGGTGCTCCTTATGCCCGGCCCGGCCTGGTACGCACAGGACGTGTTCGGCGGAACGCTGCACATCCCGGCGGGCGAAATGACCGCCACGACACCGCTCCAGTGGGGCACCGATTCACCGATCACCACCGGTCAGATCGGTGGCGGTCCATGGATCATCTCCAAGCACTCCGCCAACACCGCGGCCGCGACGGACTTCGTTCAGTGGTCCACGACGGTCTTCAACCCCGACCCGACGAGCAAGGACGCTCGGCCTGGTCTTCCGGGATACGGACCGCTGCAAGCCTTGTGGCTTGCGGGGCTGGCTAAGAACCCGTATTTCGCAGCAGATCCGACCCCGGCACTTAAGGCCGCAGCTGGCCTCATTTGGCAGGGTTGGCAGCTGGTCACCTACCCGGACCAGCCGGTTTGGACCAACACCGTGGTCACGGGGCTTGTTGCCGGGAAGTCGCTGAGTTCGCTCATGCCGGCGTTCGGTAAAGCCCTGGGACAGGCAGCGAAGGCCGCTGGATACACGGTGGCAACAAGCTGAGTGGGGCGAGCGATCCGCCAGCCCTAACCCCGGCGATTGTGCAGGTCACGCGAAAGCGTGGCCTGCACGCCGGGGGGGCTGCGCGCAAGCGCGATCAAAGTGCCTGGCGGGGATTGCCGTTTGTCCTGCCCTATCTGCCGTTCCTGATCCTGTTCGGCATCTTGCCGGCGATCTACGCGCTCAGCCTCGCCTTCACGACGAGCAAGGGTAAGTTCATCGGCCTGAAGAACTTCACCACGACCGCCAACGATTACCGCTTCGGGCCAGCGTTCGAACACGTCTTTCTGTACACCAGTGTGTGGCTCATCGCGCTGATTGTGTTCGTGGTCGGACTGGCGCTGATGCTGCACAGCCGCGCCAGCAAGGCCACGTCGACCTTCCGATTTCTCTACTACATCCCTGGCGCGCTGGCCGGCGCTGCCTCCGTGCTGGTATGGCTGTTCATGCTCGACCCGGCCGTCAGCCCCGCGAGATTTCTCCTCGAACACGTGTTTGGGTCGACGCTGTTCGTCCAGGCGATCGCACCAGGTCACCTCCCCTTCATCTTTGCGATGATCGCGTTCTGGACCGGAGCCGGCGGCTGGATCGTCGTCCTGTACGGTGCGCTGAACACCATCCCGCCGGACCTCGAGGAGGCGGCCCGCATCGACGGAGCAGGAGCCTGGACGATCGCGCTCCGACTGAAGCTCCCGATGATCCGCAAGTGGATTGCCTACATGGGCATCCTGTCGTTCGCGACCGGGACGCAGCTGTTCGTCGAACCGCAGTTGGTGAATCAAGCCAGCCTTGGATTCGTCCCGGACACCTGGTCAGCGAATCAGCTGGCCTACCAGCTGGCCTTCCGGTACGGAAAATTCAACGAAGCGGCTGCTGTCTCGGTTGACCTGCTGCTTATCGGGCTGATCGCCGCAGTGCTCATCGTCACCCGCACCGGACTGTTCAGGAAGGAAGACTGATGCGGCTGACCGCGCGCAGCCTTCGGTTCGTCATCCTCGCGCTTTTCGCCGTGTTCTTCGTGGTGCCGATGATCTGGTTGTTCCTCGCACCGACCAAGTCCGACGGAGCGCTTGTCACGAGCAACCCGTTCGCGTTCGGCAGCTTCCACCACATCGCGCAGGCGTGGGATCACATCGACGCCTACAGTTCCCACCTCTACCGCAGGTGGATCAGTAACTCGCTGCTGTACGCAGGCAGCGCGACCGCGATTGTGCTCGCGACGGCGGTTCCGGCCGGCTACGGCCTCGCCTTTGGGACGTTCCGGGGCCGCAAGTTGGTGCTCACCGTGACACTGATCGTGATGATCATGCCGGCGTCCGCGCTGGTACTGCCCATTTTCCTTGAGCTGAATTCGCTGAAACTCATCGGCAACGTGCTCTCGGTGATTCTGCCTTTCGCGTTCTACCCGTTCGGCGTGTATATCGCCTACATCTACTACTCCACGACGATGCCACGTGATGTGCTCGACGCGGCGCGCATCGACGGCTGCGGTGAGTGGACAACGTTCCGCCACATCGCGCTGCCGCTGGCCAAGCCCGTGATCGCGCTGGTCCTCTTCTTCAGCTTCGTTGCCGACTGGAACAACTTCTTCCTGCCCTTCGCCGTCCTCGCGAAGTCGACCCAGTACCCGATCCAGGTCGGTCTGTCTGACTTGCTGTCATCGACGCCGTCGTTCAACCCGGCGGCCGGTGGCGGCGGCCAGAGTGTGAACATCTTCCGGCCGGAACTTGCCCTCGCCACACTGCTCGCGATCGTCCCCGTTCTCATCGTGTTCATGATGTCGCAGCGGGCGCTCGTGCGCGGTCTGCTCGGCGGCGGGGTGAAGGGGTGACCGACAGCTGGGGTGGTTCCCGACGGCGTCGTCACGGCACGTTGAGACGGTGCTTCGACGATCGTCGATTCAGTAATCGCCTGCCCGAGGAAGGCTGACATGCGCATCACTGGCTACCGGGCGCTGACGACCCGCCAGGACTGGGGTCGCTCGGTCGGAGACGCCAACGGCGTGTTCCCGAGCGGCGTCCTGGACGTGCAGCTGGTCCTGGTCGACACCGACGAGGGCATCACGGGTATCGGGATGGGGTCACACGTCGAGCTGGAGAAGATGTTCGCCGCGATCGAGGGCGAGGACCCGCGTTCGACCGCCGCACTGTACGACCGCATGCTCCGGCACGCTTTCAAGGCCGGACATGCCGGTGCGGTCTTCGGCACGATCGGGGCCTTCGATACGGCGCTGTGGGACATCAAGGCCAAGGCTGCGGGAGAACCGCTCTGGCGCATGCTGGGTGGGCGCGACCGAACGCTGACCGCGTACGCCTCGGCACTCGACATCGCTTTGTCGGACGACGAACTCGTGTCCGTCTATACCGCCTATGCCGAGCGCGGTGTGCGGGCAGCGAAGCTCAAGGGTGGACTCGACGTCGACCGCGACCGGGCGAGATTGTGCCTGGTTCGTGACGTCCTCGCCGACGCGTCGCCCGGTGTGCGCCCCGGACTGATGCTCGACGCCAACGAGTGCTGGACCCGAAAGCAGGCCGTGCGACACGTCGCCGAACTCGAACGCACCCTCGACCTGATCTGGGTCGAGGAGCCGGTCCGCCGCTGGGACGCCGAGGGGATGATCGCCGTCGGGCGGGGTGTCCGTGCCTCGGTGGCGAGCGGGGAGAACCTCAGCGGCCTGGAGCAGTTCCGCCCGCTGCTGACGGCGGGCGCCATCGACGTCGTGCAAACCGCGTCGGTGTGGGGAATCACGCACTTCCTCAGAGTGGCAGCTCTGGCGCACGCCCACGATCTGCCCGTGAGCCCGGTCGGCACGACGCCGATGTCCCTGCTGCACGCAGCAACGGCTGTGCCCAACCACATTGCTAGCGAGCTGCAAGACCTGACCCCACCGGTAGGTCTGACCCTCGATCTCACCATTCAGGATGGGCTCTTCATCCTCGGGGACAGCCCGGGCCTTGGCATAACGGTCGATGAGTCCTTGGTCGCCGCGGTCAACCGACCGACGACGGGTGGCCGCGCGACGGGCACCCAAATCAGGCCGGAACACGCGGGACGACGGCTCACCCATGGGGCGCCGAGGTAAACGGTCCCGCACAGCGGTCACCGCCCGGGTCGACACCGTCCGGTCGACGCCCGCCTCAGCTGCGCTACGCGGCTCGAACAAGCTGGCGCAGAGGGCCCTCCACACGAGCCTGTCCAGGTGGATCTAGCTGCCTCGTGGCGCCCATGATCTCGTTCCCGATTGGCTCACATCCGACCGGATTGCGCCGACTTGGTGTCGGGGAGTCCGCTCGTGGCGCCCGTGGAGGAACAAATGACCGTGACCTCGAACGAGACGAAGGCAGCCACAGGCACGGGACAGCCCGCGCGGTGGTTCGGCGCCGGTCGCAGCACTGACGTCGACGCTCGCGCGGCCGGCGTCCAGGCGTCTCGCGACGCGTTGGCGGGCCGGACCGCGTCCCTAGTAGTTGTCTTCTGCCCGGCCGACATCGATATGCAGGCCATGCTCGAGGGTGTTAGGTCCGAGACTGGTGATGTCCCGCTGATTGGATGCAGCGGCTTGGCGCATCTCTCTCAGACCGGACCCGCCGAGCTCGCAGTGGTGGTGAGCGTGCTCGGAGGCGACGGTTTCGAGGTTCGTGTCAGCGCCGCGCCGAATGTGTCGGCTGGCCAGCGTGCAGCGGGCGAACACGTCGCTGACATGATCGAGGAACTGGCTAGTGAGCACAAGCTCCTGCTGCTGCTTGCCGACGGACTTGCGGGAGAGCAGCACGAACTCGTGCGTGGCGCGTACAGCGTCATTGGCGCAACAGTTGGATTGGCGGGTGGTTGCGCCGCGGACGAGTTCCTCTATGAGCAGACGTTCCAATTCATCGGTGACGCGAGCGGAGTCCGCGTCCTCAGCGACGCAGTAGTCGCCGCGGCGATCGGCTCCGATGCCCCGATCGGCGTCGGCGTGGCCCATGGCTGGCGCAAGGTCGGCAAGCCCATGGTGGCGACCCGCAGCTCTGAGGGTCACGTCCACACACTCGATGGTGAGCCTGCGCTTGACGTGTTCGCGGAGCGGGTGGGTTCGACGAGGGCGATGGCAAACGACGCGAAGGCGTTCCAACTTTTCGCACTCAAACACCCGCTCGGGATGTCGCGCCGCAGCGGCGAGGACATTCGGGTTATCCACGGAGGCAATGTCGAGGATGGCTCGATCACCTGTCTCGCTGATGTACCGCAAGGCGCGCTGCTCTGGATGATGGAGACCGATCGCGCAGGCTTGATTTCCAGCGTCGACGACGCTTACGCGGAGGCGATTGACGGGCTGGACGGCGCCGCGCCGCTGGGTTTCCTAGCGTTCGAGTGCGGCGTGCGCTTCCTCATCCTGGAGGCCGACGGCGTCCGCGAAGAAGCTGCAAGGTTTGCTGAATGTGCTCCCGGCATACCGTTCGCCGGCTTCTACACGATGGGCGAAATCGCTCGCACTCGTGGCGCTCGGGGCATGCATCACCTGACGTTGGTGCTGGTGGCCTTCGCATGAGGAGCAGCCGGTGGCATATCACTGGTCCATTCATCAGCTGACCGAGTACTTCGAAGCCGTTATCTCGGAGGACGACGAGTTTGTTGCCGTACGCGGAGCTATCGAGCGCGCCGTCGAGGCCCTCGGCGCCGAAATCGGGGCACTCGTCCGTGACGACGAACTGCTCGCGTGCGTTGGCATGGGTCGGGATACGCGGTCTGTCGAGGTCATGAGACCCGCGGCGCAAGGTGCCGTGATGATTGACGTGCCGGGGATGGGACTGCTGCATGCCGCCGCTGCCGATCTCGACAGTGGCATCACGGGTTGCCTCGTCTTGGGCCGGGTACACGACGAGTTCACCGGTGAGGAGCGTCAACTGCTGCAGGGGATGGCCAGCGTCCTTGGTCTCGCTCTGCGCAGTCTGCGCACCCTCCAGCTCGAACGAACAGTTCGGGCCGAACGCGAGCACGAAGCTTCCGAGCGTTTGCAACTGGTCCACACGCTCGGCCGGCGCCAGCGCCTGCTCGAGTCTCTCTTGACGATTCAACGGGCGATCTCACATCGCGCCCCATCGCAAACTGTGCTTGACGCAGTCACGGCCGGCGCGGCCCAACTTCTCAACAATGCCTTCGTCGCTCTCGTCATTGTCGAACCGATGGAAGGGCACTATCGAATCGTCTCGTCAGGGGGCCCGCCTGACGGTGCCGTCAGCTACCGATCGCTTGTCATGGCGGCGGCGGCCGATTCCGTTCGAGTCGATGGCCCCGTGACCAGGGTGGGGGCCGGCGCCGCAGAGGTGGTGCGATGGACGGCGCTCGCAGCGCCGGTGCACATCGAAGGAAACACGACCGGAAGCCTCGTGACGGTCGCGGGTTTCGACGCTTCGGACGTCGATGACCGACTCGATACGCTGGCCGCGTTCGCGGAGCAAGCGAGCGTGGCGCTTACGGACGCCCGTACGGTCGAAGCAATGCGCGACGCGTACCGCGACTCGTTGACCGGCCTGCCGAATCGTGGCCTGTTCCTCGATCGGCTCAACCACGCCCTGCTGACCGCGGCGCGAATAGGTACCGATGTCACGGTCTTGTTCATCGACCTCGACCGGTTCAAGGACGTGAACGACAGCCTCGGGCACGCAGCGGGCGACGAGTTGCTCGCCTGGTTCGCCGATCGGATCCGTGGAGCGTTGCGCGCCGACGACACGGCGGCACGCATCGGAGGCGACGAGTTTGCAATCCTGCTGGAGAGAACGGCAGGAGACGAGGTCGGCCAGCACGTCGCGGCCCGGCTTGCGAATGCGCTTCTTCAGCCCATGTCGTTGGTTGGGCGCGAGGTTTCCGCGTTCGCGAGCATCGGAATCGCGTCGAGTAGCACCTCGGCAGGTACGGCCGACGACCTGCTGCGCAACGCGGACGTCGCGATGTACCGCGCGAAGCGGGCCGGCGGACGAACCGCGGTCGTCTACGAGTCGAGCATGCACACCGAGACGATCGACGCGCTTGAACTCGGGCACGACCTCAACCACGTCGTCGTCCGTGGCGAATTGCGCTTGCAGTACCAGCCCGTAGTCGATCTCACCACCGGAGGTGCGGTGGCGGTGGAAGCGCTGGTGCGTTGGGATCACCCGACTCGTGGGCTGATACCCCCCAATGTCTTCATCCCGCTTGCTGAACGCAACGGTGTCATCGTAGAAATCGGGGAGTGGGTACTTCGGCAGAGCTGCCGGGCAGCCGCGGCCTGGAGGGCGAAATCGCTTCCGAACCTCAGAATTAGCGTGAACGTCTCAGCCCGACAGCTCGACGATCCGACCTTCGCCAATCTCGTTGCCTCGGTACTCGAAGACACCTCCCTCCCGGCAAACGCCTTGACGCTCGAGGTGACCGAGTCAGTTCTCATGAGGGACCCACACTGCGCAATCCAGCTTCTCGGCCCCCTGAAGGCGATGGGCGTGCGGCTCGCGATAGATGACTTCGGGACGGGCTATTCCTCGCTTGCTTCCCTTCAGCACTTTCCGGCGGACCAGCTCAAGATTGACAAGGCCTTCATCGATACAGTCGAGGCGTCCGCCGAAGGGTCCGCGATCATTCGGGCGGTCGTCGGGCTAGCGCGGACGCTTCAGATGGAAACGGTCGCCGAAGGCATCGAGACACGCGAACAGTGGGCCAGGCTGCGGGAGCTCTCGTGCGATCTTGGTCAGGGGTACTACTTCGCCCGGCCTTTGGGACCTGAAGCGGTACCCGCATTCTTCGCCAAATCCCTTGCGGGTGGGCTTGGCGCGGACTTTGCGACCACAGCGACCGCTCGCGCCGCCAACTGACACGCTGCCGGGTTCGTACTGCCGGGGGTGGGTTACTGGCTAATTGCCGAAACGTCACACGTATGATCTACTCCCGTGCGTTCGCCTGTGCGAGCCGTTGCCCATTGCCAGATCGGAAGAAGGAACCGGCACATGATCAAAGTGCGCCGTCCGGCCGCCCCGAAGCGGCGGAATCTAGTTCCCCTTTGGGGTCTACGTGACCTACATCTACTTCTCCACGAGCGTTCCACGCGACTCGTCAAGCCTGAGAGCGTCGGCCGCGGGTACGGGATGACATGAACCAGCTCCCGCTCACAACGCGCTCCCTTGGCTCGACCGGCCTTCGGCTCACCGAAATCGCGTTCGGCGCTGCGAGCATCGGCAACCTGTACCGCGCTGCGACGGACGACGAGGCGTCTGACGCCGTCGAGCGAGCGTATGAACGTGGCATCCGGTACTTCGATACGGCGCCACACTACGGGCTCGGCCTGTCGGAGCGTCGCCTCGGACGGGCCCTGGCCGGATATCCGCGTCATGAGTACGTCATCTCCACGAAGGTGGGTCGCCTCCTTACACCCAATCCCCAGCCGACTCCGCGTGATACCGATGGCTTCGACGTGCCGGGCGATCTTCTACGGGTATGGGATTTCTCGCGTGACGGTGTACGTCGCTCGCTTGACGACTCCCTGCTGCGCTTGGGAACTGACCATGTCGAGATCGTCTATGCCCACGATCCCGATCAGTTTCGCGCGGGGGCAGCGCGCGATGCGCTTGAGGCGCTCGCAGAGCTTCGGGCGCAGGGAGTGGTGCGCGCGATCGGAGTCGGCACGAATTCCGTCGACGAGCTCTCAGATCTCTTTCGCGACGGTCTGCTCGACGTCGCGATGCTCGCCGGCCGATACACCTTGCTTGAGAACGGAGGCTTGCGGACGGTGCTCGAACCCGCCCTCGCTGCCGGGGCTGGAATCGTAGTTGTCGGCGTATACAACACGGGGCTGCTCAGTACGGCATGGCCCGCATCAGACGCGAGGTACGACTACGGCCAAGCGCCGCCCGACCTGATCGCGCGCGCCCGCCAACTTGCCGTCGTCTGCGAGCGGCACGGAACTACGCTTCCCGAGGCGGCGATCGCCTTCGCACTACTACACCCCGCCGTCTCAAGCGTTGCGATCGGCATGCGCAGCGCCGAGCAGGTTGACAGCAACGTCGGCCGGTACGAGCATGCGGTGCCGAACGAGCTGTGGGCCGACCTGGTCGACGCACAGCTGATAGAGCCGGCGGCCGCCGGACTTGGGTGACTGCTGAGTTGTTCGGTACCCGCACCCGTCGGAATGCCGTCGGTCGCGGTGTTCGAACGCCGTTACGGCATGCCGGCGCTGTTCGCAGCCGACTCCTCAGGTACCAGCCGAAGACCGGCTCGATGAGGGCGCACGTGGGGGCCGGCGGGATCGGACCATGTCAGGCGGGTCGGAGCACTGGCGATCACCGCCTCGTCAACCAAGAGGCCGTTGCCTGGTTGGTCGCCGAGAACCACTCCGCCGTCGGCAATGGTTTGGTCGACCGCGAGCCCAACGGGATACGTGAGGCTTTGGATCTCGATCGATAGATGATTCGGCATTGACGCCGCGGCATGGGCCATTGGGTTGGTGTTGTATCCAACGGGACTGACTGGCAGGTCACGGCTGTGGGCAACGGTGGCCACTCGAAGAAAATGAGTAATCCCCCAGACACTGCCGGCTTGGACGACGTCGACCGCGCTCGCATCGAGCAAGTGCTTGAACTGTTCGAGGCCGGTGAGATTCTCCCCGGTCGCGATCGCGGCTCGAACCGACCGGCCAACCATGGCGAGGCCTTCGGCGTCCCATCTCCTTAAAGGCTCCTCTACCCACGTGAGATCGAACGTCTCTTCGAGGCCCGAGATGTAACGGATCGCCTGCTTGCGACTCCACGACTCGTTCGCGTCGAACATGAGGGCGGGTCGCGCGCTATTGGCTCGGAAGATGTCGCGGATCGTGGTCAACCGAGCGACGTCGCGGTCGAAGTCCAACCCTCCCTTTACCTTGACGCCGGTGAAACCCCGATCCACCCAGCCTGCATAGAGGGCCTCTAGTGCGTCGTCACCAACGGCAATTTCGAGCGCTGAGGCGTAGCCGGGTACAAAGCGGTCACGCGCCCCGAGGGTTCGCCAAAGGGGTTCATCGGCCATCTTGGCCTTGAGGTCCCAAAGCGCCATATCCAATGTGCCAATGCCGCCGAACGTCGCGCCGCTGTGTCCTGACTTGAAGACATGCGCGAGCATCCGGTCGTATAGCGCGAACGTCGCACGTGGGTCCTGGCCTTCAAGCGCTGGGAAGACTCTGTCGATGTCGGCGTGCGAGCCAACGCCGATCCCTTCGAGACCACCGTCGGTCTCGATGATGACGACCGGGACTTCGGTGATGCCGTCTCGGATGAAGCCATTGACGTCACCAATAGGGCGGCCCCAGTGCTGCTCCGTCATCAAGGTGCGGAAGCCCGTGATCTTCATGAGCGTTGCGCGCGTCCTCGCTGGCCGGGGGCCGAAGCATGTCGTGGCCTGGGTGATCACCCTCGCGCAAAGAGCATACGTCACATATCTGCCCAGTGACGTGAGATGCTCGACCCGTGCGTAAAATTCATCCCATGACGCAGCAGGTGGGCACGGGCAGCCGCCCTAGTCCGATCTTGTCCGTCGAAGCCCGCACGCCTGCGAAACTGGGAGTCGCGGTAGTCGAGGGTCTTGTGAACGTCATCGTGTCCGGCGAGCTTTCGCCGGGCGATTCGCTGCCGCCGGAGTTGCCCCTGAGCCAACTATTCGGCGTCAGCAGAACGGTCCTCCGAGAGTCGATCAAGCGCCTCGAAGAAAAGGGCTTGGTCACGGTCGTTCAGGGTAAGGGAACCGTCGTTCAGCCCACGAGAGCCTGGACCATGATGGATCCCGTGGTCCTTAGGTCACTGATAGCCCACGACAAGACTCTGGGCGTACTCGACGAACTCAGCATCGTCCGAGCGCGTCTGGAGGCCGCGATGGCCGGCGAGGCCGCGAGAGTGCGAACGCTCCCCGAATTGGACGTGCTACGCGAGATTCTTCAGACAATGCGCAACACGCTCGACGAGCCGATAGCGTTTCATGTGGCTGATGTGGCGTTCCATGAGATGGTCATGTCGATCTCGGGGAATCGCCTGGCGGAAAGCATCGCCCGCGTGCTCTACGAACGAGCACGAGACAGCGCGCGCTATGTCGGAGGAGTGTCACCCAGCATCATGCACAAGACGCTCCTCGAACACGCGGCGATTTTCGACGCGATCGAGGCTGCGGACGCCGACCTGTCCGAGGGCGCCATGAATACCCACATCAGCGACGCATGGCAGCGCCGCCGGCCGCCCGACCACCGCGGAACGAGATCTCGCCGAAAGGCAGCCGGCGACAGATCCACGACGGCCAGGACTCCTCGCAACGGCATTCGCCCGACGTAGTGCGAATCGGCTAAGTCACAGGCTGGCTGCCGCAGGGTGCGTTGGAAGGCACGTCACCTTCTGTAGCGCCCGCCCGTTGGGCAGCGGGAACGGACAAGCGACGGTTGTCGACCGTCAGCGGCTGGATGTCGCCTGGCTCGGGTGATCAGGTCAATATGTCAGACGTATCGTACTCAGCCGTCCTCCGGCCCTGCGCGGCTAGGCGCCAGTTGCCTGGTAAACGAGCGAACGCCGTGTCTAGACATCAGATGTTTTGCTGTGTAGCTTATGGCTCGATTGCCACTGGAACCGGTTTCCATCGCCGAATCCACACACCTGCTCAGGCTGGTTTCGTGTTTATCCGCATCGTCACGAGGAGTACCCATGACTGCAGTCGATGAGCACGTGCCAGGCTTCAACCGGCGCAAGTTCCTTGGGGTGTCGGCGGCCATCGGAGCCGCCGCCGTCATGAGCCCCCTGCTCGAGGCATGTACCAGCAAGAGCAAGAGTGCAGCGGCTGCTAGCGGCGCCAAGAAGACCAGCTACAAGATGGTCTGGATTCAGATCCAGCCTCAGGCCACGTCAACGGCCTGGGGGGAAGGCATGAAGGAAGTCGCCGACAACCAGAAGAACATCGACTTCCAGGTGCAGGACGGTCAGAACAAGGCCGACACCCAAATTAACCTGATGAATACCGCGATCGCCGGGGGAGTCGACTGCATCTTCTTGCAGCCGGCTGACAGCGTCGCGCTTGCGCCCTCCATCAAGAAGGCAAAGGCTGCCGGCATCCCGGTCATCACCCTCAACATCGATGCAAAGGAAGCCCACGCCGCTCACGTCGAGATGAACCACTACTTCGGCGCCATGGAAATCGCCGACGCGATGGCCAAGGCGATCGGCGGCAAGGGTGACGTGGTGATCCTGAACGCGCCTCCCGGTATCACGATTCGCGACCTTCGAACCAACGGGTTCAAGGATCAGATGAAGGCCAAGTACCCGAACATCAACGTCGCGGCGGACCAGTCAGCTGAGTGGGACCGCAAGAAGGCCCAGGACCTCTTCAACACGATGTACGCGGCGAACTCGAAGATTGTCGGCGTGTATGGCGTCAACGACGACATGGCCCTCGGCGCCGTCGACGCGGTCAAGGCAAAGGGTCTCAAGGGCATTTCGATCTTCGGCAACGACGGCGAGAAGGCGGCCATCGAGGCGATCGAGGCCGGCGACCTGACCGGCACGCAGTACACCGACGTGTGGCAGCAAGGCCGATTTGCGATGTCAGCGGGCACAGTGCTCGCGAGTGGCGGGGTCAATGCCAACTCGTTCGGTCAGCAGGGTCACCTGCTCATGCCGTACACGATCGTCACCAAGGACAACGCGGGAACGATTCCCGCGAGCGCCCGCTGGTAGGCGCTCGCCGGCCCCGCCGTCAATGGAGACAACGTGCGAAAGCTTGACGCGTCCGCGTGGCGCAGGCGAGGTCGATCCACGACAGCGGGGCTCATCCTCGTGTACCTCGCCGTGCTACTCGTTTTCTCGGCAACAACGCCCAGGTTTCGTACCGGTGAGAACGCACAGAACATCCTGATCGGCTACTCGCACATCGCCATCCTTGCGATCGGCATGACTTTCCCGATAGTGATGGCGGGCATCGATCTGTCGATCGGCTCCGTCCTTGGTCTCACGGGGATGGTGATCTTTGATCTGTCCGTATTGAGCGGGGCCCCCGGCGCACTGATCATTCTGATCGCTCTTGCCGGGGGCGTGCTCCTTGGCGCGCTCAATGGGTTCCTGATCGTGCGCCTCAACCTCAGCCCATTCATCGTCACGTTGGCTGGCTACGCCACCTGGCGCGGTGTCACGTATTGGATTTCCGGACGCCAGCTGAGGCCGGACACCTCGACATCGGCAATTGAAGACCCGACGTTGCTCAGGATTGACGGCAGCATCGGCTCGATTCCGTATGCGTTCCTCTACCTGATCGTGATCGGGCTCGCTGCGTACTGGGTGATGCAGAAGACGAAGATCGGTCGCGACATCTACTCGGTGGGTGGCAATGCCCGAGCGGCTCATCTTGCGGGTATCGACGTGATGCGGGCGCACGTGGTCGCGTATGCGATTTCTGGACTGTGTGCGGCAGTCGTCGCACTGATCTTGACCTCGCGCCAGCTCACATCGACCGAAGACCTCGGCAGCGGGTTCGAGTTGTCGGCGATCGCCGCTGCGGTCGTCGGAGGCGCCAGTCTGCTCGGTGGAGTGGGTGGTGTCCTTGGGCCCATCATCGGCGCATTTCTCATCGGCACGCTCGCGGTCGGACTCACTCTGAAGGGTGTCTCCACCTACGCCCAGCAGGTCGTTTCCGGTGTCATTCTGGTCGGGGCTGTCGCGTTCGACCGATGGCGGCAGGTGCGTGAGCGGCGCNNGACGTGTTCATTCGGCTGCCAATCCAATCCGGCCCGTCGCCGACGTCCCGTCATGATCGGCACTGGAACGAGCGAGACACCGGACGTCGTGTTGCAGGCTACGAACCTCGACAAGCGCTACGCGGCTGTACATGCGCTGCAACAAGTGAGTCTCACACTTCACGCCGGCGAGGTGCACGCGTTGATTGGCGCAAACGGCGCGGGAAAGTCGACGTTCGTGAAAGTTCTCACCGGCGCCGTGATTCCCGACTCCGGCGAGGTGACTGTCGAGGGTCGGCCCGTTGCACTCGGCGACCCGCGGAAATCGCTTGCTGCCGGCATCGCCTGCATCTATCAGGAATCGAATCTGGTGCCGGCGCTTTCGGTGCTCGACAACGTCATGCTGGGCACCCAGCCACTGAAGTCCTTCGGCCGCATCGATCGGGCGAAACAGCGCGAACAGGTCATCGGCCTCCTCGCCCACCACGGCATCGACCTCGACGTCGACATGCCGGTGCAATCGCTGCCGACCGTGCACCAGAAACAGGTCGAAATCGCGAAGGCGCTCGCTCGTGATGCACGGGTGATCCTCATGGACGAGCCGACGGCATGGCTCTCGCAGGTTGAGGTGCAGCATCTGTTCGGGTCGATCCGCGGCCTGACGGCGCGAGGCATCTGCGTGCTCTACATCTCACACGTTCTCGATGAGGTATTCGCAGTTGCCGACAACGTTACGGTCATACGCGACGGCAAAGTCATGTTGACCGCACCGTCGCACTCGCTGACGAAGGCATCGCTTGTCCAGACCATGCTCGGCCGCGAACTCGCTGCCGAGGCCAGCGCGCAGCGCGCCGCGCAGGAGGACAGCGGCGGCGAAATCGCGCTGGAGTGCCGTCGACTCACAGAGCCGGGTGCGTTCTATGACATCGACCTGGTCGTGCGAAAGGGCGAGATCGTCTGTATCACAGGACTAATCGGTGCTGGAAGAACGGAGTTGTTCAACGCGATGTTCGGCGTCGCGCCTGCGGCTGCCGGCCAGGTCCTGGTGCATGGCAGGCCATTGGCGATCCGCCGGCCGGGGCAGGCCATTGCAGCTGGGCTCGGCCTGGTCCCGGAAGACAGGCGCCGCGATGGCCTCATGATGAGCCACTCGATCCGTAGCAACGTCATCGCCGCACATCTCGGCCGTGTCACAAGTTGGGGAATCCTGAGGGGCCGGCGTTCGAGGAAGCTTGCCACCGATGCAGTCAGATCGCTCGGAATCGTGCCAGCGCGCGCTGACGTCGCCGTCCGGAAGCTCAGCGGTGGCAACCAGCAGAAGGTGCTCATGGGTCGGTGGTTAGCGGGGGAGACGGACATCCTGCTGCTCGACGAACCAACGGTCGGTATCGATGTCGGCGCGAAAGCAGAGATCTATCAGCGGCTGCGCGGTCTCGCGGAGGGCGGTGCGGCCGTCGTCGTCATTTCCTCCGACATCGAAGAAGCGCTCACACTGCCGGACCGCATCATCGTCATGGCCGCGGGCCGGATCGTTGCTGAGTTTCCCAAGCACGACGCGACACAGAACGCGATCCTTGAGGCCGCCAGCAGGGGTGCAGCATGACCACCACCGCGACCCGCGACGTCGCCGAGTCGTCGTCGGTTGTACAACGCCTCCTCGATCGACGACATCTGCAGAAGTGGGGACTCACCGGAGTCACCGCCGTGATCTTCGCAACGTTCGCGATCGCGAATCCAGCGATGCTCAAGGTTGACAATCTCAAGAACATCGTCTCGGCGGTGTCGCTTGTCGGCATCATCGCCGTCCTGATGACCTTCGTCATTCTTACGGGTGGCATCGACCTTTCGGTCGGCGCGACCATGGGCTTGTCGGGCCTGTTGGCGCAAGGAACGCTGGGACCGTCGCAGTCGAGCACGCTGGTGGCAATCCTTGTCGCATTGGCCGTCGGGGCTGCCGTCGGGCTCGTCAATGGCTCCCTCGTCGCGGCGTTCGGGCTGCCGGCCATCGTTGTGACGCTCGGCACGATGACGATAGTGAGAGGCATCGCGCTGCTGATCGGAGCCGGTTCCCAACGCGCCGTCAACCGACCCTCGTCGTACCTCACGATCGGCGGTGGCCGGATGCTCGGGCTGCCAACGCCGGTGTTCATCTTCGCAGGAGTGGCCGCCCTTGGCTGGTTCCTGCAGGCTCGGACCCGGTTCGGTTTCGTGGTCTATGCGGTTGGCGAGAACGAACGAGCCGCGCGGTTGTGTGGCCTGCCCGTGATGCGCGTGAAGACGCTCGCATACATTCTTTGCGGCGCGGCCGCGGGCCTCGCCGGCGCCGTCCTGTCTTCACAGACGCACACTGCGACTGCCGTCTACGGCACGGGCTACGAGCTGACCGTCATTGCGGCCGTCGTCGTCGGTGGAACGAGTCTTTTCGGTGGTCGGGGAACCGTTCCGCGGTCGGTCTTGGGCGCGCTCCTGATCGGCGTTATCAACAATGGTCTCAATATCTTGAACGTTCCGATCGCGCCACAGTTGGTCGCGCAAGGTGTGGTCATCGTTGCCGCGATCGCTTTCGACCAGTACCTGCGGCGAGAAGGGTAGGCGTCTTGCCTAGCGCCGGGACGTCGCGGATCCAAGCGATCGTCGGCTCCTATAGCGACCCGGTGCCGCACGCGCTCGATGCGCATGGCGCCGGCCTGACGGTGTTCGACATCGATTTTACCACCGGCACGTCTCGCATAAAGTTTCAGGACGGCTCGATCGCGAATCCGGCATACCTCTGCATAGATCAGCGCCGTCGCATCGTGTACGCGCTGAGCGAAGTCTGGCATGCGCCCGAGGGTGCGATTACGGCCCTTCAGTTCGATCGCGACTACGAACGCGTGCTTGCAAGGAGCGAAATCCCGACCGGCGGCGCCGGGCCCGCCTATGTCTCGATCGTCGACGGATTTGCACTGGTCGCGAACTACGGCAGCGGTTCCCTGGCATCGATCAGGTTGTCGTCGGACGGTCATCTCGACGCGTGCGTCTCGGTTCTGCCGGTGCGAGGATCCGGTCCTGATGTCGAGCGCCAACGCAGCGCTCACCCACATTGTGTGATCCCGCACCCATCGAACGGTTGCATGTACGTCGCCGATCTCGGCGCGGACAAACTCCTCGAGCTTCACCTCGACCGCTCGAACGGAGTGCTGACGATCGAGCGCGAATACCCGGTTGCGCCGGGATCCGGCCCTAGGCATTTGGCGTTCGACCCGTTCGGCCGGTTGGCGTTCGTCGTTAGCGAGCTGACATCACGACTGGGCGTGTGGGCAATCGGCACCACTGGCCACCTGCACGAGCTGCAGGATCTGCCGATGCTGCCTGAAGGCACCGTGACGGTAAGCACCGGCGCTGACGTTGCGGTGTCCGAAGACGGGAAGAGAACGTTCGCGTCGAATCGTGGACACGACAGCGTCACCGTGTACCGCGCTGCTGACGACGGCAGGTTCTGGAGGTCGCAGACCGTGCCGACCGGAGCGACTCCGCGGAGCATCGCGCTGACCCACGGTGATGCCTATCTCCTGGTCGCGAATCAGGATGGCGACTCGATCCGCGTATACGATGCCCGCGAGGGCGCGGGGTTGGTCGAGCTCTTCGACGTTGTGGTCGCGACCCCATGCTGCGTCAAATGCGTCGACCTCTTCGTCTCCGACTAGCGGCACCACTCACAGATTGGCTGTTGCCTGCTCGACATCGTCGCCCCAACCTCGATCTCGCCCCGGCTCCGCGTGCATGGCGAAGAACACCGCGCTCATCTCGATGGGCGCGGCCGGCTCCACCGCACCCGTCTCTGTGGTGAAGCGGTGCTTGATCATCGGGATGTCGAACATCGGCCCATACATCGACACCGGAACGTCGCCCAGTCGACGTCGCAAGGCGACCACGTGCCGGATGAGATGGTCGGCAGCCTCGCTGATGATGCGCACCGGTTCGGTGTCGGTCAGGGCCCCCACCACCGGTGCGAGACGCGCGATCAACCCAGGGTCTGGTGGCTGTTCCTCGAACTTGTTCAGCAACGGTCGCAATTGTGAGCCGAAAGTCGTCGAAACTGCCTGCTCGAGTTCGCTCGACTTGGGCCCACGTCCGTCGTACGACTGCATCGCCGCTCGTAATGACTGGACGCCGACCCAGTAGGCGCTGCCTTCGTCGCTGAAGCCGTGGCCGTAACCGCCCGCGCGTGCTGCGGTTCCGGCGTCGTTGCGACCAAACGCGTTGGAGCCGGTGTTTCCGAGGACGACGATGCCCGGGCCGCCGGCGAACGCGCCATACTGCGCCACCTCGGTGTCGTCGCCTACTACGAGCTGGGCGTCCGTCTGGCTGCGAATGGCTATTTCGAGGTGCCGGGCGGTGCGTTCGTCGTGCAGGCCGGCGAGTCCGATGCCGACGAGAGCGGCGCCGGTCTCGGCCACCAGGTCGGTGATGCGGTGGCTGGCCGACTGGTTGAAGACAAGGTGCAGCGGCGCTTCGCGGGCGCGCCAGATTACTTCCATGTCCTTGGTGACGACGATTTCGGCGCGGTCGGGCGTCGACACGATTCCCAGCACGATCTGCCGCGCGTGCACNNCCCGCCAGTCTACCGCCCGGTCGAGGTGCACCGTCAGCCACCAGGATGGCGGCAGCCCAGAGGCGGATCCGCGGGGCCCAGTGCTCGCTCAGCGCTGCACGCGCGCGCCACCGCCCCGCATGAGTGCTTCAACCTCGACGCGGGTAGCCATCGAGGTGTCGCCGGGAGTAGTCATGGCGAGCGCGCCATGGGCCGCTCCGTATTCGACGGCCTGCTCGACGGAACCCGTCTCCAGGAGGCCGAAGATCAGACCCGACGCGAACGAGTCGCCGCCGCCGACTCTGTCGAGGATTTCGAGCTGCGGCCGATGGGTCGCCTCGATGAACCCGCTCTGTGAAGACCATGCGACCGCACCCCAGTCGTTGATCGTCGCGCTGTGCACCTCGCGCAACGTCGTCGCAGCGATCGCGATGTTGGGGTAGTCGGCGACCACCTGGCCGATCATTGTCTTGAAGTTGGCCGAGTCGAGTCCGACCAGCTGGTCGTTGACGCCCTCGATTTCGTAGCCGAGACACGCGGTGAAGTCCTCTTCGTTACCGATGACGACGTCGACTGCCCGAACAAGTGAGCTGTTGACCTCGCGAGCACGCTCCTGACCACCGATCGACTTCCAGAGGCTCGGCCGATAGTTCAGGTCGTATGACACCACGGTTCCGTGTCGCTTGGCGGCGGCGACTGCTTCCGCCGCGACTCCTGGTGTTGTATCCGACAGTGCCGCGAAGATGCCGCCCGTGTGGAACCAGCGTACGCCGAACGTCCCGAACAGGTGGTCCCAGTCGACTTGACCGGCCTCGAGCTGGCTCACCGCGGTGTGTCCGCGATCGGAAACACCGATTGCGCCTCGGACGCCGAATCCACGCTCGGTGAAGTTGAGACCGTTCCGGATCGCGCGACCCGCGCCGTCATACGGCACCCATCGAATCAGCGATGTGTCGACGCCGCCCTGAAGTATCAGGTCTTCGACGAGTCGACCGACCTCGTTGTCTGCGAGTGCCGTCACGACAGCTGTACGCAGTCCGAAGCAGCGCCGTAGCCCGCGGACGACGTTGTACTCCCCGCCGCCTTCCCAGACGCGAAACTGCCGAGTCGTGCGAGTGCGGCCCTCGCCTGGATCGAGACGCAACATGACCTCACCGAGGGCCACCGCGTCGTAGCGACAGTCGGCTGCCGGTCGGAGCTGAAGTTCAGGCATGAGCACCGTCACCCGCCGCGACGCCCTCAACGATGCGCACCGCTTCGGCGACGCGTGAGGTGATCGTCGCCCAGTCGTGCGACGCGATCAACGGCTGGGCGACGACCCAGCTGCCACCGACTGCCAAGACCGCCGGATGGGCGAGGTAGGCGGCGAGGTTGTCGGCGGAGACCCCGCCGGTCGGTACAAACCTGACATCGGGGAATGGGTTCGCCAACGCTTTGATCGCAGGCAACCCGCCGTTAACGTCGGCGGGAAAGAACTTCACGACCGTGCAACCCAGCGACAGCGCGGACAGGATTTCTGTCGGCGTCGCCACGCCGGGAAACACCGGCACGCCGACGTCATGGCAGTGCGCGACGACATCAGGACTCAATCCTGGTGAGACGACGAACCGCGCGCCCTCGCCGATTGCTATCTTCGCTTGCTCGCGCGTCAGCACAGTTCCGGCGCCCACGCTGATATCGCCGGCCTCGCTCAGTCGCCGGATCGCAGCAATGGCGCTCGGAGTCCGCAGGGTGATTTCGAGGGTCGACAGACCGCCGGCCACGACGGCATCGCGCAATGGCGCCGCGGCTGCGGCATCGTTGATCACAACGACCGGAAGCAGTCGCTCGGTCGCGAGGGCCTGCAAGACGACAGAGTCGGACGTCGAGTGATTGGTCATCGCGCAAGCCACCCGCCGTCGACCGGAAGGATCGCACCGTTTACGTAGTCGGACGCGGCAGATGCGAGGAAGACGACCGCGCCGCCGAGGTCGTCGGCGCGACCCCATCGGCCGGCCGGAATACGGCTCAAGATCGCATTCGAGCGGGCTGGATCGTCTTGCAGGGCCTGGGTGTTGTCGGTCGCAATGTAGCCGGGAGCGATCGCGTTGACGTTCACGCCGTGGGCGGCCCATTCATTGGCAAGCGCCCGCGTCAGACCCGCGATGCCGGATTTCGCCGCGGCGTACCCGGGCACCGTGATCCCGCCCTGGAAGCTGAGCAGCGACGCGGTGAAGATGACTTTGCCGCGCCCTCGGGCGATCATCGTCCGGCCGATCTCGCGGGCGAGCACGAATGGCGCCCGCAGATTGACGGCCTGCACGTAGTCGAAGTCCTCGTCGGAGTGGTCTGCTGCCGGTGTGCGTCGGATGGTCCCCGCGTTGTTCACCAGAATGTCGATGTGCCGGTCGCGGCCGGTCACCTCGGCCGCGAACGCTGCGACCGCACTGCGGTCGGAGAAGTCGGCCGCGAATCCCTCGAACTCGCGACCCGCGGCACGGACGGCCGCCTCCACCTGGCTGCCTGCCGGCTCGAGCGTCGCGCTTACTCCTATGACGTCAGCGCCGGCATTCGCCAACGCTGCCGCCATGGCAAGGCCGATGCCGCGCCTGGCGCCGGTGACGACGGCCAGTTGGTCCGTCAGGTCGAACATCGCCGGGTACTTCGAATCCATCGGTTTCCCTTGGTCGATTGACAGGTTCGGACTGCCCCGGCGTCGTGGCATCAGTCCAGATGCCATACCTCTGACAATGGGGCCCATTGCGCGCCGTCCGGGGTACCTGGAAGGCGTTGTTGGCACGGGTCGGTAGCCTTCCACCAGCGTTGGGTGGTCGGGTCTCCCGCGATGCGGGCCTGGTCTGCTGCATGGTCGTCGCCGATGTACTCGTAGTAGCCGAACAGCAGATCGTCGCGTATGAAGATCGTGAAGTTCCTTATATTAGCTTGGGTCAACGCCGCCTCGACCTCCGGCCACACCGCTGCATGCAGGGTCAGATATTCGTCTCGATATTCGGGCCGGACGCCGATGATCATGCCGAAGCGCTGCATGTTCAGGTGCCTTTCGTGACAGAGGGAACCGGGGGCGAGTCACTGTTCTCCGGACGCCCGCTCGTCCAGGTCGGGTCAGTGACCGAACTCAGGATCTGCTGCACTTCTGCGATGGCTCTGATGTCAGGCATCTCGGCGGCAAACGCGATGTTCTGCTCGATGACCTCGGGGGCGGCCGCCCCGACCAGCGTCGAAGCCACGTCTGCGTTCGAGATCGCGAACTGCAACGCGAGCTTCGCCAGGTCGAGACCGTTGTCAGCGCAGTACTTCGCGGCTCGATCGGCGGCGGCGATGATGTCCGCGCGCGCCGGGTGCCACGCGGGTGGGCCGGTCGGTGTCAGCAGGCCCATTGCCAACGGCGATGCGCTGATGACGCCGACGTTGTGCTCGGCGAAGAACGGCAGCCGGTCGCGCAGGGCGGTGTCGAGCAGGTTGAAGCGGCAGTAGCTCAGCACGGTGTCGATCTCGAGCTCGGCGCAGACCCTCGCAAGGGGCGCAAGCGGATAGCCGGTGACGCCGACAAAACGTGCCTTTCCTTGGTCCTTCAGCTTCTCCAGCGCAGGAATGGTTTCGTCGATGATGCCCCGGACGTCGCCGAACTCGATGTCGTGGCACTGGATGATATCGACGTAGTCGGTGCCCAAGCGGCGAAGGCTCTCATCGACGCTCGCCACTACCCGAGCTGCGGAGAAGTCGAAGTCCATGAGGCCGTACCTGCCGACTTTCGTGGCGAGTACGTAACTCGATCGCTCGACGCCTTCGAGTCCCATGCCGAGTAAGGTCTCGGCTGCCGTGGCGCCGTAGTAAGGGGCGACATCGATGAGGTTGATGCCGAGGTCGAGGGCCCGGCGCACGGTAGCGATGCCGGTCGCCTCGTCGACGTGCCCGTAGACGCCGCCCAGCGGAGCCGCACCGTAACCGAGCACGGACACTCGCAGCCCGGTCTTGCCGAGCGAACGGTACAACAATTCCATCCCCTGTCCGTGGGTCGTCCCTGTTCGTGGGCTATCCCTATTTCGTGGGAGTCCGCCGGTGCCAAGGACGAGACAGGCTCAGATCGTCTGAGCCTGTCCTGACGAAATGCGGCTGATTACCAAGGCGCCCAAAATGATTGCGCCGTTGAGGAAGTTGATCCATTCCGCGTGCACGCCGCCAAGCGTGAGCACGTTCTGCACGATGAAGAGCAGCAGAATCCCGGTGAAGGCGCCGAATATGGTTCCCTTGCCGCCGTTCATGCTGATGCCACCGATGACCGCCCCGGCAAAGACTGTGAAGATCCAGCCGTTGCCCGACGACTGGGCTACGGATCCGAGGCGACCGGCCAGCAGGATGCCCGCGAGCGCGGCGAGCGTACTGCCGATGGTGAGCACGACCCAGATGACCCGTTCGACTCTGATTCCCGCGGCACGGGCGGCGGCGATGTTGCCGCCGATGGCGTAGAGCGAGCGACCGTGCCGGGTGTAGCCGAGCGCCACGATCCCGATGGCGAACAGAAACAACGAAACCCAGACGGACACCGGCAGCCCCCACCAGATCGTTGTCCCGAGATAGAGCATCGACTTCGGCAGTCCGAAGAACGTCTGACCTTTGGAGATACCGCTCTGCAGCCCTCGCAGCGTGATCAGCATGCCGAGCGTGACTATGAAGCCGTTCAGTTGGAACCGCACGATCAACAGTCCGTTGACGATGCCAATGATGACGCCGACACCGAGCGCGATCGGCACCGCCCAGCCGCCGGCGATCTCAATGCCTTGGCCGTGGCCAGGTGACTTCGGTAGCACCAACCACGCCGCGATCGCCGGGGCCAGCCCGACCGTCGATTCGAGCGATAGGTCGAGCCGGCCGAGGATCAGGATCATCGCCTCTGCCAACACCACAAGTGAGATCTCGGACTGTTGTTGCAAGACCTCGATGAGATTGCGCTTCGTCAGGAAGACCGGGCTCACATAGGTGCCGATTGCGCCGATGAGCACGATGGCGGGGATCAGCGCGACGTCGCGCAACCTCGCTATTCGCAACCTGGACCCGGCGGCACTTCGGGTGACCGGTGCGGGCGGCGGCTGGGGCGCCGTGGTCCCGACGACGGTGACGTCTGTTGGCTCAGTCATCTTCACGTCCGATTCCTTCGGTTGCTGCGACAACGTCGCTGTCTTGCCAGCCCCTCGCCAGTTCCGTCACAACCTCGCCGTGCAACATGACGAGGACCCGATCTGCCGGGCGCAGGTCTTCGAGTTCGTCAGACACGATGAGCACTGCCGTGCCGGCGTCGCGAACCTTGTCGATGACTTCGATCAGCGTCGCCTTCGAGCGGACGTCGACCCCGGCGGTCGGGTGCATCAGCACAAGGAGCTTCGGATCGTTGGCGAGGGCGCGACCCATGACGACCTTCTGCTGGTTGCCGCCCGACAGGCTGCCGGCCAACTGCTCCGGCCCGCTGGCGACGATTGACAGGTCATGGATAGCGCGCTTCGCGCGGGCGTCGCGCTGGCGGGGGTCGATGAATCCCGCCCTGCCGAGGTGTCGGGTCACGGTCATGGTGAGGTTCTCCGCGACCGACAGCCCTTCGACCAGGCCTTCTTGGTGCCTGTCCCTAGGCACAAACCCAATTCCAGCAGAGAGCGCGCTCGCCACGCTGCCGGCCCGGGGGGTGACCCCGTTCACCTTCAACGTGCCAGAGGTCGCCTTGCGCAGTCCGACAATCGTTTCTGCGAGCGCGATTCGTCCGCTGCTACCGCTTCCCGTGATGGCGACGACCTCGCCAGGCCCAACATCGAAGCTGACATCTCGAAACCGGCCGGCTTGCGAAAGCGCGTCGACCTCGAGCACCGGCGCACCCGCACGCTTCACCGTCCGGTGTTCGGTTGCGTTCAGAATCTCGGTGTCACCCGTCATAGCGTTCACCAGGTCGGTCGTCGAGATGTCGGCGACTCGGCTGGTCATGATGTGTCGGGCATCGCGGAAGACCGTGACGGTCTGGCAGATCTGGAAGATCTCCTCGATGTGATGACTGATATAGAGGAAGCTCACGCCGGTCGCCTGGACGGCGCGGAGTCGGTCGAACAGCCGGGTGACGCCCCGCCCATCGAGTTGCGCGGTCGGCTCGTCGAGGACGATGAACCGGGCTCCGAACGAGAGAGCTCGGGCGATCTCGACCATCTCGCGCTGCTCGACGGTGAGCTCATCGGCGTTTCGCTGGACGTCGACGGCGATGTCCCACTCGTCGACCATCTCCTGTGCCTGCTTTCGCATCGCACGCCAGGAAATGACAGGCCCCGCCGTGTGTTGCCGGTTCAAGAACAGGTTCTCCGCGACGCTGAGCGAGCGGATGATCGTCGACTTCTGGTAGACGCAAGCAACCAGTCGCCGCCATGCGTCGCGGTTTGCGATGGACGGGGCCGGCAGTCCCCTGAACAGGACGTCGCCGGCGTCCGCCTCTTGCAAGCCAGTGATGATCGAGACAAGCGTCGACTTGCCTGCGCCGTTGCGCCCGACGAGTGCGTGCGCGTCGCCGTCCGCAACGGTCAGCGAAACGTTGTTGAGCGCTGTTGTCGGCCCGTACCGCTTGGTGATGTCCACGGCCTCGACGGCCGGCCGGCTCCCGTTAGCTGGAGCCGGTCCGGCCGCCTCGTGACGCTGGCTGCTCGCCATGCAGGTTATGTCCCTGTCCGATCGGTTTCTCTTATGCTGTCGGTATTTCGGCAGCTCAGCCTGCGTTGTTGCCCCACAATGTCTTGTCGTCGACGTTGTCCTTGGTGACGAGCGGAGCGCTGAGCTCGTCTTCGAGCAGTCCGGCCCGAACCTGAATGATCGTGCTCTGGTGGTCAGTCGGGCCAGGCTGGAACGTCTTGCCCGCAAGTGCGGCCTGCGCATAGAACAGGCCATACTTGGCGAACAGGTCAGCGGGCTGCGACACCGTCGCGTCGATCAGCCCAGCTCTGATGTCCTTGAGCTCCTCGGGGATGCCATCGTTCGACACGATGAACACGTGGGCTGGATCGCCTGCCTTGGCCGTCAAGTTGTCCTGCTTCAGCACCTGGAGCGTGCCGGCGAGCCCGAAGCTGGACTCCATGTAGACGCCGCGGATGGACTTGTCCTGCGTCAACGCGGTCTGCAACTGCGACGCTGCCTTCGCGCCGTCCCAGTTCGATGGCTCGCCGTACACCTTGATGTTGGGGTAGGTCGTCTTCATGCAGTCGTTGAATGCCTCGGTGCGGTCGCGCCCGTTGATCGAGTCGAGGCCACCCTCGAGCATGACGACGGCGCCCTTTCCCTGCATGGCGTCGCCCAGGAACTTGCACGCTTTGGCACCATAGGCTCGGTTGTCTGCACGCACGACCATGTACACGCTGCCGGCGTCCGGGCGCGTGTCGATGGTGACGACCGGGATCTTCTTGCCCGCGAGATCTGACAAGGTCGGCGCGATGGCCGCAGTGTCCTGCGGCGCCATGACGATGGCCTTCGCGCCCTCTCCGAGCAGAGCTTGAACGTTCGCGATGAGCTTCTGTACATCGTTTTGGGAGTTCGTCGTCTTGACGGTCGCGCCGAGCGCTGACGCCATCTTCGGCACATAGCTGATGTAGGAGTTCCAGAAGTCGGTGTCGGCGCGCGGGTAGTCGACGCCAATCAGGCCACCACCACCGCCACCGGTACTCGCCGATGTGGGCGCGGTGGATGCTGACGACGCTGCGGTGCTCGTCGACGCCGATGGCGAGGCTGCGGTGCCTGCCGACGTCGTCGCGGCCGTGCTCGACGACTTCTTGCTCGAACAGCCCGCGACGAGGGCGAGCCCTACGGCGATGACTGCCCCGGCCGGGGCTAGCCGATTGCTTCGCATGAGGATCCTTTCAACGCGTGGTTGGAGAGATCGGATGCCGCCGGCCGGGCGGCTACCGGCATGAGGTGCTGCGTGTCGGTGGCGGTCGCGAACTTAACCGCAGCTCTGGGATGCGGCCCTGATTGACCGGGCATGGTGTCTAGGTAGTTGTGAGTTCCTTGTCGAGCGGGTCGTCGGCCTGCAGATCCGGCGCCCAATCGGAGCTGGTGTTCCACCGCCGCGCCTGGCCGATTGATCTGATCTTTCAGGCGCCAGCGGCTCGTGCAGGACATGATGCACCGGCGCGTACTGGTTGTAAACCTAAGAATTCATCAGATGAATACGCTCCCGCGGTGCGACCCGGGAGTCACGCTCAAGACGCCTCGGACAGGCGGCGCCCGTTATTAGACCGTGATGGGCGGCGTGGTGAAGGTCGGAGGATTCGACCTCGCTAAGGGGTCATCCAGGCCTTGAGTTGGCGCTCGGCCTCGGCCCCTGTCTCCGTGTACGCAAACGTCCCGGCGCGGCCTGACGCGGTGAGCAGGCGGCGCAACTGGAGCAGTGCGACTGCAGAAATGCCGTACATCACGCAGCCCGCGAGACCGTTCGCGAGCGTGAGCCGGGTGACCTCGTCGCGAATGTCATTCACTTCGTCGGGTTGCGTCTTCAATGCCGACAAGTCGCCGATCATGTACCACGGCCCGGCGCCGCCGCGTCGCGTGACCTCGGCACTGATGGCAGCCTTCCACGCGCGCGCATCGGCCGCGGTCCAGTAGCCGGACAGCGCGTACTCAAGCACGGGCTGCCCAGTACGCCAGGCCAGGGCATATTTGCGGTCGTCGTCAACCACGGGCGCTCCTCCCTAATGGGTCCGGTCGGCGTGCCAGGGGTGTCCTGGCACGCCGACCGGGCCGACGGTTCACTGCCTTGCCGGACGAGCCGGCTGGTTTGAGCAGGCGGTCTACTTGAACGTGGCGGCGTTGTCCTTGGTCACGACTTCGGTGCCGGTGTCGACATTCGGTGGGACGCTTGCGCCGTTGGCGGCCTGGAAAGCGGTGTCGATACCCATCGTGCCCATCTTCGCCGGGAACTGAGCGACCGAAGCCGTCTCGTCGCCCGCGATGATGGCATCGATCTCACCCGGCGCCGCGTCGAATCCGACGACGACGATGTCACCAGCCTTCTTGCCCTTGGCCTTGATCGCTTGCAGGGCGCCAAGTATCGGGGGACCGCATGCGCCGTAGATTGCAGCGACGTCGGGATGCGCGGTCAGGATGTCCTGGGCCGCGTTCAAGCCCTTGGTCTGGTCGCAATCCGTCGGTGACTTCGCCACGATGTTGAAGCCGGCGCCGAGTCCCGCGATCATGCCGGTCACGCGGTCGTCGAGAGAGGGGTTTCCGAGCACGCCCTGCAGGACCGCGATCGTCGCGCCAGGCTTCAACTTCGTTGCCAGGAAAGCACCGGCCAGCTTGCCGCCGGCGAGGTTGTTGGTGGCAACCAGCGCACTCTTGCCGGTCCAGCCCGGGATGTCGTTGTCGATGAGCACGACCTTGATTCCCTTGTCCACGGCCTTCTGCAACTCACCCTTGACGCTCGGGCTCGTTGGCGTGATGGCTATGGCCTTCACACCTTGAGTCATCATGTCGTCGATCGCGGCGATCTCGCTGGCGTCGTCGGTGCCGCTCTTGCCTTGCGAGAACAGGATCGTCACGTTCGCGTGGTCCTTGCCCCACGCCTTCGCCGCGTCGACCATCGTGGAGTAGAAGTCGACGGGGAACTTGGTGATGAAGCCAATCTTCATCGCGGCCCCGGCAGGCGCCGATGAACTGGCAACTGCAGGCGGTGACGCGGACGTCGAGGCGGCAGCTGGTGCGCTCGTCGCCGCAGAGGTGGCGGCTGGGGTGTTCGAGCTGGCGGCCGGTGTCTTCTTGGAACTCGAGCAACCAGCCGCGTNNGGCAAGCGCCGCGATCACGGCAAGTGCAGCGATGCGTTTCGTTGCGACCATCGATCTTCCATCTCTCTCGGCAACGGCGATCCGTTGACTGCATCCGATCCGCGGACGCGGAGTCGGCGCTGGTGCGGTGGAGCATTAGAGCGGTAAGTCAGATTTCGCTTCCGACGATGAGCGAGACGATCCGCTGCTGGTTGTCGGCGTCGGGGATCGCTTCGCCTACCTTTCGGCCGCGCCGCATTACGATCGCCCGGTTGGCGACTTCCATGACGTGATCCATCGCATGCGAGATGACGATGAGTGCGTGGCCGGAATCACGCAGCCGAATGATGAGGTCGAGCACGCTGCGCGATTCCCGCAGACCCAAAGCAGCGGTCGGCTCGTCGAGGATNNGAGCCGCTCAAGAACCTTGATGGTCTCTGCAGTCATCGCACGGCGCCGCAGTACCCGAAGTCCGGGTGGTAGCCATCGCGGTACCCCGCTCTCGCGGCCTGCATAGAAGTTGGCGGCCGGGTCGAGATTGTCGAACAGCGCGAGGTCTTGATAGACCGTCTCGATTCCAAGACCTCGTGCAGCGGACGGCGACGTGATCGACACCGGACTGCCTTCGATCTCAACTGTGCCTGCGTCGAGGCGATGGACGCCGCTGATGCACTTGATGAGCGTCGACTTGCCTGCGCCGTTGTCGCCGAGAACCGCGAGCACCTCACCGTGCGCGACCTCGAGGTCAACGCCGTCAAGCGCCAACACAGGACCGAACCGTTTCGTCGCTCCTGTGATGCGCAAGGCCGGCACGGCCAGGGTCGTGGCGGTCATCCGCGAGCCGCTTCGAGAGTACGGAACTTGTTCTCGATCTGTCCGCGCACGACGTCGAGTTCGACGGCGAGCAGGATGACGACGCCGATGACTATCGGCTGTAGGTACGCGTTGATGTTCAGCAGGTTCATGCCGTTGCGGATCACCCCGATCATCAGGGCACCGATGATGGCGTTGCCGACGTTGCCGCGCCCACCGAGGAAGCTGGCGCCGCCGATGACGACGGCTGCGATCGCGTCGAGTTCGGCGAGGTCACCCGACGTCGGTGTTCCGGCATTGAGCCGTCCAGCAGAAACCAGGGCTGCCACGCCCGCGCAGAGGCCGCTGATCGCGTAGACAGACACGAGTACCCCGCGAACGGGAATGCCCGTGCGCCGCGCGGCCTCGGGGTTGCCGCCAACCGCGTACACCCAACGGCCCCACACGACGCGGGTGCACACGAATGCCGCGAGGAGGGCAACGCCCGCCACTACGAAAGCTGACTTCGGCAGCCATCCGATTCGGCCGCCTCCGATGTCCTGGACGATCGCCGGCATGCCTTCCTGCGGCTGACCCTTTGTCAGCCACAGGGCAAGTCCGCGGACGATGCTCAGGGCTGCAAGGGTCACGATGAACGGGTGCGGGATCTTGCCGTACACGTACACGAGGCCATTGGCGAGGCCGACAGCGAGGCCGACACCGAGCATGATCAGGATGATGAGGAAGCCTGAGTGAACGTGGTGGAACGCCATTGCGCCGACGACAGAGGCAAGCGCGATCGTCGAGCCGACCGACAGGTCGATACCGCGAGTCAGGATCACGAGCAGCATCCCGACCGCGAGCAGCGCGATGATCGCGGTCTGGGACAGCACGTTGCCAATGTTCTGGCTGGTCAGGAACTTGACGGACAAGAACTTGAGCACGATGACGAGGACAACGAGCATGAGGGCCGGCCCGACGCGCATGAATAGCATCGCGATTCGCAAGAGACTGTGGCTCGTCTCGCGGACGGCACTCGACGCGTGCGAGCGGTTGCGGAGACGGCCAGCTGGCGGCTCGTATACGGCCGGATCGGCCGGCGGTCCGGGCTCCGGGGAGGCTGCGGCTGATCCAGCCGACTCTTCCGGGGCTCGCACGGCGGTGGCACTCCTGTCGATGGCTGACCTAGTGGTGATCTGGCGCCTGACGGTAGACCCGGAATCATCATATGTCTAGGCTGTGATTTGGAACCGTTATCGATCCGTGTCCCGGGACCTGTAGTGGCCCTGAATCGGCGGGGGCGGCGCAGTGGCAGTCGGCACGGACGAGCGAGTGGGAGCCGTCCTCATGTGGATTCCCCAGTGAACTCTGGGGTTTCGGGGTCCCGGGACGGCAGGCGTACGGTCGCCGTCGGAGGAACGGACGTGCCTCACGGTACGCCAACCAAAGCAGTCCGCTACGCCGACCAAATCCCCTGCGTTGAGCAGACATGTGACGAATCAGTGTTCTTGGGGCCACGACCGGCTTCCGAAGGCCGACCTGCGCGGCGTCCGGACTAGGTCTCAGAGTTCAGAGATCTTGCGCCGGCGCGGCCTGCAGGAAGTCCTCGACTCCGACGAGGTGCACCGCCATCCTCAGGCGGGCGCGATCGGGGTCATGAGCGGCAATGGCAGCCAGGACGGCGCGGTGCTCGTCGATCGTGCGCTGCTGGGCGCCCTCTTCAATCGCGCCACGTAGCAGTCGGGCCCGCGCCGTCCGGCCCGAGATCGATTCGATCAGCGCGGCGAGGACCGGGTTTGCCGAGGCCGCCGCGACCACCCGGTGGAAGCCCCGGTCGGCGACGAAGAAGCGTTCGTGATCGGTTGGGGCCTCGGCGAGTGTACGGTCGGCGTCGACCAGCACGGCTTCGGCGGCCGCGATTGTTGCGGCGTCGATGTGCAGGGCCGCAAGGCCGGCAGCCTCGCATTCCAGCACCCGTCGCACTGCCAGGAACTGTCGCGCGCCTCCCTTGCTGTGCAAATCGACCACGAAGCTCAGCGGCGACATCAACAAGCCAGGTTCGAGGCTTGTCACATAGGTACCGTCACCCTGCCGGGTCTCGAGCACGCCCATTGCGGTGAGTGCGCTGACGCCCTCGCGAAGCGGGCCGCGGGAGACGCCGAGCGTCGTCGCGAGCTCCATTTCGGTGGGCAGCCGCTGGCTGGCCTGAAGGTCGCCGGTCAGAATCATCGTCTTGATCGCCTCGACGACGTCGGCAGTACGGGCCACGGCGCTACCGAACTACGGAGTGCCGAGGAGATCGACTGGCGTCTCGGCCGACGCGCGCTCGGTCCAGTAACCGCCATCCGGGAAGGAGAAACGGGCCAGCGAGGCATCGTGCATGCGGGCACTGTACCCCGGTGAGGTCGGCACCACATAGGCGGCGTCTTTGACCACGCACGGGTCGACAAAGTTCTCATGCAGGTGGTCTACGTACTCCGCGACCCTGCCGTCGAGACTCCCGGAAACTGCGACGTAGTCGAATATCGCAAGGTGCTGAACCAGCTCGCAAAGCCCGACGCCGCCGGCGTGCGGGCAGACCGGTACGTCAAACTTCGCGGCGAGTAACAAGACGGTCAGGATCTCGTTGATGCTGGCCAGCCGGCACGAGTCGATTTGGCAGAAGTCGATCGCTTTCGCCTGGAGGAGCTGTTTGAACATCACGCGGTTGTGGCCGTGTTCTCCGGTGGCGACACCGACCGGCGCCACTGCCTGCCTGATCGTGGCGTGGCCGAGGATATCGTCGGGACTGGTCGGCTCCTCAATCCACAACGGCTTGAACTCGGCCAGCGCCTTGACCCACTCGATCGCCTGCGGCACATCCCACACCTGGTTTGCGTCGAGCATCAAATTGCGGTCGGGGCCGATCGCCTCACGCGTAATGGCGCAGCGGCGTCGGTCGTCGTCGAGGTCAGCGCCGACCTTCAGCTTGATGTAGCTGAAGCCGGCTGCGACCGCCTCACCGCAAAGCCGGCGCAGCTTCTCGTCGTCGTAGCCAAGCCACCCAGGGGACGTCGTGTAGCAGGGGTAACCGACCTCTTCGAGATGCGCGATGCGTTGGGACTTCGTGGGCTCGAGGGCGCTGAGGATCGCCTCGGCCTCATCGCGCGTCAGCGCATCGGAGACGTACCTGAGGTCGGCCACTGCTGCCAAGTCATGCGGGGACATCTCGGCCAGCAACCGCCACAGCGGCTTTCCGGCCCGGCGTGCAACAAGGTCCCACGCCGCGTTCAAGACCGCGGCAAGAGAGATGTGCACGACGCCCTTCTCGGGGCCGAGCCATCGCAGCTGGGTATCGGAAGTCAGCGTGCGGTATACCGATCCCATGTCGGCCAGCATGGTGTCGACGTCCATGCCAATCAGCATCTGTGCCTGCGACCGCGCTGCGGCGACGACCAAGTCGGTACCCCGGCCGATCGTGAACGTGAGGCCGTAGCCGGCGAGCGTTTCGTCGTCGGTCGTGACGATGACGTAGGCGGCCGAGTAGTCGCCGTCCTTGTGCATCGCATCGGAGCCGTCGAGCTCGAGCGACGTCGGGAAACGGACGTCGAGGACCTCGATCGCGCGAATGACGGGCACGGGGACCCCTGATTTGTCGGCTGCCTGGGCGCGCCACGATACGTTGAATTCCGTGGAAACGTCAAATGAATCGCCCGTACTGACCGGCCTCCCAGGCTCCGGCTGAGCGCGGGCAGCCGAGGCGACCTTAGGCTTGGAATGCGGCGCGTCTGATATTGATCAGATGTATCTGATGTATAAGTTAAGTTCAGGAGCCGCCGCGGCCTCGACACCCCAGGAAGGACGTCCATGCGCGCCGTCAGCTACACGGGAGACCGCAACCTCGAGATCGTCTCGGTCGAACCGGTGGAGCCCGGGCCGGGCGAGGTACGGTTGTCGGTCGAGTACGTCGGGATCTGCGGCACCGACTTACATATTTATCACGGCGACATGGACCAGCGGGTACGCCCGCCGGCGATCGTCGGGCACGAGATGTCCGGCCGCATCGTCGCCGTCGGGACCGCGGTCGCAGGCTGGCAGGTCGGTCAGTCGGTGACGGTCATGCCCTTGCGGTGGGACGGCGACTGCCCGGCGTGCGTGGCTGGCAACCAGCATCTGTGCCACCACCTCATCTTCATCGGCATCGACGCGCCCGGCGCGCTTCAGCAATCGTGGACGGTGCCAGCCGAGGTCCTGGTCGCATTGCCTGCCGAGATGCCGCTTGAGCACGCGGCTCTGGTCGAGCCGACCGCGGTCGCGGTGCACGACGTACGTCGTGCCGCATTGCAGTCCGGCGAGCGGGCGGTCGTCGTCGGCGGCGGACCAGTCGGTCTGCTCATCGCGCTCGTTGCGCGCCGCGAAGGCGGCGACGTCATGATCGTCGAGATCGATGAGTACCGGCGAAACGTCGCTTCAAAGTTGGGCTTCCAGGTGCTCGACCCTTCGGTTTCGGACGTAACGTCTGCCGTTGATGAATGGACCGGCGGTGCCGGCGCCGACATCGCGTTTGAGGTGTCAGGCGCTGCGGGCGGCGTCACGACTGCGGTTGACGTGCTCGCGGTGCGAGGAAGGCTCGTGCTGGTCGCCATTCACAGTCAGCCGCGTGAGGTGAATCTCTTCCGGTTCTTCTGGCGCGAACTGAGCCTCGTGGCGGCCCGGCTCTATCGGCGTCCCGATTTCGAGCGAGCCGTCGAGTTGGTCGCCGACGGAACGATCCCGGCCGACGTCCTCATCTCGCGCATCGAGCCATTGGATCGGGCGGCCGATGCCTTTGCCGCCCTCGGAGGCGGCGGCGTCATGAAGGTGCTGGTGGCCTGCCAAGACCTCGGCGCCGCTGGCTGATCTGGGCGTTGCCGGATCAGTGGGTGCCCGCGGTAACGGGTTCCCTCTCCTTGGGCCGAGGCGCTGGCTCGACCTCGATACCCAGACGCGGCAGCATGGACGCGAGCCGGCGGGGGAGCCACCAGTTCGATCGGCCGAGCAGGATCATCACGGCCGGCACGACGGCGACGCGGATCAGGAATGCGTCTACGAAGACCGCCGCCGCTAGACCGAGGCCGAACTCCTTGATGAGGCGTTCGCCGCCGAGGATGAACGAGCCGAAGACGACGATCATGATGACGGCAGCGGCGGTGATTGTCCTGCCGGTGATTGCCAGGCCGCGGGCGACGGCTGCCTTGTTGTCGCCCGTGCGCCGCCACTCCTCTTGGATGCGGGAGGCCAAGAACACCTGGTAGTCCATGGAAAGCCCGAACAGGATCGCGAAGATCATGACAACCATCGGCGCCTCGACCGGCCCGGGTCGACTCGCACCGAGGAGGCTGCCACCCCAGCCCCACACATACACGGCCGACATCACTCCGAGCGTCGCCGCCATCGACAGCACGTTCATCAGTGCCGCGACGAGCGGGATCAGGATGCTCCGGAACAGCAGCATCAGTAGGAGGAACGAAAGCAGCACGACAAGGCCGACGAACAGGGGCATCTTCGAACGGACGAGACGTGCGAAGTCGGCACCAGTCGCCGTTTCGCCGCCGACGTACGCACGCATGCCGGACCCTTGGATCGTCGGTGAGATCACGTTGGCACGCAGTCGATGCACCAGGCCGGTCGTCGCGGCATCTTGCGGGGACGTCGTCGGGTAGACGTTGAACGACACGACCCTACGGTCGCCGCTCGTCGCCAGTACCCGAGATGCACCCACGGCGGCGACGCCGGTGTCACGACTCATGGCTTGCCTGATCATGGCCAGGGTGCCGTCGTCAGGCGGCGTGCCGAGCTGCGCGACCACTTGCAGCGGCCCGTTGAACCCTGGCCCGAAACCCTTCGCGAGCAGGTCGTAGGC
>PLCK01000197.1 GCA_003134755.1 Actinomycetota bacterium | reverse complement strand
GGCCCGTAGTTGTTCGCGAGGTCGAAGTGGGTGATCCCCAGATCAAACGCCCTGCGCAGGATCGCGCGCTGGGTGTCGATGGGCTTGTCGTCGCCGAAGTTGTGCCACAACCCCAACGACACTGCCGGCAGAGTGACACCGCTGCGGCCAGTGCGCCGATAGGCCATCTGGTCATAGCGGGCCGCAGCGGCCTGGTACGTCGTCAACGCGTTCTCCTATTGGGCGGGGCGAGGTGCGGCCAACGGTCAGGAAAGGTGCACCGCCGTGACACCTGACAGTGTGCCGATCAGCAGGGTGCTGCCGGTCAGGCTCGGCGATGCGAAATGCGGCAACGATCCCACAGCGATGTGTCCGACGGTCGCGCCACTCGATGCGCTGAGCGCGTAGACCGTACCCGAACTGTCGGTCGTATAGACCGTGCCCGCGGCGTAAACCGGTGGCCCACTGAAACCGCTGTGCCAGGCGATCGACATCGAGTTGCCGGAGACGGTGACAGCGCGCACGCCATCGTTGCACGGCAGATACGCGACATTGCCCGCGACTGCCGCGCCGCCGAACGGCGCGCAGACGTTCAGTTGCGACAGCTGGCCGCCGATCCCGCCGAGATGCGCAGGATCGAGGAGGTAGGCGACTCCACGCTTGCCCGCGGCCAGCACCCGCCCGTTGATGAGAACCGGCGACATCGAGCCCAGATCGAGGTCGTTGTTGTTGTCGTCGGCCCAGACGCTCGGCGCGAAGAAATCGAGGCGCGCCAGGGTCGGCGACAACTCGGTCACCGAGTCGGAGCCGTCGTACGTGGTGTTGGACGCGCCGTTTCCGATCGCGACCCACACATTGCCGGCTGCATCGGCGACCGGCCCCGGCGGTGACCAGATGCCGCCTTCGCGACTTGTCGGGACGGCCCAGCCGATCGGCGTCCCGCTGCCGCTGGTCGGGACCGAGACCACCTGGCCGATGTACGAACCGCAATCGCCGGCCAACCCACCGAATGCGACATAGACGCGGTCGTTGGAGACGAGGATCGCGGCGCGCTCCTGTGTCGGCAGCACGCTGCCGGCAATCGGATCGAGAGTTCGGGTGAACGCAACCGTCCCGTCGAGATGGACGCCGGTCAGCAGGTGATGGCCCCCAGCGGTCTCGGCAACCGCGAACACCAGGCCGGAGCCAGCGTCATAGGCCGGTGTACCGGTGATGCCGAGCGGGTTGATGTTGCCGCAGGGCAAGGCCGACAGCGGGATCGGATCGGCGATGTGAGTACGCCACAACACCGCGCCGCTACTGAGCGAAAGGCCATACAGGGAACCGCCCTCGGTTGCCGCGACCACTGTCGTGCCGAGCACGATCGGCTGGCCGTAGACCGCGCCGTCCAGCGTCGCCTGCCAGGCTGACGAGAATGCTGCGAACGCGGGTGTTCCCGTCGTCGACCCGGTACGCGCCGTGTCGTGGTGATAGGTCGGCCAGTCGGTCGAACCGCCGACAACGGGCGGCGGCGGCGCCGGTGGCGACGTGGGCGGGGACCCGGAGCCGAGCCCGGCCTCAAGGCCCGCAGAGACGGCGCTCGTCGCGCCGAGCACTACTGCCGACGCCGCGCCAAGGTCTTGGACCGTCTGCCAGGTTTGCGGGGTGATGTAGGTCTGCGGGACGAGCAGCAGCGGCCGATCGGTCTTGGCCGCAAACGCGCCGCCCGCCAGTGCAACGGGGAAATTGAGGCCGGTCGCGATCAGGACGCCGTGCGTGGCCGACAGCCCGCCGTTCAAATGCACGACAACGGCGGCGATGGCGTCGGCGGTCTGGTAACGGTCGGCGCCTTGTAGGCGCGAGGGCGTGACACCGCCGGCTGCTGTCTTCGCGGCTTGGGCGACCTGGTCGCTTACGGCGGCGGCGCTACCGAGTACGACGATCGCAGACGGATGCAATCGTGCGATCTCGGTAGCCGTCACCTGTGGAAGGGTCGTCCCCGTCGTCAGGAGCAACGGCCCACCGGCCAAACCGGCGAGTGCGGCGCCGGCGAGGGCGTCGGGAAAGTTCATACCGGTCGCGAGGTACACCGTGGCCGCGCCGCTCGGGTACGTCTGCTGTGAAACGGCGACCGCGGTTCCGAAGCGATCGACGCCCTGCCACCGCACGACATTCGGCCCAAGCGCCCCGACGTCGCTGGCGACTTTGGCGCTGAGCGCCGTCGTACCGCCGAGCAGGGCGACCTTGGCGGGCTTCAGACGGGTGATCTCGGCAGCCGCAGCCGACGACAACGATGCCCCCGACGTCAACAGCAGCGGGACGCCGAGGTGCCCGGCCGCCGCGGATCCGGCGGTCGCGTCGGGGAACGCTGAACCTGTCGCGAGGAGCAGAGTGCTGTTCGCAGGGAGCTGGCCCGGCCACCCCGTCGCGGCGATCGCCGCAGCGGTCGCATAGCGGTCGGCGCCGGCGACCCGCGCCACCACCAGCCCGGACGCACCGGCGGCATCGGGTCCGGCCACCGCGACGGCGACGAACGGTACGCCGACCGCGAAGGCCGCGACCGCGGCCCGAAGGCGACGAGCCAAGCGGGGACGTCGGGGGGCTGTGGTGTCGCAGTCGCGCTCGGTCATCTCGGGCATGGCCTCCACCCTAGGCAACCTCCGGCGCGCAGGACCACCCGGCACTAGCTCGGATTGACCGAGGCTAAAGCTGTTGCCGATCCACCGGCTCGACGTTTGGCTGCCAATCGAGGCCTTCCGCGACGACGGCGGCGGCATAGCCTTCGCCGACCTCGACGTCGCATACCTGCCAACTCCCTTGTGCACCGCTGACCACGGGCCCGGGCGAGACCGTCACGGAGTGCAGCGCGAAATCGAGCCCGACGCCAAGCGCTTTGCCGTACGCCTCCTTGCGAGTCCATACGGTCATGAAGACCCGCAGCCGATCGGGCTCAGGCACTGAGTCGAGATGCGCGAGCTCGGCCGGCGAGCAGACCCGAGCCGCGAGGGCGGCGTTCAGTTGGCCCTCGCGCACCTGCTGCACGTCGACGCCGACCTTTCGGTTTGCGACAGCCGCCAGCACACAGTCACCGCTGTGCGCAAGGGTGAGGAACAGGCCCGCGAGTGCGCCCACCCCCAACGGCTCACCGGCCGGGCCGACGTCGATTCCCAGGTCCGCTGGCGCTAGCTCGACGGCGTCCAAGGCCGTCGGTCCTACTGCGACCGCACGCAGTAACGCGCGGCCGACCACGAAGCGGGCCCGCTGTGCGTCGAGCCGCAGGCCACCCGCGCGAGCCTGTTCGGGTGCCGGCAACCGCTGGATAAGTGCGTCTAGTTCAGCCGGCTGCAGGCCCGCGATCGACGTCCAGCCGACCGTGACCGTGCCCGGCATGGCCGACCCGCCTTTCCAGCCCCCGACCTGCGAGACCGCGGACCTTCCGCCGCCGTCAGCCCATCCTCCCGTACGCCCGCGCACGCGAACGGCGACGCTGTCTTTTCGACAACGTCGCCGTCCGCGGTTGCGGTCAGGAAGTTCTGAGCTCGGGTCAGGACGTGACCTGCGTGGTCCCGAGGGTCGCCGTCACCGTCGTCGGAGATCCGTTGCGGGTGATGCTCAGCGTGAGCTTCGCCCCGGGCTTCTGCGACCTGATCAGCTGCTGCAACGCAGCGCCATCGGCGATCGACTTGCCGTTGGCAGCCGTGATGACATCGCCGGCCTGGATCCCCGCGGTCTCAGCCGGGCTGCCCGGCTGAACAGCCTCGACCAGCGCTCCCGACGACGCATCGGACACCGAGA
>PLCK01000058.1 GCA_003134755.1 Actinomycetota bacterium | reverse complement strand
CCGCCGCGGCCGGGCCACTCCCGGTCGCCGAGCCGCCGGTGGCCGCCGAGGCTGTGGTAACCCCGGCTCGGTCAAGCGCGACATCGCTACCGCAGCCTGTCGATGAGCTTGACGCGACCGCGGTGCGCCGGATCTGGGACGACGTCCTCGAGGTTGCCAAGCGTCTGAAGCGGCGCACTCATGCACTGCTGCTGTCCGGGCCGGCACAGGTTGTCGACGTCCGGGCGAATGTTCTGGTGCTCGGGTTCGCGAGCGGTCCGGTCGAGAGGCAGTTCAATACCGGCGACAACGCTGACGTGCTGCGCGAGGCGTTGACAGAAGTGCTCGGCGTCGACTGGCGCATCGAGACGACGCTGTCCGGCCAGGCGGCTGTCGACGCAGACACGGCGGCGGGGGTCGCTCCACCGGCGCCACCGTCGCCGAGTGAAGCGATGGCGGCAGACCGGGCTCCAGCCCGCCGGGCCTCGACTGCTGCCCGCGGATCAGCGGGCGCGCCGCAGCGGTCAGCTGCCGCAGAAGCTGCCGCACAGAGCGTGGCCAATCCTGCGCCGGCCGCGTCGGTTGGGCTCGACGAGGCGCAACCCGATGACGACGACGCCGACGACGGCGCGTCGAGCCTGGCCCTGCTCCAACGCCATCTCGGTGCCACCGTCATTGACGACGGCGGGTCCGAGTAGCCACGTCCGTCGAGCCGTGGCTCGGCGTCAGTGAGCGGGTGCCCGGACCAGGTCGGCGATGTGGGCGGCAAATCGGGCAGCGGCTTCGGGCACGTACACGAAGAACAGCTGCGGCTCGATGAGCTCCACTTCCATCACGGCCGGCCCATCGTCAACGCGAACCATGTCGACCCGCGCGTAGCTCGTACCCGCGGGTGCGGCTTCGAGAGCGGCGCTACCGACAGCGAGTTCCGCGCGCGACGGGTCGTGCACGACGACCTGGCCGCCGTGATGCTGCTGCACCCGGTAGTCGCCGGTCGCCGGAATCTTGCGCACGGCGTGACTGAATTCGCCGGCAAAGTAGATGAGGGAGGTCTCTCCTTCATCCAGAACTGCCATCGCGAGCGGTTGCACCAGTACATCGCCGTCTGCCAACAGCTCGCCGAGGTGTTGGGCGGCCTCGTCGGAGCCGGCCATTGTCCGCATTGCGCCGATCGCCCCGACAGAGACCGCGGGCTTGATGACGATCTCGTCGAGGTAGTGGGCGAGTGCGCGCGCGCGTTCGGAGTGCGACGCGCCCTGGCGCACGAGCGTTGTGTCGATCACCGGAACATCGGCTCGCGCAAGGTCGAGCAGATAGCTCTTGTGCGAGTTCCACTCAAGAACCGGCGCGGGATTGACAATCCTCGTGACCTCGTCGACGCCGTGAACCCACGCGACGAACTCGTCACGCACGGGCGAGTAATCCCACGGCGTGCGCACAACGACGAGCGGAACGGTCGCCCAGTCGGTGGAGTTGCCCCACGGCCGAATTGCGACGTCGATGTCGAGGTCGGCCAACGCGTCGACAAGCAGGTGCGTTTCAGGATCGGGCGCGGGCATCTCGCGTCCGGTCACCAAGACGACGTCCACGGCACCTCCGCACGAGTTGACCGACTCAAATCCGAATCCCGAGTCGTGCAATTGGGCCGAGCAGCTCCTGCTCCTCGTAGTCGAGGTGGGAGAGCAGGACGTCGGCCAGCCGCTCGACCTCGGACTGCACGGCACCGAGATACTCCGGATCTTCGACCATCGCGACCAGTGCCGCATCGAGCCGCGTCAACACCGCAGCCACCACCTCGTGCTCTTCACCCAAACGCCCGATGACCGGACCGAGCGACGAATCGCGCGACCGGAGATCGACGAACAGATTCGCATCTTCGATCGCGTGGTGGATCGTCAGCACCCGGCAATACGTCGCGCAGAACGCTCCGAGCGACCAGTAGTTCTGTCGCATCGACATCCGGTTGATCAGCGACCGCGCCAGCGCCGGACTTGAATGCCCTGACGCCACCTCTGCGACGACGCCGAGGATTTCTTCCAACTCCGAGCGCAGATGCGCGTGTACGTTCACCAGCATCTGCGCCGACGCCTCACCGGCCGGCGTCGTCGCGGCACCAACAGCGAGAGGCGCGCGTGGTCGCGTCGCCTCGTCCAACACGGGCTCATGGCCGGTGGTGCGTTCGGATGGTTCGAGGTCGAGTTGCTCGTCGGCGTCCAGCGATTCGGGGACGCCGCGCGCCGCCGCGACCAACGAACGCACGCCAGGCACGACCTCTTCGGCGAACCGACGCAGCTCCGATTCGGCCGCCGCACCCGGCGCCAGGATGAACCCGCTGATGCCCTGCTCGAGCGCCAGCTCGGTCAGCTGCGCCACCCAAAACGTTGGCGCGCCCTGCAGGAACCCGCCCTCGCGACTGGTGAACGAGCCCGCGATGTTGTACCAACGCCGGACGTCGACCGGTGACCGTCCGGCGTCGGCCGCTGCGTTGTCGATGATCGCGGCCATCTCGACGAGTTCGGACGGCGACGCATACGCTGCCGTCGGGATCCAGCCGTCGGCGAGACGTCCGGTGAGCCGCAGCATTCGTGGCTTGTACGCACCAACGTGGATGCCGATCGAGTGCAGCGGCGCCGGGCCTGGCTTGGCCTCGATCAGCGAATAATGCTTGCCGGCAAAGGAAACCGGCGGTCCCGGCGTCCACAGCGCCCGGAAGATCTCGATGGCCTCTTCGAGCGCCTCGATGCGTTCACCGGTGCTGCGCTCCGCAACGCCCATCGACGCGGTCGCCTTTGAAAACGCGCCGATACCGATCCCGAGTTCGACGCGTCCGTTCGACAGCAGGTCAAGGGTCGCCGCACTACGAGCCAGGACGGCTGGCGGGCGAAGCGGCAGCGTCGCGACGTCGGCGAAGAGCGTGACGCGCGAGGTTACCGACGCGAGGGAGGACAGGAACGTCCACATGTCGAGGAACTTCGGCTGGTACGGGTGGTCTTGTACGCCGACGATGTCAAGGCCGAGTTCGTCGGCGAGCCGGGCCAGCGCCATGGTCTGGTGGTAGCTACGCGCGTCGGGCGTGACGAACGCACCGAAAATCAGCGGGTGGCCGTAGTCAGGCATGCCGCTGACGTTATCGGGCCGTAGCTCGGCGTCAGCGAGCCGTCGGCAGGAACATCGTGACCGAGCCGGTCGCGCCGTCCGACCGCGTGTAGGCGAGGGCGACCTCGACATCGTCGACGTCCACCTGCCAGAGGTGCGGGGGATGGTCGATCCGAAGGAAGCCGTTCGCCTTGAGGTAGGGAACCAGATCGATGGCCATGGGCAGGATTGTGCCGCGTTAGGCTGCACCATGCCGAGTGAACGCATCGTCGACAGCCACGTCCACTTCTTCGATCCCGCATTGCTGCACTACGACTGGCTCGACAGCGTGCCCGCAATCAAACGCCGCTCGCTTCCTGCCGATGTCGATACCGGCGGCTATCGCGTCGACGGGTTCGTGGTCGTCGAAAACGATGCCCGTACTGGCGAAGCCGTCGCGGAGGTTCGCTGGTTAGCCGGTCTCTGCCGCGACGACCCCCGGGTCGCCGGAATCGTCGCGCGCGTCGATCTCGAGGACGCCGAGGCCAGCCGAGCAACCCTCGACGCCTTTTCGGGCATCGGCGCGGTGGTCGGCGTGCGGCGGCTGCTACAAGATGCGCCGGCCGGCTTCACCGACTTGGTTGCGTTCCGCGCTGGAATGGCAGCGCTCTCCGAATCCCGGTTGCCGTTCGACACTTGCGTGCGGCACTGGCAACTGGGCGACGTCGACCGACTCGCGGCAGACTTTCCCGACGTCACCTTCGTACTCGACCACGTCGGCAAGCCCGATATTCGGGCCGGCCTCGCGGAGCCGTGGCGGTCCGACATCGCTAGCCTCGCGAAACGACCGAACGTCTTCTGCAAACTGTCCGGTCTCACGACCGAGGCCGATCACGAGTCGTGGACGGAGGAGCAGATCCGGCCCTATCTGTTGCACGCCATCGATGCGTTCGGGCCGTCGCGTTGCATGTACGGCAGCGATTGGCCGGTCGTGACCTTGGCGACGACGTACGGACGCTGGCTCGAGTTGGTTCTCGACGTGGTCAGTGACCTCAGCACCGCCGAGCGCGGCAGCGTGTTGTCGACGACGGCAGCGGCGGTCTATGGCCTCGATCGCTAGCGAAGCAATCGTTGCTCGAGAGCATCGACGCGGCGGCGCAACAGTTCGAGTTGCGCCTCGACGTCGAGCTTGCGTTCTGCTGACTTGCGAAGGCGCGGCGACTGCTCGGCTCGCGCAGCCACCGACGCGAGCGGCACCAAGCGTTGCGGGCCGTGCGGACCTTCGGTCAACCGGGACGGCAGGTTGCCGCTGCGGTACCAACTTCGTAGGGCCGCCCGCGAGACGCCCGTCTCCCGCGCTGCCCGGTCGAGCGTGACCCAGTCGGAACCCTCGAGTTGGGCGCTCAATTCCAGCGCGGCGTCCCAGTCGTCGATCCGGTCGTCCCAGCCCATCGCCGTCCCGCCCCTCACTCGATGTCGTCGCCCTATTAATAGCAGGGTATTGACTAGGTGAACAGGCTTAGCCGACCATGGCTCACATGTTTGAACGATTCACGCAACGTGCCCGCCAGGTGGTCGTGCTGGCGCAAGAAGAGGCGCGACTGCTCAACCACAACTACATCGGTACCGAGCACATCCTGCTCGGCCTGCTGCACGAGTCAGGCGGTATCGCCGGTCGAGCTCTCGACACGACCGGGCTGACGCTGGCCGAGGCCCGCAAGCAGGTCGAGGAGTCCGTCGGCCGCGGCAAGGGCGCGCCGTCCGGCCATATTCCGTTCACGCCGCGAGCCAAGAAGATCCTGGAGCTTTCGCTGCGTGAGGCGCTGCAGCTCGGGCACAACTACATCGGCACCGAGCACATCCTGCTCGGCATCATGCGTGAGGGCGACGGGCTCGGCGCGCAGGTGATTGCGCGGCACGGCATCAACTTCGACGAGTTGCGCAAGACCGTGCTCGCGCTCGTCCCGCCGGGCGAGCACTTCTCGCGGCGTCGGCGGTGGTTGCGCGGCTCGCGGGGTCAGTCGATCGAGGTGAGTCCGGACGACGACCTGCGCACGACGCAGGCGGCCGACGTGAGTCTCGACGAAGCGCGCCGGTTGGCCGGCGCGTCAGCGGTGGGTTCGCACCACCTGCTGCTCGCCGCGATCAGCGACGACTCGAGCGCGGCGGCCAAGGCCCTCGCCGGTATGGGTCTCGACCTCAGCGTTGCCCGCCAGGCGCTGCGGACCGTCGACATCACCGGCACCAGCGACGAACTTCCCGAGGACGCCGGACGCCGACGCATCAAGCTGCACATCACTGACGGCCAGCTGGTGCTGGAGACCGACGATCCAACCCTGCTCGCAGATGCGACGGCTGCCGTCGCGGCGCTAGGCGAAGAAGGCGGGATCAGCGGCGATCGCGACGTCGCCTCGAGCCTGGCCGACGTGTGGCAGGCCCTGCACGGCGCATTGCAGGAGATNNCCCCTCCTTCTCCGTGATCGCGAAGGAATTTCGTCGCTATTTAGCGGAAATCCTTCGCGATCACCTGGAGGGGCGAGGCTGGGGTGCTGGCTACTTCGTGAACGGGAACACGATGTCGGCTGCCGGGTCGTCGTCCGCCAGCTCTTCCCACGGGCGCGGGTCGAAGTAGACCTCGCGTGGCGCACCCGTCATCGTCGCCTTGTTCGTGCCGACCCATTCGCCGACCGCGTCGTAGGCCTGCAGGATCGTCGGGTAGACCACCTGGTTCTTCGGGATCCGGGTGAATGCCTCGCGATGTGCCGGCTCGATCCGCACGACGAAGTCGTCGACCGGATCGACGCTCCCGTCGAACGGCACGAACGCTTCGACCTGGCCGGCGGTGTCGGCGTCGGTCGGTTCGTGATACATGACGACAGGTGCGCCGGCTGGCTTCGCACCCTGCTGCTCGAGCTGGCCGACGATACGGCTGATTGCTTCGGGGATGAAGCTCGGCAACTCGGGCGCCTTGACCTTCCTGCTGATGGATAGCACTTTCGCGGCGTCGACGTCGCGGGTTTCGATGGTGTACATGGGTCTGGTTCCTTCTTTCCACACGTTGATGACGTACCTCGCGAGTTCGGCGCGGGCACGATGGTCGTATTCCTCTTGCGCCCAGTAGAGGCGAACCGCTTCGGACAACGACGGACCGTCGAGGTCGATCAGCTGGGCGATACACGCGAGCGGGACGCCGAGTTCGCGAAGCAAGGCGATCCGGCGCGCGCGCGGAAACTGGTCTGGCGAGTAGACGCGGTAACCGTTGCGGTCGTCGACAACCGCTGGTTGGAGCAGGCCCTGCGCGTCATAGAGCCGCAATGCCTTTTGCGTGAGCCGCGTGCGCGACGCGAACTCACCGATCGTCATGCTCTTCTCTGGTTTGTGCACACGCCTACTGTCGGGTCTGACCCAGGGTCAACGTCAACAACGTTGTGTGGCCCGCTCCCGCGGCCTCTTTTTCATGATCACGAAGAGTAACCGTCGCTATGTGGCAGGTACCTTTCGTGATCACTGGGAGGAAGCCCGGGAGCGGCGGCCTGGATGGAGCCTGAGAGGGCGCGCGGGATGAAGCCTGGGAGCAGGCCCTGGTGGGCGGCGGGTGGTGGGCTCCGGCGGCGCTGGGAGTGCGGCCGAAATATGGGTAAAGGTGCAGCGGGTCACGATCATCGGGCCCGCAGGCGTCGACGTCCGGTCTCGCGTGTGGCGTCCGTGCCCGCTCCTGTGGCGAGGAGGCACAACGTGTCCCAAGAAGCCAGCAAGGCAAGGAGCCCAGAGGGCCGGCCTGGACGGGTCCGGGCCAGAACCGGTTTCATTTTCCGTCCGGTGAACCTGCTGCTCTTACTCCCATTCGTCGGCCTGTTGATCCCCGCGTTTTACAACAAGGCGACGCCCCGACTGGGCGGGCTGCCGTTCTTCTACTGGTACCAGCTTGTCTGGATTCCGATCAGCGTCGTCATCACTCTCATCGTCTACCGCGCGACGCGGGGTGATCGGTGATGAACAAGGTCGAGTTCAGCATCGTGCTGGTGCTGTTCGTCGTCGTGACGGTGATGGGCTTCTTGGCCGCTCGGTGGCGGCGTCGCGACACCCTGCACGACCTCAACGAGTGGGGCCTCGGCGGCCGTAGCTTCGGTACCTGGGTGACCTGGTTCCTGCTCGGCGGTGACCTCTACACGGCGTACACGTTCGTCGCCGTCCCGGCCCTGGTGTTCAGTGCAGGGGCGCTCGGCTTCTTCGCCGTCCCGTACACGATCGTCGTCTTCCCGCTCGTGTTCTTCGCGGCGACCCGACTGTGGTCGGTCGCACACCGGCAGGGCTACGTGACCGCCGCTGACTTCGTGCGTGGACGGCATGGCTCGAATACCCTCGGCGTCGCAGTCGCGATCACCGGCATCGTCGCGACGATGCCCTATATCGCGTTGCAGATGGTCGGCATCCAGGCAGTCGTCGAGGCGATCGGCATCCATGGGCACTGGCCGCTGGTGATCGCGTTCGTCGTACTCGCCGCGTACACCTATTCGTCGGGCCTTCGCGCCCCGGCGCTGATCGCGTTCGTGAAGGACACGTTGATCTACATCGTCGTCATCGTGGCTGTCATCTACATCCCCTACAAGCTCGGCGGATACGGCAAGATCTTCGACGCCGCTGCGAAGGCGTTGCCTAACAAGCCGTCGCACGGGTCGATAACTCTGAAGAGCTCGCAGTACCTCGCCTATTCGACGCTGGCGCTGGGCTCGGCAATGGCGCTGTTCCTCTACCCCCATTCGACGACCGCGGTGCTCGCCGCCCGCAGCCGCAACACTGTCAAGAAGAACATGGCGTTGTTGCCCGCGTATTCGTTGATGCTCGGGTTCCTGGCACTGCTCGGCTACATGGCAATCGCCGCCAAGGTCACGCCGGTCAAAGGCACGAACGGCAAGCCCGACAACAACACCATCGTGCCTGTTCTGTTCGACCACCAGTTCCCGTCGTGGTTCGCCGGCATCGCCTTCGGCGCCATCGCGATCGGCGCCCTTGTGCCCGCGGCCATCATGTCGATCGCCGCGGCGAACACGTTCACCCGCGATATCTACAAGCCGTACTTCCGACCCAACGCGTCACCGAAGGAAGAGGCGCAGGTCTCGAAGATCATGTCGTTGGTGGTGAAGTTTGGTGCGCTACTGGTGATCCTGCTCGTCGACGTCCAGTTCGCACTCGATTTCCAGCTCATCGGCGGCATCATCATCATTCAGATCCTGCCTGCCGTCGTGCTCGGTCTTTACACTCGCTGGTTTCACCGGTGGGCGCTGCTGGCGGGCTGGGCGGCCGGCATCGCGACGTCCATCTGGATGCTCTGGTATGTGCCGAACCCGCTCACCAACCACAAGCATTTCGGTGGAGCCCAGTGGGCGCTGTCACACATCGGTATGAACACCAAGGCGGCGATCTGGATCGGAATCCCGACCGTGCTTATCAACCTGATCCTGGCCACGCTGCTGACGCCGCTGTTCTCGCGGCTCCCGCGGGGTGTCGACGCGACGAACGCCGACGACTACCACGCGGAGGCTGGCGACCCGCGGGTCGCCGTCCTGCCGTCGTCGTCGCAGGAGTCCGGAGCGACGTATCGCAGCGAGCGCTGAGTGCGCTGGGGGGTCGCGAACTGTCGAGTGCCGCCGACACAAACGAGCGGGCCTTGCCTCTGGCAGAGGCAAGGCCCGCTCTGGTGCCAGGTGTGTCGTCAGGTCTTGCTGACCAACGGCTGGCCGGTGGTCGGGTCGAGCAGGAACTTGGCGTCGTGGTCGCCATGGTGGTTCTTGAAATCGAACAACTTGTTGAGCGAACCGGCCATCGCATCGAACGAACCGTCGATGCGGGGCAGGCCCCAGTTGTCCTCGACGAACTTCGTCACCGAACTGAGGTCGGTCAGCGTGTGGTCAACCGCGTTGTGCGCGGCCCACGGTGAGATGACGAGGAACGGAAGCCGCGGACCGTAGCCGCAACGCCCGGCCTCGCCCGCGAGCGGGGTGGCCGATGCTGCGCCGCAGATGCCGAGGCCGTTCAGGAAGTCCTGCGGGCCGGGCGGAGTTGCCGTGGCGGAGGTGTTCGACGGGTTGTGCACGCCGCTGAACGCGTGGTCGTACCAGCCATCGGAGTCGTCATAGGCGATGACGACTGCGGTGCTGGACCAGTCTGGCGTGTGCTGCAGCGCGTTGATCTCGTTCACGACGAACTGCTGCTCATCGATCGGGTCGGAGTACCCGGCGTGCCCGTCCTGGTAACCCGGCGCCTTGAGGAAGCTGACGGCCGGCAGGAGGTCGGGTGACAGGTAGCCGCGAGAAATCGCACCCACGAGCGAGTCGAAGTCGCTGCTGTCGTACTGGTGGTTGGCGGTGTCGAACTGCGGCACGCCACCGGTGATCGTCTGCGTGTCGGTGCCGATCGACGCCAGCGACGCGGGTGCGAGGTGGTGCGGGTTGGCGGTCGACGCGTAGTACTGGAACGGCTCGTGGTGCGGGATGTAGTCGTCCTTGTTGCCGTAGTTCGTCGGCCCGACCACGAGCCCGCCGGTGCCGCCGATCGACGCGCCTACCGGGTGCACCGCGTTACAGAGACCCTGGTCGGACGCCGGCTTGGTCGCGAACTTGCCCTTGAACTCGTTGGGCGTGAACACGCTGGTCGGCTGCGGGGTCGCGGCCGTTGCTATGGAGAACGGGGTGGTCGGCTTGAATCCGCCCTGGAACCAGCCCCAGCTCAGGCCCTTGGCGTTGAGCAGATCGCCCACGTTCTTGCCGGTCAGCGACACGGCGTCCCGCGTCGAGCAGTCGTCGTAGTAAGGCTGCGGGTCCTCGACGATCGTGTTGCCGCCCAAGCCGTCGGGCACCGTCTCGCCGTTGGTGTCAGCACCGTTGATCATGAGGCCGATGCCGCCGGTGTCGCCCGAAACCAGGTTGACGGCGCCGGGAGTCGAAGGACCGAACGTGGTGCCGTAGGAGTTGTCGCTCATCGCGTATTGCTGCGCGTAGTTCCATAATGCGGTGGTCGTGTTGCCGTCGTAGTAGTTCATGACGTCGCTCGCGGCGCATGCCTGGCCGGTGCCGCTTTTACCTGAGCCGGTTCCGACGGTGGTCACGAACTTGTCCATCGCGCCGCCGTTGAACGCCTTCTGCTCGTCGCCGTAGCCATGGTCCTGGTCACAGGTAAGGACGTCGTTGATGTTGGCCGGGTCATAGCGGCGCGGGTTCACCTGGTTCCCCCCGGCGTCCTTGTTCGGATTGTTGGTGAGCAGGTTGCCGACGCCACCGACACCGGGCGTGTTCGTGAGGCCGTTCACGGCAGGGGTGTTCTTCGCCGCCTTGAAGGTCTCGCCCGAGGTGTTAGCGGCCCTTGGGTAGGTGCCGAAGTAGTGGTCGAACGAGACGTTCTCCTGGAAGATCACGACGAGGTGCTTGATCGGTGTGGTCGTGGCGCTGGCGGACGTCGGCGCGCTGGGCTGGACTGCGCTGGCCGCGACCGGAATCGTGAGTGCGAAAGCCGATCCGAGCAGAGCTGCCCGGGACGCGGTCTTGCGCAGTCCTCGCGCCGGGCGTGGAAATGGATGCATGTCTGCTGTCTCCTGACTGACCGCCACCGCTGACGGTTCGGAGCCAAGCTGACCCAACGCCGGTAACGTGCCGCTACGACTCGGGCGACCGGCAGGTGACCGTTAGGTGAACGTCCGGCAACGCGCCAGCCGGTCAGGCTGGCGGGAGCCCTCAGCTTATTGTCGCCCGCGCGCCGGCCGCCTTGACGGCAGCGCTCAGTGACGCGATGTCGTACGCGCCATGATGCCGCCGTCCGTTGACGAAGAAGGTCGGTGTGCCCGAGACGCCGCTCAGGTCGGCGCTGTCGACATCGCTCGCGACCCGCGCGGCGCCCAGCTTGTTGCGCAGGTCGTCGCGGAACCGGTCGACGTCGAGCCCCAGCTCGCTGGCGTAGCGAACCAGGTCGGGTGTCCGCAGTGCGTCCTGATGCGTGAGCAGCAGATCGTGCAGCGGCCAGAAGGCGCCCTGAGCAGCGGCCGCTTCGGTCGCCTCCGCAGCCAGCTGGGCGTGCGGATGCACGTCGGTCAGCGGCAGGTGCCGCCATACGTACCGGACGTCGCCGAAGTCGGCGAGTAACTCGCGCACGATGGGTTCGGCCTGGCCGCAGTACGGGCACTCGAGATCGCCGTACTCGAGCAGCGTGACCAGCGACTCGTGCGGACCGCGGATGTGATCGCGCTCGACGTCGACCGGGTCGGCAAGGTCGACGATTGCCTGCGAGCGGCCAAGCAGGGCGATGATGCGCAGCCGCTTCGGCAGCCGTTCGGTAAGGCGGAATATCAGCCAGGTCAGGGATGAGGCCAGCACGGCGGCCGCCAAGACGCCCGCCTTCGCGACCTGGAGGTCGGTGCCGGTGAAGGCCAGCGACGCGATGAGCAGCGACACGGTGAAGCCGATGCCGGCGATAGTCCCCGCGCCCGCGACGGCAACCCAGCCCACCGGTGGCCGCAGTCGCCTGCGCGTGACCGCTGCGACCCGCCACGACGTCCCGATGATTCCTATGGGTTTGCCGAGCACGTAGCCGACGACGATGCCGAGCGCGATCGGCGAGGTCGCTGCTTTCGCGAGGAAATGGCCGCTGATCGGAATGCCGGCGTTCGCGAGCGCGAACAGCGGGACAATGACGAAGCTCGTCCAGGGTTGATACAACTGGAGCAACCTGTCGTTCGGCGAGATCGCGCGGTCGACGCCCGCCCGCGCCTGCCGGGCCAACGCTGCGGTCGGTTGTTCGCGGAACTGGCGGAAGCCCTCGGTCGCGAGATCGAGTTCGGGCCTGGCGGCGGGATACGCGTACGTCAGCAAGCCGAGCCCTAGCCCGATGACGACCGGGTCGACGCCGGACTTGAACAGTGCGACCCAGATCGTCGCGCCGAGCAGCGCGTAGAGCTGCCCGCGCCTGACCTTCTTGGCCCGGACGGCGAGGACGACTGCGAAGAGCCCCAGCGCGACGAACAGTGGAGTCGCCTTCAGATGTGCGGTGTAGACCGTGGCGATGACGATCAGCGCGACGATGTCATCGACGACGACGACGGTGAGCATGAAGGTGCGCAGCCGGTCGGGGAAGCGCGGACCGACCAGTGCCAGCATGCCTAGTGCGAACGCGGTGTCCGTTGACATCACTGCACCCCAGCCGTGCGCACTGTGCCTGCCGGCGTTCACAGCGAGATACAACCCGACCGGAACGAGCATGCCCGCGACGCCGGCGAGCAGCGGCAGCGTCACCCGGCGCCGTTCGCGGAGCTCGCCGAGGTCGAACTCGCGTCTCGCCTCGAGACCCACCACGAAGAAGAACAGCGTCATGAGCCCCGCATTTACCCAGCCGTGCAGGTCCTGGCTGACACCCCTGTGGCCCAGCTGCACCGACAGGGTCGTATGCCACACCTGGTCGTACGACGCGGCGTCAACGTTGACCCAGATCAGCGCGGCCATCGTTCCGGCAAGCAACACCGCCGCTCCGCCGGTCTCGGTGCGCGAGAAGCTGCGAATAGGCGCCCGCACGTAGCGATGCCACGGCGTCTGTGCCGGCTCGGACTCGGTCTCGCTCACCGTCGAAGCCTGTCAGCTGGTCAGGAAGGCCGTGAGCCCAGCCGCGATACCTGCGGCGACGCGCTGCCTGCCGTTCGGGTCGGTGGCGATTGCGGCGTCGGCTGCGTTGCGCATGTTCAGGCACTCGATCGTGATGACCGGACCGTGCGACAGGTTGATCGTCCCGGTGTGCCCGTCGTCTGGGTAGTAGCCGTTCGTGATGTAGGACGAGTACGGGATCCCGGCCGTCGCGTGGAAGACGTCGTGCATCATCGTGGCCAGGACCCGCGACCGCAGCGCGCTGCCGGGGTTCACATTCGGGTTGTTCGGCGGCGGCTGCATGACGAAGAAGCCGTGACCGCCGCTCGGTCCGCCGTCTGCGTGGATCGCTATGAACGCATCGGCGTGGGCGTCGTTGCCGATCTGTGCCCGCACCGTAATGCACGGGCCGATGCCGCCGTCCGACGACCTGGTGAAGATCACCGTGGCGCCCTGAGCGCGCAGGATCGCGGCCGCCCGGTTCGCGACGTCCCAAGTGAACGCGTGCTCGGGATACCCGCCGTTCGTCGCGGTGCCCGTCGTGTCACACGCCTTGAAGACCCCGTTGCCCGCGTTGACGATCTGGTTGATCGACGAGCTGTTGTTCAGGTTGTGCCCCGGGTCGAGCACGATCACCTTGCCTGCCAGCGAGCCGCTTCCGGCCGGCGGCGCTGTGCTGGGCTGCGGCGTTGGTTGAGGGGGCGGCGCAGCCGTCTTTGTTTGAACCGGGCGGGCTGACGCGGTTGCCAACGCCTTGTGCGGCACCAAGGCCGAGGCGGACGCCGAGGAGCTGGGCGAACCGCTGCCGATGGGCGACCCCGAGTCGGGCGCACTCGAGGCGGCATCCAGCACCGCGGGCGGCGAGCTGGCCGCGCTGCTAACAGCCGACGCGGAGGCCGAGGCGCCGACCGAGGACGCCGACGAATCGCTAGGGGTCGGATTCACCTGCGCGGCTTGCTTCGACGCCGAACATGCGGCCAGCGCGGACAGGGCGGCCACAACCATCGCTACCCTGGCGCGGCGCCCGACCCAGCTGCGGCGGGCCGTGCGACCTCGTCTCGACATACCCCCATGCTGACACGCGGCCACGCGGCCCGAGACCGCAACGGCGACACCGTAGGCTCGGCCCATGACGCAGGGCCCCGACCTTCAGCAGCTCCTCAAGCAGGCTGCCCAGATGCAGCAGCAATTGATGGCTGCCCAGGAGCAGCTCGCAGAGGCCCGAGTCGAGGGCACCGCCGGGGGCGGACTGGTGAAGGCGACCGTCACCGNNGACCCCGAAGACACCGAAACGCTCGCCGATCTTGTGCTGGCCGCCGTCCGCGACGCGAGGACAGCCGCCGCCCAGCTGCAGGCTCAGACGATGGGGCCGCTGGCCAAGGGCCTTCCCGGTCTTGGCCTGTAGCGAGTCGACAGGTGTACGAGGGCATCGTCCAAGACCTCATCGACGAGTTGGG
>PLCK01000286.1 GCA_003134755.1 Actinomycetota bacterium | reverse complement strand
ATCTCGTCGAACGCGTAGTTGAGGAGTGCGAATGAGGCTCCCAGCAGGGCGATGCACAATCCGGGCACGATTTCCCAGGCCGGAAGTCCGCCGAGCAGGGCATTTTGGTTCTGAGCCCAATACAGCATCGTGCCCCAGCTGTTTGCCGCGGTGTCGCCAAGTCCGAGGAACTGCAGTCCGGCAGCCGCGAGCACCGAGTACAACGCGGCGCCAAGGAAGTTCGCCAGGATCAGCGAACTCATCGTCGGCAGGACCTCCATCACGATGATGTATGACCGGCGCTCACCGCGCACGCGCGCGGACTCGAGGAACTCGCGGTTGCGCAGCGACAACGTCTGCGCCCGCAATTGACGCGCGCCGTACGACCAGCCGGTGACGACGAGGACGACGACGATGACCCAGAAGCTGCCCTTACCGACGTATGCCGCAAGCACGATGATGAGCGGGAACGTTGGGATGACGAGGAAGACGTCGGTGATGAACGACAAGAGGTCGTCGCCGATGCCACCGAGGTACGCGGCCGAAACTCCAATAATCACCGACAGAATCGTCGCGAACAGCCCCGCGATCAGCGCAATGCCCATCGACTGCCTGGTGCCATAGACGAGCTGGGCAAAGATGTCCTCGCCGAGGCCGGTCGTCCCGAGCCAGTGATGCGCACCAGGATGCAGGCGCCCCTCAAATGTGGCGACCTGCTTCGGGTGGGCGCTGGTGGTCTCGAGCATCGTGACGAGGTGCGGAAACGCGGCCATGATCGCGAAGACCAGAAATAGTGCCACACCGATCTTCGCCTTGTTGTTCCCGCGAATCGCCGTGATCAGGCCGCCACCAGTATGACGTCTGGCGGCCTTCGGCGCTCCAGCGGCGGGCGTGGTGTCAAGCAGAATCGCACTCATCGCCTAACCCTTCGCCCGCGCGCGCGGATCAAGCATGAAGGTCGCGAAGTCGCAGATCAGGACGGCGACGAGTACCGCAACGGTGTAGAGCATGAAGAGCGCGCTCATCAGCGGGTAGTCGTGCCCGACCGTCGCGTTGTAGAACATGTAGCCCATGCCCTGGTAGTTGAACACGTACTCGACCAGGATCGCCCCCGCGAGTACGAACCCCAGCGACATCGCAAATCCCGACAGGTTCGGCAGGAAAGCATTTCGGGCCGCGTAGTTGAACATGATCTTGCGGTTGGAGATGCCCTTCGCCCGGCCCATGCGGACGTAGTCCTCGGCGAGGGTTGTGATCATGTTGTTGCGCATCGTCAGGATCCAGCCGCCGACGGCGGTGATGACGATCGTCGCGGCCGGTAGGACGCCGTGCTTCAGCACACTGAGGAGGAAGCCACCGGAGAACCCCGGATGGGTGCCCTCGCCGTAGTTGAAGTCGTTCGGCAGGAACCCGTGCGTCGAAACGCTGAAGATCAGGATGAACATCAACGCGACCCAGAAGTAGGGCAGCGCCGATGTGATGACGAACACCGGCGGGAGCACCGAGTCGAGCACGCCTCCACGGCGCCATCCGGCCACGATCCCGATCAACGTCCCGACGACAAAGGCGAGGATCGTGGCGAGGCCGACCAGGCCGAGGGTCCATGGCAGCGCCTGACCGATCAGCTTGGTGACCGGAACCCCGAGCGACGAGCCGATCGACACACCCCAGTGGCCGGTGAGCATGTTCTTGAAGTAGTCGACGTACTGACCGCCAAGGCTCTGCCCTGGCTTGTAGCCAAACGACGTGAGCAGCCTGTTGATCGCATCTGGCTTGAGGACGCCGCGCGTGCGGTCCCTGATCACGTTCGCAGGGCTGCCCGGCATCATCTTGGGAATGAAGAAGTTGAGGGTGAGTGCCGCCCAGAGGGTGAGCACGAAGAAGCCGAGACGCCGCACGAGATACCTCACTGCGACCAACTCCTTGTGCTCACCCTCGGGGACGACCTTTCCCGCACGACTTATCTAAGGACTACTGAGCCGACTTCGACCAGACATTGAGCAGAATCTGCTCGGCGTCCGGGATGTTGTACGGCGCCGCCTGCGCGTACGGGTTGTCCGCCGTCGGCCAGCCGTCGAAGTCCTTGGTGCTGTACTGGAACCAGTTCACGGACTCCGTGGTCGGGATGACCGGGATGTCCTTGAGCATGTATCCGGAGATCTGCTTGATGATCGCCTTCTGCTCGTCGGCGGTCGCGCTGGCGTACTTCACGAACAGCGCGTCGACGTCAGGGTTCTTGTAGCGCTCGTAGTTCGACGACGCGTCGGTACCGATCGGTGCCGAGTTGTCGGACTGCAGAATCTCGCGGAGCTCGGTGTACGGCGTCGGGCCGGCCGCCTGTCCGTAGTAGGCCAGGTCGTAGTTGCCCTTGTAGAGCTGGTCGTCGTAGGTCTGCTGCGCTTCGTCGGCGATCGTCAAGTTGATGTAGATCTGCTTGAGGTTCTGCTTGACGACCGCGAGCGATGCGTCCCAGTCGGTGTAGCCGGTGACCGTGATGACCTTGAGGTTGAGAGTCTTCGAGCTCGAGTAGCCGGCGCCTTCCATCAGCGTCTTGGCCTTCGCGATGTCGACCTTGCCGTAGCCCGCAGCGTCGGCCGCTGCCTGGTCGTAGTAGTCCTTGAACGTAGGCAGCACGATGCCGGTCTGGTTGGCGGGAGGCTGGTAGCCACTCTCACCGATCTTCGAGACCTGGTCGCGGTCGATCGCCAGTGCCATCGCCTGCCGGACGGCGAGGGTGCTGGTTGCCTTATGCGACGGGTCGAGGTTCGGGTAGAGCGCGACGTTCACCACGGGTGCGAACCAGTAGTGGTTGTTGGTCGGGTCCTTCTTCACGTAGAAATTGTCGATGTCGGGGATGAACTGGCCACCCCACTGGGCCTTGCCGCTGGCGAGGTCGAGGTTGGCCGGGTTGTTGTCGAGATAGGCCGGGTACTCGACCTTCTGGATGTACGGCTTGCCGGTCTGCCAGTACGTCGGGTTGGCAACGTACGTGATGTTGTTCGGCGTGCACGGCTTCACCATGAACGGTCCGGTGCCAATGGGCGTCGGGTCCGGCCACGCGTCCGGCTTCGCAGCGGCGTCACCGGTCGAGAAGATGTGCTGCGGGACGATCACGACCTGGTCGGCAAAGCTGTAGAAGTACGGCTGTGCAGGGGCTTTGAAGGTCAAGGTCACCGTGTGGTCGTCGGGGGCCACGACGCTGGTCAGGCCGGCACCGGTCCACAGCGAGTACAGGTCGGTCGAGGGCGTGGCCTTCATGAGATTGAACGTGAACGCGACATCTTTCGCAGAGAACGGCTGACCGTCGCTCCACTTGACGCCGTCGCGAGTGGTGAAGGTGATCGACGTCTTGTCGGCATTCCACGTGTAGGACGACGCGAGCATCGGCGTCTCCTTGGCGTTCTGGAGCGGGTTGACGTAGACGAGCGGTTCGTACACGTAACCATTGGCTTCGGCGTTGACCGCTGGGTTGAATGGGTTGAACTGGCAGGTCCAGGTCTGGCCCTGCTCGTTGGAGATCGTGAGCGTGCCGCCCTGCTTGTGAGTCGCCGCGGCGACGCTGCCGGATGCCGCAGGAGCTGTTGCCGGAGCCGAACTCGACGCGACCGGCGCGCTGGTCGTGGCCGCGGGAGGTGTGCTGCTGCCGGTCGCGCTCGGCGTCGTGGTGCTGTGTTTGCTGCTGCCACATGCGGCCGCCAATAGGCCGGCCGTAACTGCGATGGCGGCACCCTTGATGCGCCTCATCGTGTTAGCCCCTCACTGCTTGTGCGGCAGGCGCCGTGCCTGCCGGGAAATCGGCCGTACCGGAATGGTGATGTGTGGAACCGATCTGGACGGCCGCAGACACACGGACGTCGAGCAGGCGTGCAGGTCATGCGAGCGCCTCCTCACCGAGGACGGCACCGGCCGCCTCGACACCCAATGCGAGCGCCCCGATGAGCGCCGCGTCGAACGGAAACTCCGCCACAACAAGCTCTGGCGGAAAGGGCACCGCTGCGTCGAGCGCGCGCCGCAGAGTCGGCGCGATACGCGACCACGACCTGACCATGCCGCCGCCGACCACGACCCGCACCGGATCGATAGCGATCGTCAGATTGACGACGTGCTGTGCGAGTTCGTGAACGAACGTTTCGACGATCGCGGCCGCGGCGGGACTGGTGTCAGCCAACTCGAAGACCTCGGCTGACGTGAGCCGCTCGCGCAACTCGGCGCTCGCCACAGCCGCCAGCGCCCGGCCACTCACGACGTCCTCGAGGGCCACCCGGTCGGACAGCGCGAGGCCGACGTCGGCAGCGTCGCGCAGGTTGTAGCCGATCTCGCCGGCGGCGCCGTGCGCGCCGCTGATCACGGCGCCGCCGGCCACGATGGCCGTCGCAAGCCCGGTGCCCAGGTTGAGGTAGATGGCTGGGTCGCAGCCGATCAGCGACCCCCAGCGAAGCTCCGCTATTGCAGCCGCCTTCACGTCGGTCGCCATCCGGAGCTGGACGCCGGAGAAAGCTGCGCGGAGCTCGCGGCCGAATGCGAGCGTGCTCCACCCCGGTATCGCCGGGGCGAGCTCGACGCGATCGTCGAACGGGATTCCGAACGTCGCCGCGCCGACCGCGATGAGCTCCCGATCAGGCGCCGCGGCAGCGAGCAAGTCCCGAGCCGTCGCCACCGCACGCTCGAGGGCCATGACTGCGCCGGCGTCCGCGTTGCTCTCGACGACGGTGCCGCCGATCCGGACACCAGCGAGGTCACAGATCGCGACGGCGATCTTCGTACCGCCGAAATCGAGGCCCAGCACGACCGGTGACCGCGTCATCTACTGGCATTCCCTCTCGCACCATGGAAGATTGTTAGGAAAGTAACCTATCGATTATGGCGAACGCAAGGCTCGTTGATAACAGGTTCAGTACGATCACCGAGAGCTGAGGAGACCGACGTGTCGGTAGTAGCCGGTGGCATGTCGGCCGCCCGTCCGCAACTGATCCGTGCCATGAACGAGCAGGTGATGCTCGACCACATCCGGCGCGGTGGACCGCTGTCCCGAGCCGATCTCGCCAGGATCTCGGGCCTGTCGAAGCCGACGGTCTCGCTCGCGCTCGCCAATATCGAGCGCGCCGGTCTCGTGCGCGCGGCCGGGCTCCGGACCGGCGTGCCAGGCCCAGCCGCGATCTTGTACGAGGTGCGGCCCGAAGCCGGCTTCGTGCTGGGGCTCGATGTAGGCCGCCAATATCTTCGCGGCGCAATTGCCGACATGTCCGGAACGATACGAAGCAAGTCGTCTTCGCGGGCGAAGGCCACCGATGGGCACGGCCGCGTTACCGAATTGCTGGCGCTGGCCAAGGCCCTGCTGGCCGAAGCTGAGCTCACGCCAGCCGACGTGACGCAGACCGTGATCGGCAGCCCGGGCGTCTACGACCCCCAACGTGACGCGCTCGCGCTGGCCGGCAACCTTCCCGGCTGGGATTCACCCTCGGTTCTCGTGGAGCTACGAGAAGCGTTCGGAGTCACCGTCATGGTCGAGAACGACATCGACGTCGCCGCGCTCGCCGAGCGCGCGCACGGCCACGGCCGCGACGTCGACAGCTTCGCGTTCGTCTCGATCGGCACCGGCATCGGGATGGGACTCGTGCTCGGTGGCAAGCTCCACCGCGGCGCCCATGGTGCGGCGGGCGAGATCGGCTACCTGCCGTTCTCCGAGGGGCATGGGGCCGACGTCGAAGACNNTGCCAACGCGGCAGCTTCGAGGCCGCCTCCACCGCGGCCGCGGTGGTTCGCGCTGCCAAGCGGGCGGGCGTGCGCGATGCGGCGTCCGCCCAGCAGGTCTTCAGCGCCGCGGCCGAGGGCGACGCCGGCGCCGCGGCTGTGGTCGCGGAGGAAGCGCTGCTCGTCGCCAAGGCGATCTGCGCGGTCGTCACCGTGGTCGATCCCGAACTGATCGTGCTCGGTGGCGGCATCGGCCAGGCGCCCGGGTTCATGGAAGCCGTCGAGGCCGAGCTCAAGATGCTTGCGCCGGTGCTTCCCGATGTGAAGATGAGCGCGCTCGGCGCCGACGCCGTCGTCAAGGGATGTCTCGCCGCCGGCCTCGACCGCGCGTGGGAACTGGTCACCGCCACGATCCCAGCACCTGCCGCCGACTCGATGCCCTGAGGCCAGTGCCGTCTCGCGCTGCCCGACGTCCGCAAGTCACGCAGTCTTTTCCTGGTTTTAACCGGTGTGGCTGTCGCGGTGCCGATGCAACGGGGAGACTGGAACTGCACGTGTGACGGCTCTCACAGAGCTGCCTACCGTCGAAAGGATCGTCATGGAGAACGAACACACGCACGCCGAGATAGCTCTGATCAGAGAGGCGTACACCGCAAAGATCAACGCCGCCATCGCCGCCGACGACGACGCGCGCGCCATCGAACTGTCCGCCGATTTCCGCGACGAGGTCTTCATCACGCTGTTCGGACAGGCGCCGGGCCGACGAAACGTGGCGTAAACGGCCGGCTCATTTGGTACAGGTAGGTCATGGCTCCTGATGCCCTCGAGACCTACCGCAAGAAGCGCGATCCGCGCCGCACGCCCGAGCCCGTTCCGCAGGACAACGCCACGAATCAGGGCGACGGCAACACGTTCGTGATCCAGGAACACCACGCCACCGCGTTGCATTGGGACCTGCGGCTCGAACGCGGGGGCGTCCTCGTGTCATGGGCGGTCCCGAAAGGTCTTCCGCTCGACCGAGAGACCAATCACCTCGCGGTGCACACCGAGGATCACCCCATGGAGTACGCCGCGTTTCATGGCGAAATCCCGCAGGGCGAATACGGCGGCGGACAGATGTTCATCTGGGATCGCGGCACGTACGAGACCGAGAAATGGAGCGAGCGCGAGGTCAAGTTCGTCCTTCACGGCTCGCGCGCCACCGGCCGCTACGTCTTGTTCAAGACCGGCGGCAAGAATTGGATGATTCACCGGATGGACCCGCCCGCGGAGGGTTTCGAGGCACTGCCGGCACTGATCCGCCCGATGCTGCCGGTCGAGCGGAAGCGTTTCCCCGCGCCGCTGAGCAACTACAGCTACGAGATGAGCTGGGACGGTGTCCGGGCTGTCGTCTATGTCGATGGTGGCCGCCCGCGTGCGTTGTCGGCCGATAACGACGACCTGACGGCGCGGTTTCCCGAGTTGCGCGAGCTGGCCGCGAAGCTCGGATCACGCCAGGTTGTTCTCGACGGCGAACTCGTGGCCTTCGACCAGAACAACCGGCCGAGCCGGGCGCTACTCGAGTCGCGCACGAACGCGACGTCACCGTCGCAGATTCGCCAGCTGGTGCGGCAAGTCCCGGTCACGTACGTGGTCTTCGACGTGCTGCATCTCGACAACCGATCGACTGCCGCGCTGCCGTTCGTCGAGCGGCGAGCACTACTCGAATCGTTGCGGCTCAGCGGTTCGTCATGGCTGACGAGCCCGACGTGGGCCGACGACCCCGACGCAGTAATGACGGCGGCTCAGGCACAAGGCCTGGCCGCCGTCATCGCCAAGGAACTCAGGTCGCCCTACCGCCCGGGCCGCCGATCCCTTTCGTGGATCTCGGTGCAGACCACCCGCTAGCCGCCAGCCCCGACCGGCTCGAGCTCGGCGATTTCCGCTGACTCGACCGTATCGGGCACCCGCGGCCGTGACCGCATGTTGGAAACGAGGCCGACTGCGATCACGAGCAGCAGAGCAGCAGCGAGGAACGCGCGGTCGGCCGCGTAGACGAACGTGTGAGCGTCGCCGCGCGGGCCTGCGACGGCATGCGCCTTCGCCGAGCGTGCCGCCGTTCCGAAGATGGTCACCAGGACGGACAGGCCAAGTGCGCCGCCGACCTGCTGCATGACGTTCACGAGCCCAGATGCCGCACCGGCATCGGCGGGCGCGACGCCTGCCAACGCCGCCGAAGTGAGCGGCACGAACGCCAGCCCGTTGCCGATACCGAAGAGCAGTAGCGCTACGAGAACCAACCCGTAGTTGCTCGTCTCCGACACCTGCGTGAGCAGCAGCAGCCCGACCGTCGACGTGCTGAGGCCACCGACCATGACCCGCTTCGCGCCAAGCTTCCCGATGAGTACTCGCGCACTGAACTGCGACGCCGCGAACAGTGCCACCGTCAACGGCAGGAAGGCGAGGCCGGTGGAGAGCGGGCTGTAGCCGAGCACGTCCTGCAAGAACTGGGTCAAGAAGAAGAACATCCCGAACATGCCGCCCACGAGCACGAGGCGGGTCAGGTACGAGAAGGTGCGGTCGCGGTCGGCGAACAACCGCAGTGGTGTGATCGGCGTCGCCGCACGGCTTTCGACGAGCGCGAAGGTCGCCAGCAAGACCACACCGACGACGAACGCGATGACCGTGCCCTGGTCACGCCATCCGTCGGACGCCGCCCGCACGAAGCCATAGACGAGCGCGGCCATACCGATGGTCGACGTCAAGGCGCCGGGGAAGTCGATGCGTCCCACGTGCCGATCGGTCTCCGGCAGGTCGCGACGGGCCATGACGAGCAGCGCGATTCCGATGGGGACGTTCACGAAGAACACCCAGCGCCACGACGTCCACTGGACGAGCATTCCGCCAGCGATCAAACCGACGGCGCTGCCGCCGATCGAGACCGCCGTGTAGAGAGCGATCGCGCGGGTGCGCTCGGCGCCCTCACGGAACATCACCATGAGCAGAGCCAGCGCGGACGGCGACGCAAACGCGGCCCCTACCCCCTGCATGGCGCGAGCGAGGAGGAGCAAGCTCGCCGACGTCGTGAACCCGCCGGCCAGCGAACTGACTGTGAAGAGCGCGATGCCCGCAAGGAAGATCCGCCGGCGGCCGAAGAGATCGCCGCTGCGCGCGCCCAACAGCAAGAGGCCACCGAACGTCAGCGAGTAGGCGTTGAGCACCCAGGACAGGTCGGCGCGACTGAACGACAGCGCGGTCTGGATCTTGGGGAGCGCGATGTTCACGATCGTGGCGTCAAGGACGACCATCAGCTGCGCGATCAGGATGACGGCCAGCGCGCCGGAGCGACGGGTCGGGGCCTTGATCGCGGCGCCGATTTTGGTGGATGTGTCGACTGGCATTCCAGGCCTCCTGGATGGATGATGTACGAAGTGGAGGGTGCCTCCAGTAACAATACGGAGGCTACCTCCGTTTAGCAAGTCATTTCTTGGGAGGTGTCTGATGGCAGCGCAGCCGACGCAGGAGTCGATCCGCGCGCAGCGGTCCGACGCCAAGCGCAACCACGACGCCCTGCTCGAAGCCGCTGCGGCGGCGTTCGGCGAGAAGGGCACCGACACCTCACTGGAAGACGTCGCCCGCCGAGCCGGAGTCGGCATCGGCACGCTGTATCGCCACTTCCCGACCCGCGACGCCCTCGTCGAGGCGGCCTACCGCCGTGGGGTCGAGCGGCTGTGTGACGAGGCCGACCGGCTGCTCGCCGAGAACGAGCCCGACCTCGCCCTCGAGACCTGGATGCGCGATTTCGTCGGCTATATAGCGACCAAGCGTGGCCTCGCGTCGACCCTCAAGCTGGCTGCGGACAGCCACGTTGATCTGTTCGCCTACGTCCATCAGCGCATCCGGACGGCAGTCGACGCATTGGTCGAGGCCGCCGCCGCGACAGGCCGCATTCGCGCGGACGTCGACGGGAGCGATCTCATCCGCGCGCTCGGAGGCATCTGCATGGTCAGCGACCAGGCGGGCTGGCAGGAGCAGGCCCGGCGCCTCGTCTCTCTGCTGATGGACGGCCTGCGCTATGGCGCGCCTGGGCCTGCACCTCAAGCCGAGCCGGCGCAGCTCTAGCGAGGTGTACAGCGGGTCGCTATCGGGGGGTCAACACACAGAACTCATGGCCATCGGGGTCGGCCAGCACCACCCAGCTGACCTCGCCCTGGCCGATGTCGATGTGAGCCGCCCCGAGCGAGATGAGGCGGTCGACCTCGGCTTGCTGATCACCGTGGGCGGGTGGGACGAGGTCGAAATGCAGCCGGTACTTCCCGGTCTTCGGCTTCAGCGGCGGGCCGCCCCAGGTGATCTTCGGACCGCCATATGGCGAGCGGATCGCGGTCTCCTGGTCCTGGTCCCAGACCAACGGCCAGCCCAGCGCTTCGCTCCAGAAGTACCCGACCTCCTGCGATCCCTCGCACGAGACCGCTCCGATGAATCCGCAGTCGGCAAGGAATTTATTGCCCGGCTCGATGACGCAGAACTCGTTGCCTTCGGGGTCGGCGAGCACCACATGACCCTCCTCCGGGCGCTGACCGATGTCGATATGCCGGGCACCGAGTCCGAGCGACCGTGCCACCGTCTGCTGCTGGTCTTCGAGAGACGTGCTCGTCAGATCGAAGTGCATCTGGTTCTGGCCGGCCTTCCGCTCCTGGGTAGGAAGAAATCGGATCCGGAACCCGGTGTCATCACTCGGCAGGAGCGCGATGCCGTCGTGGGGGTTGTCGGCCATCTCCCAGCCCAGGACGCCGCCCCAGAAGCGCGCGAGACGGGGCGGGTCAAACGCATCGAAGCAGAGCGCCACGAGGTGAGAAGTCATCCCGCTCGGCAACGCTAGGCGCTCGGAGACTGCCCCGCAACGCGATTAGTTGCGCTTGTCGGCAAGGTTTCGCAAATCGTTCATACCACGGCTTCCGTCACGTAAGCCCGCCCCGATAGCGTCTCCCCATTCATCGGGCAGAACGGGAGAAATGATGCGAAATCAAGCTCGCCGCATGGTCGCCGCAGGTGCCGGCCTCGCCGCGCTCGGCGCCACCGTAATGACCGCATTGCCGAGCCAGGCGTCCAACCGGGCAAGCGGCGTTCTCGGCGCTAGCGCGTCGACGTCATCATGCTCGCTCGGCAACGGCGTCCAGCACGTCATCAACATCACGTTCGACAACGTGCACTTCTTCAGGGACAACCCGAACGTGCCGTCGGATCTCGAGCAGATGCCGGCGCTGTACAACTTCCTGAAGAGCAACGGCACGATCCTGTCGAACATGCACACGCCTCTGATCGCGCACACGGCTGAGGACTCTCTCGCGATCTACAGCGGCCTGTACGGCGATCGGCATGGCCAGCCGGTCAGCAACTCGTACAAGACGTTCAAGCCCGACGGGACGACGGAGCCAGACGCGTCATTCACCTACTGGAACTCCCCCGTCATCAACGCTGCGACGCATGCGGCGTCGACGAACGACACCGCACCGTCGATGGTGTACTCGCCGACAGTTCCGGCGTCGGCTACCGCACCGAACCAGACCACGCCCGAACCGTGGGTGGCCTTCAACAAGGCGGGTTGCTCCGTTGGTGCGTTCTCGACAGCCAACATGGTTCTCGAAAACACCGGTGACATCCCGACGGTGTTCGGCACGACGCCCGATCTAGGAACCTATGCGAACGTGAGCAGCGCGTTCATCGGCGAGGCGATCCATTGCGGCCTTACCGACACGACGTGCAACAGTGCCGACGGCGCTGTGACCGACACGCCGCCACCCGCGAACAACCCGGGCTCGGCGACGTACAAGGCGCTGTTCGGCCATAAGTTCATCCAACCTCTCGTGACCAGTCACGCGGCTCCGCCGGCGCCGTACCGCGCCGCCGACGCCGCTGGCAACCTGGTCGATCTCGACAACCGCGAGATCGCCGATTTCCGCGGCAACGTGGGCTCGCCCGGCTTCAGCCCGACGGCGTCACAGAGCCTGGCAATGCTCGCCTCGATGCAGGAGGCCGGCGTCCCGGTGACCTACGGCTACATCGCCGACATCCACGAACGCAAGGACTGGAGCTTCAACTGCACGACGGCCGATGCGAAGGCATTCGGGAACGCAATCGCCCCCGGCGACGCCTGCTTCACCGAGAACGCGCAGCGTTACGACCAGGCCTTCGCGAAGTTCCTCGACAGGTTGAGCAAGGACGGCATCACCCCGAAGAACACGCTGTTCGTGATCGGTTCGGAGGAGAACGACCACTTCGACGGCGTGAACGTCGGGCGGGCCGTGCAGCCATCCGACCCGGTCGGATGCGACGGCGTCACGACTCCGTGCCGCTACGCGCACAACCAGGTCGGCGAACTGCAGACCAACCTTCCGCAATTGCTCAGCAAGGAGACTGGCGACACCACCACCTTCGACGTCGAGCCGCAGGGTGCCGCGATCTACGTCCACGGACAGCCGGCCGCGAACGCGCCGGAGGTCCGCCAGCTCGAGCGCGACCTGGCCTCCATCACGGCCAGCAATCCCTACAGCGGAGTGGCGGCCGAGAAGGTGGTGAACTACCAGGCTGGTGCCACCGAGCAGGAAATCCTGCATCTGCAGACAGCAGATCCACTGCGGACGCCGACCATCACGGTTTTCCCGAAGCCTGACTACTACTTCGACGCGGCGTTCCCCAACTGCACCGCGTCGACGACTCCGGCCGTCGATTGCGTGGCGGTGAACTCCGGATTTGCCTGGAACCATGGCTACTACAGCCCTGACATCAACATCACCTGGTCGGCGTTCGTCGGTCCGAACGTCGCGCACGACGGTATCGACGGACACTCGCCGGCCAACAGTCCGGCAGTGAACGCTCCGAACGGCGGCGGGAGCGTGCCGCAGTTCAGCACCAAGGGCACCTGGGCCGACGAGACCGACGTGCGCCCGACCATCCTCTATCTGGCCGGCCTCGTTGACGACTACGTCTCCGACGGGCGGGTCATCACCGAGCTACTGCGCCACGACGGCGGGCTCGACCGGACGCAGGATCTCGGTGATTGCTACAAGCAGCTGAACGCCAGCGTCGGAACCTTCGGCAGCGACACTCTCGTCGCGGCGACGAAGGCGCTGGCCACCGGCAGCAGTGCCAATGACGCCGCGTACATCTCGACAGACGCGGCGTTGTCGACGCTGGGCGGCCAGCGCGACACCCTGGCGACGAGCATCAAGAACCTGCTCGACCAGGCAGAGTTCCACAGGGCACACCCTGATGCCCACACGGTTTCGGGGCAGCTGACTGCCTGCACGAAGCTTCTGCATCAAGCCGCAGGCCTGGCGGCCGCCTAGCTGCGGCAAACACGCAACCAGAGGGTTTGGCGCGGGCTGCGCCGAACCCTTTGGTTGTGGCAGAGAGCCCTAGAACCAGCGCTCGAAGTGTCGTTTTCGATGCCCTGCGATGCAAGAATGGTTGCGTATTAGTGCGCAAGTGAACGATTTCGATTGCACGTTTTCGCTCAGGAGCCTCCATCACCCAGGTATCGATCCGTCGCGCAGAGCGGGTGTCCTCCATCCTCGAGCGCCTCGCCGCGGTCAATTCGCTGAACGCTAGTGAACTCGCCGCCGAGTTCGGGGTGTCCGCGGCGACCTTGCGGCGTGACCTTCAAATGCTCGAGGACCAGCACCTACTGGCACGCACGCACGGCGGCGCGCTCGCTCAGTCAGTCGCGTACGAACTGCCAGTTCGATATCGCGGCGGCCAAAACCGTGAACAAAAGCAGCAGATCGCCGCGATGGCGGCGTCCCTCTTGCCGCGCGGCAAGCTGACCCTCGGGCTCACCGGCGGGACGACGACAAGCGAGGTCGCCCGCAAGATTGCCAACCGCGTTGATCTCACTGTCGTCACCAATGCACTCAATATCGCTGCCGAGCTAGCCATGCGACCGCGCATCAAGATCCTCATGACGGGTGGCGTAGCGCGGGCGCAGTCGTACGAAGTCGTGGGGCCGTTCGCCGAGCAAACACTAAGGGGCCTGAACATCGAGGTCGCGGTCGTCGGGGTCGACGGCATCAGCGCCGAGGGCGGCCTCACTACCCACGACGAGGTTGAGGCGCACACGAATGCATGCATGATCGAGCGGTCGGCTCGATGCATCATGGTCGCCGACGGGTCGAAGATCGGGCGCGTGTTGCTCGCCCGGATCTGCCCGATCTCGCGGGTCACCGAGCTGATTACCGACGACAGTGCTGACGAGTCCGCGCTCGAAGAGTTGCGTCGGGCGGGGGTCACCGTGCATGTGCTGGCCGGCTGGTCTACGCAGGTGACTGGGCCGAAGGCTCAAGGCATTCCGGCGCCGTAGGTTTCCCGCTGGAGTCGATCACCACGCGCTGGTGATCAAGTGCGCAGTCTCAATTGGTCACTTCCATTTCGAAACGGCCGCACGGTGTTCTGCGCTGCTATGTTCCCGACACACTCTCCTGGGACGGGCATCATGTCGATCTTCAATACGCAGATTCGCGGACTCCGTCGGACAGCGATCGTCGCGGGTTCGGTGACCATCTTGCTCGGCGCCTCCGCCGTCCAGGCCCAGGCAGCCACGGCCGCGGGAAGCGCTACGGTGCGCAGCGCGAAGACGCTGCACGTTTCGCCGAAGGGTTCCGACGCCAACAGCGGGTCGGCGAGTTCTCCCCTCAAGACGCCCCAGATCGCCGTCGATCGACTCGGGTCGGCCGGCGGCACCGTGGTGTTCGCCGGTGGCAGGTACGCCAAGCAACGAATCGAACTGGTCAACCGCAGCCACATCGCCCTGGAGGCAGCCCCCGGCGCGAACCCAGTGCTCGACGGCAAAGGACTCACGCCGCCCGACGACGACAGCGGCATGGTCGACATCCGCGACAGCTCGAACATCGTCGTCGAGGGCCTGACGATTACCGGCTACCGGACGACGTCGACCCTGAAGGTGCCGATCGGTATCTACATCACCGGGTCGGGCAACTCGATCGTCTTGCGGGGTAACCACATTCATGACCTCGGCAACGACAACCCCACGCTGGGCAGCATGGACATGAACGCCCACGGGATCGCGGTATACGGCCGCAACGCCACGAGGCCGCTCTCGAATGTCTTCATCGTCGGTAACGAGCTCGACCACTTGGTGCTCGGCGCGAGCGAATCGCTGGTGCTCAACGGAAACGTCGACGGCTGGGCAGTCGTCGACAACGTGATCCACGACAACAACAACATCGGCATCGACGCGATCGGCTTCGAATCGACGATCTCCGGCGCCGCCCGCTACACGGGAGTGAACCAGGCGCGCAACGGCATCATCGCGCGCAACACCGTGTCTCGCATCATCAGCGAAGGCAACCCCGCCTATTACGAGGACGGCGGCTGGTGCAACTGTGCCAACGGCATCTACATCGACGGCGGCCGGTCGATCAAGGTTGCCCACAACCGGGTAGCGACGTCCGACATCGGCATCGAGGTGGCCTCCGAGTGGGCGAAGGGCAGCGCGAGTGACGTCCAGGTCACGGACAACCTGGTGACCGGCAGTCGGTACACCGGTCTGTCGCTGGGCGGCTACGACGAACTGCGCGGCCAGGCATTCGACATCACGGTGAGTGGCAACACGCTGCGCGGCAACAACACCTTGAACGATGGGTCTCCCGAGTTGCTCTTGCAGTTCTACGTCCACGACACGACGATCACGAACAACGTCATCGAGTCGACCAAGCCGAGCCAACCGGTGATGCTGTTCCGCGACGCGCCGGCCGGCAGCGTAGCGGAGAACGCGCACCTCGTGCTGAACAACAACCACTATGTGGGGCGGGTACCGGCCGGCCAAGAGCTGTACCAGTGGAACGCCGTCACGCAGCAGGGGCTCAAGGCCTACCGGGCTGCGAGCGGCGAGGACAAGTTGAGCACCTATACCAAACGCTGATCCGCGCCACCGGCTCAGGGCCGGACGTCGATGTGCTGGCGCGGTGTTGACACTCAAAAACTAAGCGCGCATACTACTTGCATGACAAACATCGCTTCGGCACACGTTGCCTCATCAGCATCCCCGACCGCATTCTTCGACCGCTGGGCCGATGTCGGCACGTGGCCGGAATGGAACGCCGACACCGAGTGGGTCCGTCTCGACGGCGAGTCCGCCGAGTTCATCGAGGGCGCCACCGGCGTGCTCAAGCCGAAAGGCGGCCCGAAGGTCAAATTCGTGGTCGAGAAGCTGGTGCCGAGCCGCGAATTTGTCGACGTCTCCCGATTGGCCGGAGCGCGCCTGACGTTCCGGCACCTCGTCGTCCCGCTCGATGATGGTGGCTGCACCGTCGACGTCTCCGTCACGCTCGACGGGCCGCTGGGCTGGGTGTGGAACCGGATTCTCGGCAACGGCATAGCCAAGTCGCTGCAGCCCGACCTCGACAGCCTCGCCGCAGTCGCCGAGGCCAAAACCGCGAGATGACGCGCAAGCTCGCGAGCGAGCATGCGACCGCCGACGACAGCACCGGGCTGCTGCTGTGGCAGGTGACGAACCGGTGGCAAGCAGCGCAACGCGCCGCTCTCAAACCTTTCGGATTGACGCACGTGCAGTTCGTGCTGCTTGCGTCGCTGACCTGGCTCGACAGCGATGAGCCGGTGACCCAACGCCGGCTTGCCGACCACGCGGCGACCGACCCGATGATGACGTCGCAGGTGCTGCGGGTGCTCGAACGCCGCGGCCTGGTCGAGCGTGCGAGCCACCCCGACGACCTGCGCGCGTGGGCGTTGAGCCCGACGCGCGCGGGCGTCGAGTTGGCCAATCGCGCGAACGTGGCGGTCGAGGCGTGCGACGGGTCGTTCTTCTCCGTAGNNGCGTTAGAGCGACAGCGGCAATTGCGCGCGCAGCCCGGCGATCCGGTCCGGCACGTCCTTGAGGTGAGCGGCTTCCTGGTCCAGCACGGCCCCGACTGCCGCGCTGAGGATCGCGCCCTGCTCGGGCAGTGGTGGACCGTCGGCAGACCGTCGGCTGGTGTACTGGCGGCGCAGCAGCTGCAACAACAGTTCGGCGCCGTCGAGGCGGCCCCACAGGTAGTCGTTCTGGCGCCGCTCGAGTGTGAAGAACGCGCCGAAGTGATGCGTCGCGACGCCCTCGAGTTTCGTCGGCGTCGACGACTTGAGAGCGGTCGCGTCGACCGGACTGAATCGCGTCGCGTGGATCGGGTTGAACAACGGCAGTCGAGACAACGACTGGACGGGGAACAGCAAGGCATCCCACACCGGGAACCCAACGAAGCGACCGACGATGCTGGCTTGGCCACGGCCTGAGTCCCAGCCGTCGACAGCCTGCCGGAACGCCGACCATAGGTTCGCGGCGCTGTCGGCAGTGAGCGTGCCGATCTCGGCTTTGTAGGCATCGACGAGCGCAGAAATCTGCGGCGCGTGGTCCGTCGCCCACTGTGCGGGCTCTATGAGCAGCTCGGCCTGCCCGAGCGCGGCGGTCGCCGCGAACGCGGTGACGGCGGCGTCGAGATTGCTGATGGCGATGGCAGGCTTTGCGCGTTCATCGAGCAGGAGGGTCCACGCTGCCTGCTTCAGACCGGCAAGCTGCTCGCGGGACGGCGCGGTGCCGGCGTCCTGCTTCGCAACCTGCGCCCTGGTGACCTCGTCGAACAGCGCATTCACGCCGGCGATGACGAACTCGAGACGACGTTCGCGGTAGGGCAGGTCGAGTGGGCCGAGCCAGGCCTGGACGGCGTCGGAATTCCGGTCCGACCAGGCCGGCTGCGCGTGCACCCACTCGACCATCGCGGCCCGCAGGAATCCGGCCTGGCTCGACGTCGGCGGGTACGTGAGGTTGGCGGCGAGGTCTCGTGCCAACCGCTCGGCGATCGCCTGCATCTTGAGGCGCCCGTACGTGCGGTAGTTCAGGTCGCCGACCAGTTCGGGAACTGCGTCGTACACGGTCTTCGCGGTCGCCTTCAGTTCGTCGAAGGTCATCGGGGCCGCTCGGTCTGGAACCATGACGCCACGTTGCTGCAGCTGGGCCATCACGTCGTCTTCCAACTCCCGCGTGACGCGCCCGATCGTCGCCACCTGCTCGTTGACGTCGGCGAGGCGCTGAACCGAGTTGAGCAACGGCTGGTGGTGCGGAATGGTCGAGAGCGCAGCCCAAACACCGGCTGCCCAGGTGGGTGGCTTGTCGCCGGCGGCCGACTGATCGGCGTCCGCGGCCGCCAGGTGGTCGACGCTTGCTCCGGGCGATGCGTCACCTGGGTCGGGCTCGATGAAGACGAGGTGACGGACCACCTCGCGGCCGGCCGGCTTGCTGGCGATCGCGGCAATCGCATGGTCGAAAGGCGCGTTGTCGAGCACCCCGCCGTCCATCATGTAGGCCTTGGCCGGATTGCCGTTGGGCAGCAAGCGGTACTCGGGCATGAAGAGGGCGGCGAACCGATCGGGGTTGTACTCCCCCGTGTTGGCCGGCAACTTTGCCACTGCGTCGGCGAAGTCAGCCAGGCTGATCGGCGGGAACGGGCCGGGGAAACACGATGTCGCGCGCGCCGCAAAGGCGAGCGGCCACGCGTGCCCCTTTCCGATCGTGTTGATGGTCTCCCCGCCGCGGCTCGCAGCCAACGACACCGAGCCGGCCGCATGCGGCTCGTAGTGGAATTCGAAGACCCGATGGTAGGTGCGGTCGTGCAGTCCGCCGCCTGCACCGACGGCCAGCACCTGATCGGTGCCATGAAGGTCGGTCGCGGTGACGAAGAGGTCGAGCGTGCCGCCCTCAGGGAGCAGGGACGTCGCGGTGCCGGTCGCGGTAGCCGACTCCATGTCGGCAAGGGCGCCGAAGAGCCACCGGCACATGTCATCGCCTTTGAGCGGCGACCAATCGCTGCCCGTCTTCCATGGCATGACGAGCGCCGTCGCGAGTTCGCCGACGTGCTGGCCGAGGAACCCGTAGCGCATCAGACCGCCGATGTCGCCGCGTTCCATCCATAACTGCGTCAGAGAGTCTTGGCCGCTGCCACAAACCGCTGCCTGCGCGAGGCAAATGCCGTTGATGCCGCCGGCCGACGTGCCCGTGATGATGTCGACCGTGGCGGTGGTCGGAACGCCGGCCCGCCACAACTCGACGAGTTGCGCAAAGTAGGCGCGCTCGGTGCCGCCCTCGGACAGTGCGTCGGGTGACGGATCGCCGTCACCCGCGTTCGCCAGCGCTGTATCGAATGCGCGCGAAGCACGTAACAGTGAATGAACTTCCTTGGTGATGCCGTGCATGTAGATGGCCAGCGACACGCCGCCGAAGCACACGAGTGCCAACCGCAACTCGGTGACCTGCGGGTCACCCTCGCTTACGAGGGGCGAAGGCCGGACGACATCAGGCATGTGTTCGCTCCTCGAGTGGGTCTGCTGAGAGGGTGGGTCACTGCGGCTTCATGGCACCGGGTAGGACGACCTGCTGCGGAACCGACGGTTCCGCCTCGGCGGTGTTGACCTGCGCGGTGTTGACCTGCGCTGACGTCACCTGCGCTGACGTCACTTGCTCCGTAAGCACCTGCTTCGAAACTGTGTGCTGGGCCACCGTGTGTGTCGTCACGGGCTGATCGGACTGGTCACCATCGGTTGGGTCGCCCTCGTCGGACTTCTGCATGTTCACCCACTGGTGCGCCTCGCGGCTGGCGAGGGCCTCGATGCGCTCGGCCAGCAGCCTGCGCGGGCGTGGCGACCTGGCATAGTCGCCGGCTCCCGCGGCGTAGAGATACTTCTCGCGGGTCATGTCTTCGCAGGTCTGGCGGTACCGGACCCAGTTCTCGTGGAAGCGGAACAGCTGCTGAACGCCTTCGAGAACGACGATCATGCCGCCGAGTGAACCCGTCACGAGCTTGGGTGCGCTGAACCCGGCAGCGACCGGTACGAACGCAGCCAACAGCACCTGCACGAGCTTGATGGTGCAGTAAGCGATACGCGCCCGAGTGGCTCGCCTGTCGTACCAGTCGATCTCATACTCCGCGCGGTCGAGAACGATGTCGCCGCTGCGCTTGGCGCCCTTGATGCGGCCGAACGGCGGCAACTTCTCGTCATCGAGCGGGGTGTGGTCGAGCGGACTGTGGGCGACCGGCCGGGTTTCGGCCGCGTGCCGAGACTCCGGCAACTGAATCGTCGTCATGCTGATCTCCCCTCCCGAGAACGTGCAGAGCGTTGGCAGCATATTCCCGGCATATGCCGAATAACAGCCCCCGAAAGGTGTATTAAATGGGGCGCGCGGCACTCATAGAGAAACTCGCTTGGGGAACGTACCGCGCAGGTCAGCGAGTGTTGACGCGGTAGCCGACCAGCACCGCTTCATACACAACGCCGCCGGCCGGAGCCTGCGCGGTTATGTGCTGCTGCACAGCGAGCTGGGCCGGATCGAATACCGATACCTGAACTTGCTCCCGGCCCTTTGGTGCGCGCCACGCCATCCCGGAGACTTGATCGGTCATCCGGTAATAGGCGACCTGTTGATATCCCCGCGCTGTCAGCCATTGGCTGTACCAGGCGTAGAGCTGGGACTGGGTTGCGGCAGTAGTCAAGATGGCGCCGGCGAACGCGGGATCGGGCTCCGCATCCTTGGTCTTCACCTCGTCCGAACCGATTATCTTGACCTCGACGGATCCTGGATAACGCAAACTGGCCTCGGGCAATACGGCCAGCTGTGCGCGGGTGACGGGAGCATTCACGGGCACGCCGAAAGCATCAAGACGTATGCCCGACTTCGACGCGCAGCCGCCCGCAAGTACGCCGGAAATCGCTGCGGCTGCAGAGGCGAGCGCAAACTCTCGACGCCAGCTCCTCGACGTCCGGCTCGGTCTCGAGCTCGGCGTGCGAGGCGATGGACTACTTGTCGCAGCCGTCACCATCGTCGGGTCCGCCGTTGTTGTCCGCGTCGTGGTCACCACCGTTGTTCTGGGGAACCACGCAGGTCGCGCTTGCCGAGCCGGTGCCGGCGCTCGGCGTCGTCGAGCCTGGGGAAGACGACTTGCTCTTGCAGCCAGCTAACGCAATCACCAAGACAAACGCCGCGACCCAACGCATGACTAGCGGCTGCTTCATATCCAGGCTTCCTTTCGCGTGCGCGCGTCGTGCGCGGCTGACATGCCCCACTACGCGCGCCGCGGTCCGATGGTTCACCCAGTGTCCGGTTTTCGCGGGGACATTCCTAGCAGCCACGGCATGGCAAACGAGAGCACGACGATGAGGACGGCGATCAGCAGCGGTCCGCCGAGAGCCCAGGCCGCGTACACCCCGAAGACCGAGACCTCCGCACCGAGGCCGGCAATCGACGAGACGGTCGCTCGGGTCGACGAGTCGACGTGGAGCTGGAGCCGGGCGTCGACGACGACCAGGCTCAGCCGGTAGAGCCCGTAGAAGGCCGCAACCGCTACCAATCCGATGGGTTCGCGGAGCAGGCCCGCGGCACCGAGCAGTAGCCCGGCGATACCGAGCAAGGCGGCGACCACGATCGGTCGGCCCAGCCTGGCTGACGCCCCAGCCAACGCAGCGCCGGCGGCGCCTACAAGCGGAATCCCGAGCAGCGCGAGCGGGATGAGGTCGATGCGCACGCCCCAGTCGTCGGCGAGCAACGGGAAGTACTCCTCGAGCGTGTCGATGCCAGTTAGGACGGCGACAGCCAGCAATGCGGCACGGGCTCCCGGCCGGAGCCGCACGACCGCGAGTCCGTCTCGAAGACTGGCCAGGAAGCCCAGCTCGTCTGCACCATCCGCGGCGACACCGCGACGGGCCTCAGGCAGCTGCGTCGCAACAGCCGCCGCGACCAGGCACAGGCCAACCGTGACCACTATCACCAGCTGATAGCTGCCGATTGCGAAAAGCACCGTGGCCGCAACCGCTGCTGGGATCTGGCCGAGCAGCCCGGCCGCGGTCACCCGGCCGAAGATGCGTGCGTAGTGATCCTCGGCGCCTGCGGCCGCCAGACCGTCGTACAGCAACGCCTGGAGCGCGCCTGAGGCGAGCGAGCCGCCGAGACCCCACAGCGCGAAGCCGATGGCGTAGCCGGTGAAATCGGCCAGTTCGAGCCAACACGCATAGCCCGCGGCCTGCAAGACCCCCGACGCCACCAGGCAATTGCGCCGCGAGTAACGATCCGCCAGAGCACCGGTGGGCACTTCTACCAGGATCGAGACAGCAGACCAGATCGCGAATAGTACGGAGATGCCGCCGCGAGATACCCCGTGGCTAGCGAACAGCAGCGCATACAGGGGGTAGATCGGCAGCGCGTCGGCAATGAGCGCCCACGCCGTAACGAGGCGCGCCAAGCGGCGAGCCTGCGGAGGAAGCCGGTGTCAGCGGAGTCAATAGAAGCGCATGGGCGCGAGCGTACTACGGTGCACCGGGAGGAATGCGCCCATGGAACCGCTCAGCCTGGCCGCCAATCAGCCGCCGAAGTTCTACCGCGGCGGGCCGCAGATCGCGTCGTTTCGCGGCAGCCCACCCGACGTCCGGCCACTGGGATCAGACGACGGGTTCGCCCCCGAGGACTGGATCGCGTCGACCGTGGCGTCGGACGGCACCGAGAGCGACGGCGCCACCGTGTTGCCCGATGGCACGCTGCTGCGTGATGCCATCCGTGCCGACCCGCTGGCCTACCTGAGCCCTGCGCAGTACGCGGCGTTCGGTCCGAACCCCGGCTTGCTCGTCAAGCTTCTCGACGCCGGCGAACGGCTCCCCGTGCACTGCCACCCCGACCGAGCTTTCGCGTCGACCCACCTCGGATCCGCGTTCGGCAAGACCGAGGCGTGGTTGATCGTCGGGACCGAAGGTCCCGATCCGCACGTCTACCTCGGCTTCAATCGCGACGTCGAGTTGCCGGAGCTCGATAAGTGGTTCGAAGAGCAGGACAGCGTCGTGATCCTGGCTGCGATGAACAGGGTGGCAGTCAACGTGGGTGACGCGATCCTGGTGCCAGCCGGCACACCACATGCGATCAGCGCCGGCGTCTTCATCGTCGAGCTGCAAGAACCGACCGATTTCTCCGTCATGCTCGAGTGGAAGAACTTCGGAATGCCCGAACGGCACGACGCCCAGCTCGGGATGTCGGTGGCGCAATCTCTTCAATGCTTCAACAGGCGCCGACTCGCGACCGACGATATTGCCGACCTGCATCGACGCGGCGGTGCTGGTGGCGAGCCGGGCGTGACGACGTTGCTACCGCCATCGGCAGCGCCGTTCTTCCAAGCCGAAGAAGTCGTCGTCGATGGATCTCACGATCTCGAGGCCGGCTATTCGATACTCATCGTCCTCGATGGGGCGGGCACCATGCGGACCGCGGATTCGAGCATTGACGTCGCGCGCGGCTCGACAGTGCTCATTCCGTATTCGGCCGGGACGACGACCTTGCGCGGGCAGCTACGCGCGATCCGCTGTCTGCCGCCGGCGTCGCACGGCCAGTAAAGACGCCTTTACAACCTCCTGAGCATCAACGAACGCTGGCCAGCTGCGACAGACGTTGAACCGCAGACGCTGCGTCCGGGAGATCGTGGATTTCGTCCTGCAACTGCTGCGCTGCATTCCGGTACGCCGGGACCGTCAGCACTTCGACAACAGCTTCGCGGACGTCGTCGCTCGTGGCCGTGAACGCGTCGAGCGCGATGCCCACACCGAGGGTGACACAACGGTCGGCGTTGAACGGCTGGTCTGCTCCCATCGGCAGCAGCACCATCGGCAAGCCATACGCCAGCGCGCCTATCACCGTGCCCGAGCCCGCGTGCGTGATCACTGCGTCGCACTGCGGCAGGACGTCGCCGAGTGGCAGGAATCGCGCCACGTGGACGTGCGGCGGCTGTGGGCCGAGCTCCGCCGGATCGAGCTCCGGCCCGACCGTGACGATGACATCGACCTCGAGCCGACTCAGACCGCCGAGCACGCGGGCAAACAGGTCACCGGACTCCTGCGGGAACACGGTGCCGAGGCTCACATAAACCGTCGGACGGTCGCGCGGCCTGCGCGCCGAACCGTCACGGTCGGTCCTGGCCACGGATTCCAGCACGGCGGGTCGGATGTAGTGAGCGGTCGACGGCAGCGCAGCTGCCGGGTCGCGGAAGCTGGCCGGGAAGGGCGCGATCGCGAGATGGCGGTGCAGCATCGCCAGTGTGGGGTCCGGCGAGAGGCCGTGCTCGACGCGCAGAGCGTCGAGGGGTTCGCCAACGACGTCAGGGCGTACCAGCCCCCCGGCCGCGAGCACGATGACGGCCGCGTGCGGCAACCCAAGCCGCTCGGCGGCCACTGCGGACCCGAAGTCCATTTCATCGCGCACAATCACGGCTGGCCGCCAGTGCGAACCGACCTCAACGAGCCGGACGGCGCGTTCGCGCGCGACCTCGCCGGCGAACACCGACCGCACCACCAACTCCTCGGCGTCCCGATCGACTGGGATCAGGGGATAGCGCGCGGCTGAGCCGAGCAATGTCGCGCCACCGCTGGACATTGCGTCGAACCCGGCGGTTTGCACCGCGTCGACCATCGCCTCCTGGCAGGCGTATCGAACGTCGTGCCCGACCGATATCAGGGCTCGGGCTATCGGCGTTGTCGGGAGGAAATGCCCACTCCCGCCAGCGAAGGTGAATAGAAGGCGCACCGGGACATCATGCCGTCCGCCGCTCCCGCACGCGGAACGTCGCCACCTTAGCGATCAGGTCGTAAGGGAGGGGGTCGCGAATCGGGAACTTCAGCGTGCTCTTAGCCGACCGGTACGGTGCGATCTGGCTTCCGAACTCGTCGTCCCCGGCTGGTGCCGGATAGAGACTCACGTGGTGCTTCCAGCCGGCGAAACACAGCAACATGACGCCGTCCAGCATGACCGTCGGTATGTGGTAACTGATGGTATCCACCGCCGCTGGAACGGCCTCCCGGATCGTCCTCCGGACCTGCTGAAGGATGACCTGGACGTCGGCGGGAAACGACTCGATGTACTCGTCGACCGATGCGAACCTCTGATTGATCATCAGAACATGATGGCCGTCTCTCGGTTGGCCAGAAAGTGGGATTCACCCCTCGCAATATCGACCGACTGGGCAACTCGGAGGTCGCCGAAGGGCAGATCTGTGAGAATTTGTTCATTCTTCTGGCGTTAGTCGCAATCGAGCGGCATTATTACCCGCAGCCGCCCGGCCGCCGGGCGGCACCTGAGCTGCGACGGCCCGGCGCGCACACCCCCCCTTANNGGCCCGGCGCGCACACCCCCCCGTGCGTGACCGGGCCGTCGCGTCAGTGGACGGATGGCGACGGTTCGCCCTCCTCGAGGACGGCGAGCGGCGCGCCATTGCCGACGTAGATCCGCAGATTCCCGCGCGCCGTGACGACATCGGCGAAGAGTGCCTTGCTATCGAGCGCGGCCTCGATGGCCGCGCGAGCCATGGCAGCGTTCACAAGCTGGTAGAGCTCAGTGCCGTAGATCAGATGGCCGCCGGCCATGAGGTCCCCTGTCGTCGAAGAGCTCAACGGCCCGTCACCGCGTGAGTGCGATGGTCACGAGCCCGGGACCAACATACCGAGCCGGATGCCGCGGGCGGCGGTCTTCTTCGCGGCGATGTCGTCGAGCACGAGGAGGACCACGTCGATGTCGAGCGGCTTCGTCAGATAGCGCGCGCCCGAGGCGAGCAGCCGCTTGAGCTGGTGCAGGAAGCCGACGCGTCAAGGCCCGCAACGGTCAATTGCTATCCCGCACATCCGGTCGTGCGCTCGTCAGAGGTGGCAGTTCTTGTTGACCCAGGTGATGGTGTCGGCGAGCGCCTGCCTCCGCGGTGCGGACTGCCCCTTGCCGAGCACTTCAGGGTTCGGCTTGCCGGCCGCGATGGCCTGGCCGACCTCGTCAAGCACGTCGGCGAAGAGCCCAACTGCAGCTTTGATCTCCACCGGCGCGTACTTGCGCGCATCCACCGAGGCCGCGCGGAACCCCGCGCCTACGGCCTCCGGAGTCGCGGCCTCGACAGAGGTCCGGTACTCCTTGAAGGCCGAGCAGAAGTCGGTGGCGGCCCCGCCGGCGACGGGTTGCGCTGTCGGAGAGGTCGCGGAGGGCGAGGCGGGCGCGGCCGACGAGGATGAGACGGGTGCCGACGAAGCTTGCGCCGCGGACGTGCTCGCGCTCGACGGAGTCGATGTCGCGGCTTTCGTACCGCTCGAGCACCCGGTCGCGCCGAGGACGGCAGCGAGCAGTGCGACGGCTGGGACGGCAAGACGGTGCGTCACGGTGACCTCCGGTGTGGGCGCGGTGGGCCCTTGCACTCATGGGACCGGCTGCGTGACCTTGGTCGCGCCGGGTGAATCCCCAGCAGGTAGGCCCGGGCGCTCAGTCCGCCCCGCCGGAGCCCGGGGCCTTGTGCCCGGCCAGGAGTGCGCGTACGAGCTCGGAGCGACTACGAACGCCGAGCTTTCGGTAGATGCGACCGAGGTGGAACTCCACGGTCTTGCCTGACAAGAACAAGATGGCTGCAATCTCCTTGTTCGACATCCCCTCCACCGCGGCGGCGGCCACCCTGGCTTCGGCGGCCGTCAGCGCGTCGTTGGGCGCGGCGGCTGTCCGCAGCGTTGCTCCTGACGCGCGCAGCTCGTCCTGGCTCCGGACGAGCCAGGGTGTTGCGGCGAGCGTGGCAAAGTCGGCCTCGGCGCCGCGAAGCTGCGCCCGCGCCGGGATGCGGTGGCCTAGCCGTCGTTGCATGCCACCCGCGGCGAGCCGCAGCCGGGCTCGGGGGAACACATACTCAACACCCTCGAGCTCAGTGGCGAGAATGGCCGCCCGGTCAGCCAAATCAAAGGAGTCCGGCCCGATCGCGCAGCGTGCCAGCAGCTCGCCGGCCCGGGACTCAGGTCGGGCGTCGTCGTTCGCGCGCGCGATCAGACGCTCGAGCAGGTCGTCCGCTTCCGTCCGTCGACCTACTAGCGCCAAGGCGAGTGCGGCATCGAAGAACTCCGGTTGCGCGACCGCCACTCGGCCGTCGCGCAGCAGTGTCGCCAAGGCTTCGGCGGGGGCGACGAGCGCTCCGAGGTCGCCGACCGACATCGCGGCGAGTGTCTCGCACCACAACGCATCCGCCGTCCGCCAAGGACTGTCGAGCGCCTCGGCCAGCCTGCGGGCCTCGCGGGCGTGAGCCACCGCGTCGGCCGTGTGCCCACGGGCCGCTTCAAGGGTGGCCAACTGCACGAGCGCATCTGCGACGTCAGCGACCCGCCCGGTGATCCGGGCCAGGTCGAGAGAATCGTCGGCGCGGGCTGCCGCGGCATCCCAGTCCGCGCACGAGAAGTCGCACCACGCCAGGCCGCGCACGGTCGCGCCGAGGAGACGGGTCTCTCCGGCCGCTCGCAACCGGGCCACCGCCGCGTCGATCGATGCCCGGAGCCGCTTTGGGTGACCCGACCACATCACGGCCTGAACCGTCATCGGCAGCAGATCAGGCTCGGTCGCCAACAGATCGTGGTTCTCGATCACCGTCAGGGCATGGTCGAGTCGGCGGCGTCCCGCCTCGGTCTGCTCAGCGTTCAACAAGACGAATCCTTCGACAGCGCTGGCGCGGGCGTCTTGACTCGCGTCGTCCGGGCGAACCGCAGCGCGAATCTGTGCGGCAAGCGAGTGCAGCCGCTGCGGGTCATCGAGATGCAGAGCCACGTTGAACGCGCTCGCGAGCGACTTGACCTCGTGTTCGGGGCAATCGGCCGCCCGTGCCTCGTCCACGGACCGCATGAACCAGTCCCAAGCCACTTGAGGCGAAGCCGTTGTATGGGCGATCTGTGCCGCGGTGAACGACAGTGACCAGCGCAGCCCCTGATCCTGCAGACCCGTCAGCGACTCCTCGACAAGGCGGGAAGAGGTCTCCGCATCGTCGGCCGCCCAGGCCTCGAGCGCAGCCGCGGCAAGCCTTCGGGCGGGGTCCGCGCCCATTCGGGCCGCCGTCTCCCAGGCGTAAGCAGCCGCAGCGTGTGCGCCGCGCGCTGCCGCGGTCGAGGCGACGACGTCGAGAGCAGCGGCCAGGTTGTCGTCAGGCCCGGTCGCGGCACCGACGCGGTGCCAGACCACCGTCGAGGGGTCACCGCCGGCGCCCTCAATCGCGTCGGCGACAGCCGAATGGATGCTGCGCCTGTCCTGAGATCCGACAGCGTCGGCGGCGGCAGCTCGGGCGAGCGGATGTCGCCAGCTAACCCCATGCCGGTTCACTTCGAGCAAAGCCGTGGCCTCGACGATCGCCAGTTGGCTGTAGTCAATCCCCTGCCGGTTCAGTGCGTCGGCAAGCACCGTCGGCGACACGGTGCCAGCGATAGCGGCCGTTGCGGCAGCCCGTTGAGCCTTCACGGGGAGCGCCGCGAGCTGGACGCGGTACGCGGCAGCTGGACTGGTGGACGGCAACGGGTCAGGTAGCGGCGCGGCGCCGCTGCGCTGGCCGGCGTCGAGCGGTCGGGCCAGCTCGACCAGAGCGAGAGGGTTCCCGCCCGAGACCGCGGACAGTCTCATCGCCACCGAACGCACCACGCCGCGCTGGGCCAGCACCAGGACGGAGTCTTCCTCCGCCAGCGCCGGCAGGTCATAGATCTCAATCCCGCTCAGACAATCAGCGTCGGGGCGAACCGCGAGCAGCAGTCCTACCGCGTCGTCCGCGAGCCGGCGCGCTGCGAAGCCAATCGCGTCACGCGACTCGACGTCGATCCACTGAAGATCGTCGACCAGGACCAGAACCGGGACGTCGCGCGCGGCAACGTCGAGTAGCGACAACATCGCGGCGCCCACTAGCAGCGGCGCGGGCTTGCCGCCGATGGTGGTCCCGAGTGCAAGCTCAAGCGCCTCGCGCTGCGCCGGCACCAAGTCGGCGATGGCCGATCGCAGGGGCCGCACGAGCGCGTGCAACGCGGCGTACGGGAGGTCTCTTTCATCTTGCGTCCCGGCGCAGCGCAGAACGGTCATCTGCTGAGCTGCATCGGCCGCCGCGGCGAGGAGTGCGCTCTTGCCGCTTCCGGGCTCGCCGCGCAGCAGAAGCGCGCTACCGCGACCGGCGCGGGCGCCGGAAATCACCCACGTGAGCCGGGCGATGGCCTCCTCGCGACCTACGAGCACGTCGGGAGTCTAGGGTGCGTGGGCCCACTTGCCGGGAGACTGCCAGGGTTTGCCTGGGTGCTAGCACCGGGGTCGGCGCGCGAGGGTGGGTACCGTGCCTGACCTTTCCTCGCCGTGCGGCGTGTGGCGCCTGACCGTGCGGCGGCTCGGCTCGTTTCGAGCACGAACGGACCAGTTCGGCGTGCTCGCACGGATCGAGTCCGATGGCACGGTGACGGTGTTCGCGGGGGGATCCACGGCCGCGCCTAGTATCGGGGCCTGGCGCTCGGCCGGACCCGGTCGAGTGGTCATGCTCGCGGAGTCGTTTGTCACCGCACCGGGCGGCAACACGCTGGGACGGCTCTCGGTGCGAGCTGCGGCAGAACTGACCGGCGACGGTGTCAGCTGCCGGGCTCGCCTGCAGTGGCAGCGCATCGACCTCGAAGGCCGGCCGCTGGCTATGCCCGTGCACGCTGAGGCCGAGGGCACCCGCTTGACACCGTGACTTCGAGAGCTCAAGGCGTTGACGATTGACCTAGGACATTTCTATGTCCGGCCGAAGCACACGTCACGGTTGGACGTAGCTGCACGCCTACCTAGTGCGTAGGTGGCGTTGATAGGTCCTTGTCCTCCATCTCCCACGCATGGTCGAGTGTGTGGAAGGCGGAGTGTCGGATGAGGAACGGGAGCGTCCACGACCGCATGCGCTTGACCTCACCCGCGTTGTATGCGCGCATCGCCGCGACGTACGTTTCCCGATGCTGTCGCAGTCCATCAGGGGTGAGCGCCGCCTCCTCCGGTATTCGGAGCCCGACCTGCCTCGCGAAGTCCTCGCTTTCGGTGCGGATGGTATGGCGGATGATCCGGTCACGGTCGCGTCCTCCCCCGCGCGGACCCTTGCGCATTTCCGGCGAGACCCGTGCTGCGACGCCGTCGAAGAACTTCCAGCAGGACCGCAAGAGCGTGATCCCGCGTTCGAGCTCCGCCTTGCTCATCGGCCCCTGCTCGGCCGCAGAGGGCGAGAAGGAGATGCCCCAGAAGTCGGTCGAACCAGTTCCGACCTTGTCCTCCACGATCTTAAGGGGCCCGGCGGCGTCGAACTCGCGTGCCATCTTGGCAAGACGCGCGACCGGCCGGTAGCGCTCCCGATAGGACTCGAGCGTTTCGACGGCGACCTCTGCACTCTTGGCGCCCCGACCCCACCCCGGCCAGTCGAGGCTGAAGGCCACCACCCGCTTCCCCTTGGGGCCGCGTTCGATGACGGTGCGGACGGTCATGGCTCATTATTTGCCCTACTAAGGCAAACCCATGCACGAGCGTTGGAGCCTAACCCGGTTTCCAATGAGCCACGAAGTACTGCTCTCTGACGTCGTTCCACCCAGTCAGGATGAACGCGCGGCCAATGCTTGTCGGGGAACCGTCATACGGCTACTGTGCCGAGCGACCTCAGTGGGTGGGGCCGCAGCGTCTAAACGGGGGGTCAGCGGTGTTGTTCCGATCTCTGCTCAAGGGTTCCCTTCCTTCACGCGGTCGTTCCCTGTTCAGACGTTCGGGGTGGGCCTTGGTCTCGGTCGTTGTGGTTGTGGCCGGATCCCCGTTTGCCGGGGCTGGTGTGGCACGCGCGGCCGGCGGTGGTTGCGGCACTCAGGACACGCCGCCAAGCGGCGTAGGGAGTGTGTACGTCAGTTTCTTTGGTTGCACGAGGCAGGCCTCGTATAACACGATCGCACTGCAACCGCACAGCGCAGTTGGAGCGGGGCCGACCAGCTGCGCTGAGGTGGCAACGATCTACGAAAACGGCAGCTACATCGGCACTCGGCAGATGGCTTGCAATCTGAACGGCTCGCCCGAAACTGTCATTACTGTGACGGCGGGTGCGTCTTACTCGTTCACTTGGTACATGTATCTAGTGGTGCACGGCGCGGCCTATTACTCGACCGTCGACGCGTCGCCCAACCTCAACTTGCCCTATGGCAATTGCACCACGCATGCCTGTCACGTCGGTGTCATAGACACCGATGCTGCCGACCAGAAGGCGATTGCTATCCAGTCTGTTATCGCGGTCCCAAGTAGCCCGCAGACACGGATCGACACCGCCGCGTCCACAGGTTGGGTGTTCGCCAACCTTCAAAATGGGTACGCATTTCAGGCCGGCTACATCACGGACTTCTGTTCGGATGGAAAGGTCGCCCCATTCACTCAATGGTGGCGTACCGTCAAAGGCGTCGGGACGAAGATCGGCGGTACAACTCAAAAGTCAAAATGCGGCGTGACCGGGAGCCACACGTTCTTGATCAAAGCCATCGGTCCTGATTCCAGCAAGATCATGCAGTGGGAAGCGTTCATGGACGGCTCACCGATCATCGACGATGCGTCCGGAAAACCGCCGATCATGACGGCCATGTCAACAGTGGCAGATACGGGCGCGAACTTGCCGTATGCCGCGGCTGAACTCAGCATCGGTGGCGACCTCTATCCAACGTACGCCGACCTCCTCGGCCCCTACGTCTTCACGACCGCGTTCGAGAGCTTGGCACCGCCACCGAATCCGCCGATAGGCTGGCACGACAGCACGTCGGCGAACAACTACTTCATGGGCTCCACGTGCCCTCCGCTCAACAACGTGTACCGGTCGAAGAACAGTTTCGCCGCTGGCACACTCAACGGATCATGTGCTGTAAACGGAACGAGGATCTGGTGAAAGCGATGAAGTCCTCCAGGCTTTCCCCCGCCGCGATTCTGGTCGCCGCCTCGCTGACCGTCGCGGGTTGCGGCAATGCATCAAGACCCGCAAGCACATCTCAGACGATCGCCGGTGCACCACTCCCACGCCCATGCCCAACGGTGCAGTCAGCGAGCGATCTCGCGAGCTTGGGACCGGACAGTGACGCAGTCATCGAAGGCACTGCCCCCGGCGCGACCGGCACGCTCTACAACTACACCGCCGTGACTTTTCACGTCGACAGAATCGTGCAAGCGAGGCCCGGGGTGTCGCCTGCACCACAAATCCGGATATTGCTCGGTGAGCCCAAACTCGGGCTCACCATGCCCGCAGGGCGTTACCTACTCTTCGTCCAGTACAACGCGCCGAACGACACGTACACCTTTACAAACGGGGACGTCGGCGAGTTTCTATTGCGACAATCAACCGTAGTCCGGGGATGCACGCCGACCACGGCGGCCCCCAATGCAGCTGCAGCGACCGCAGCAACGTCATGGTCGTCCCTCGAGCAGTTCGCAGCGACCGTACAACTCGGACCGCGGTAGTAAATAGACCGCAGGTCCGGAGTACTCGACTTGAAGGGGGATGGCGTCGTGAAGTCGTTGAAGGCGGCCGTGGTCACGTGTGCGTTGTTAGTTGGTGTAGTCGCGCAGGCAACGCCTGCACAGGCTACAACCCGCTATTGGTACAACAATCCAGGAAGTAACCCCGGCGCGAACTATCTCCCGCACACAACCATTAACGGCCAGTCCGTGCAGACCTACTATCAGTACGGCGTCTGGGGGAACGTAAGCAGCGGCGCTAGCGTCAGCGGCGACTACTGCAACACGTACAACATGACGCCTTTTAGTGGGTACCTCGACGGTAACCCGTACTACTACGGTGACGCCACGTCGCGCTCCTATTGCTACGCGCAGGGTTCAATTTGGGGAACCAACGTCAACGGCTCCAACGGGGCTGGTGCCCAGCACTTCGCCTCAACGCAGGGCGCCTCGGCCTATCCGTGGGCGACGTCCTTCGGAGCCAACCCGTCGCTATACATGTTCAGCAAACTCGGGGTGACAACCAACACATCGAGTCAGGCGTGGGCCTACCTATGCGCCGACCTCATCGACACCCTGGGTGTCGGCGACATTCTGGAGATCTGCGCTGACGAATGGGACTGGGGGCAGAAGAACTCGCCCGATATCGTCGGCTGTTTCAACCCGACCTTCCTACCCCCGGCGCTCTATGTGAAGCCGACGGCGTTACCAGTCGCCTGGGTTGAGCCGGCCAACTCTGCGCCCCCGAAGCCGTATGCGCCGCGGTACTTCGAGGAACGACCGCAATCCAGCAACACGGTGACAACGAAGCTTGTAACGAGAGGAACCCCCTTCAGCGTCGACATCACCAAGACGCACCTGCTGAACGCGATCGCCGACTCAGCAAGCTGCAATGCCAGCTACGGCACCAACTTCTCAACCAAGACATGGGGATATCGCCTCATGGGCGTCGAGGATGGCCTCGAACTCGGCGCGGGCGTCACGGGTCGGGTAAACGGCGTCGAGGAAGGTTTAGTAGTCGCGACGCTGTACTAGCTCAGCTCCGTACATCGACATTGAAACTCGGCGCGATACAGGCACCGAGCCTCAGTTCGGTATGGCGTCGGCTCGCGTTGTGATGTCCCGCGCACCGTCGCGTTAGTTTCGTGAGGGTACCGTCCGCATCCGGGCACTTGAAAGGCTCGGCGGTCCGTGCGGCTGCGCGCATCCAAAGTTATCGGTGATGCGGGACCGGGTACAGAACCGGCTGGCGGGCGCACCGGAAAACTGGGCTGCCCGGCAGCCTTCCAAACAGCCCGGGGCTTGTCCAAGAGACCAGCATGGAGAATCTTCTACATCGGCGGATGACAGGTGAAAAGTCCCCCTTCCCCTGAGACAAACGCTGGACCCTAAGAACCTATACGGATGGTCGGTCACAACTGCTGACACCGTGGTAATGGGCTGGTACGTTGCGCCGGTACGCAGTCCACATCCTGACGAAACGGGGCCACGATGCCGAGCTCGCGCTGGCGTAAGCGCGCCATTTTCAGCTGTACGGCCATAGCGGTGAGCGCTTCGCTTACCGCGGGAACTGTCTCATTCTCGTCCTCGATTGCGACGGCATCGGCAAACGCGGTGCAACTCTCGTTGATCGTGTCGCCTCACCTGGACGACGAGTACAGCGCGTGGTCTCTCATCCAGCACAGCCCGTCTAACTATCCGGTGTTCATCTATGTCACCGAGGGCGAAGACACCTCCTACTGTTCACCGGGCACGGGAGGCACGCCGACATCGCCGAGCGCGGCGTACTCGCCGGCAAGCAACGAGCGCTTCCCCGGGCAGCAAATCGTCAATAACCAGTATCCGTTCATGAAGCCCGCGACGCCGAACGGTCCGTGGGACAAACAACAGAGCCCGCTGACGATCGCCGGCATCGCGGGCGGCATCAAGAACGTGTCGAACCCTGGTTGCCGCATGGCCAGGATGAATTCCGCCCGTCAGTTCATCGGCGATCTCGGCAACACCGATCCAACGTTGCCGCAGTTTTGGCCGAACCAGACCCCTAAGCCGAAGCAGATTTGCTTCACCGGTGTGCCGGAAGCCGGGAAAGACGAGTGTGCATACTACCTCGCGAACAACGTCGGAGCGGAGATTTTCTTCGACCTCGGCGACGATAACAACGACTGGACAATGGATAACTACGCGGTTTCGCCGAACGACGTCATCTGGGCGATCCAGCGGGTAATCCAGAATCGAGCAACCATAGGATTGCCGAACCTGCCTGTGCACAACATTCTGGGAGCCGCGTTCTACAATTCCACTGTCCCTGGTCGCACCGCCACGACGCCAGCGTACGGCACAATCGCGGGTGGCAAGTGTGCGCTCTACAGTCACTGGAACCACCGCGCCGTCCAGGTTGCGCTATTCAACAACACGATCCTGGCGGGCGTCTTCAACACGGGCCGGACATGTAGCGGTGATCCCGATGCGCAGAACGGCAAAGGCCGAACCAATCTCGTCGACCCGGCGACTGCGAGAACGGTGTGGAGCGTGTCCGGCGACGGCCGCGGCGTCTTCAGAGCCACCGGATCGGGCAGTAACGACTACGGCTGGCTTGATCTCAAGGCCTTCCCGTACACCCTGGACTCGGGATTTGGTCCCAACGCCACACTGTGCACACAGCCCGAGTCCAGCGCTGAGTACGAGTCGGAGTGGAGTTGCGTCCAGGCATTCTGGATCCGGGGAGGCGCCGCGACTGTCACCAAGCAGTACTAGCCGGAACCCTCAAACCAACAAGGAGCGCTTGCCGCGAACTACCACGTGGCAAGCGCTCCTTACTGCATCGCGGCCCCGCTCCAGAACACGGCGGAAGGTGGCCGCGGTTCCGAATCGGACCGACCGGCACCGCGCCGATAACCCACAACGAGACAGCGCCCGCAGCGCTTATCGCCACCTCGGCCACGAGCCAAGGCCGACGGATAGCCATACCTGCTCTGACCTCGACGCTGATCACGTTGAACGAGCGCATGCACGCAGGTCGGCGAGGTGGGGCGGGTGGGGCTCGAACCCACGACCGACGGATTATGAGTCCGCAGCTCTAACCGGCTGAGCTACCGCCCCTTGTTCGGGCCGAGCCTATCGAGCGAACGTGAGCCGAACCGCGAGTCTCGCCAGATGCTGCGCTCAGCTGAGGTGAGCGTCGCCAGCGGCGGTGCCGGCGACGAGGTCCGAGACCACCCCGCTGCTACCCACGGCCGTGACGGCCGTTGTCGTGGTGCTCGACGACAGCCACGCCGCCACGCCCGCTGGCAACGACGTCGGCGTCACGAGCAACGTTGGGCGTCCGAGCGAAGCCGCCGACAAGGCATCGACCGGGAAGCTGGTCGCGCCGTTCGCGACCACGGTCGTACCCGCACCCATTTGGACGGCGTACGCAGTCGCGACCGCGACCGACGTTGCGTACCGGTCGATACCCGAGATTGCGGTCCCGCCGGGCAAGGCGCTGACAACAGCCGGCGGTAGCGAGCCGCCGATGACGGTTGTGCTCGTGACGCCCAAGGTCCGCAGTTCCGCGGAAGTGACTGCCGGAACCCCCGTCGCCGTGGCCATCAGAATCGGCATCCCGAGATGACCGGCGATGCCACCGATTGTGAACCCGTCGATGAGGTGCGCATTGTTGCCGTCGACGACGATCGCTCCATTCGCCGCACCGATCTGCGCGGCCACGAGCGCAGCGGTGTGGAACCGGTCGGAGCCCCCTAGCCTCACCACATTGGTGACGCCGGCCACGTGCAGCGCTGTCACGACGTTCGCCGATATCGTCGCAGTGCCGCCAATCAGGTACGCCGTCGTCGCGTGCCGGTTCGCAAGCTCGGCCACGACGGCCGGCGGCAACGAGTCGGTCGCCGTGAGTAACAGGGGCGCGGCCAGGTGGACCGCAAGCGGACCGGCTGCCACGGCGTCCGGCATGGCGAGGCCACTGGCGATTACGACCGTTGTCGACGTCGGCGCAGCCGCTGAGCCGATAGCGACCGCGGTGCCGAACCTGTCAACGCCGGCGAGCCGCACGAAAGGGCCGAGGGCGACGTCGGGGACGGTGACGCCCTGGCATCCCAGCAGACTGTCGGGCAGGCCGATATCGGAGTTCACGCCGTAGACACACACGGTATGGAAGCCCGGTGTCGCAACGACGGTCGCGTTGAATCCGTGCGCCGACCCGTACACCGGATACAGCGGCGCTACGTCGTCACGTGGTTGGTCCGCGACGAACGTGCCCGCATCTACCGCGCTGACGGTGACGCGAACATTGGCGGTTGCGGTGTCGACTCCGCGAAGCGCCCATCCGGAAACCGCGACCTTGCTCGGGCCAGGTACTGCGGCGTCGACGCTGCCAAACACGCCTCCGACGTTCACCGGCGTCGTCCACGGCACGGCTTGCGCGCCGTTCTGTGTGCTGTTCAGCGTCATCGTGTACGCGCCCGGAGGTACCGGTGTTCCGCTGTCGTTGGTCATGTCCCAGGTGGCGTCGACGCTGCTCGCGCTATCGGCGATGGTGCGCACGGTCGTACCACCCGCATCCTGAACGGTGAGTTGCCAATCCCCGGCGGCAAGCATGCCCGCCGTGAGGTGAACGGATCCGTTCGCTGCAGCGGTGCGGCCGTTCACCGTCAACCCGGGACCGACCAGACCGGCGCCGATGTCAGCGAGCACCTGCTGTCGCAATGCAGGCAGCATCGCGTAGCCCTGGTCGCCAGGACAGTCGGTCACGTCAGCGTCGCGATGACCGGAAATGACGTTGAACGTGACCTGCGTGCCGGTCGCGTACTTGTTCCCGCTGAAATTCGCGGCACTCAACGTCGTTTGACCCATTGGGTCGGCGTACGAAAGCGATAGCTTCCACGCGATGATCTGGGCCAGCGAATCGGTCAACGGTTGCGGCGGAGCGACCGTGCTATAGGTACCGATCATGGCAACGCCGAACGAGTTGGTATTGAAGCCGCCGGTGTGCGCGCCGAGCACAGCCTTGTCGATGCCACCGAAGCGACCCTCGAAGATCTGGCCGTACTGATCGACCAGGAAGTTGTAACCGATGTCGCACCAACCGTTGCTCTGCACATGGAAGGCGTAGATCGAACGCACGATGGCCGCCGAGTCGCCGGGGGCGTAGGTGTTGGTCGTCACCGTGTGGTGCACGAACGCGACCTGCGGGGTGCCCGTGTACTGCGGGCCTGACGGGCAGGCGTGCAGCCGCAGACCCTCGTCGGCTCCCCACATCGCGCGGGTGATGATGCCCGGCTGGGTCGTCGCCGCCGCTGCAGACTGCATGGCGGACGCCGATGTGCCGAGCGACTTGTCGGCGTCCGATGTTCCGGGGTCGATCAGATCGACACGCAGGTCTTGCGGCAGCGCACCGGTCGCCGAACTGATGTTCACCTGGACGGCGTCCGCGTGGCCGACCCAGAGCGGTTCAGTGGCATCGCGGGTCTGGAGGCTCGCATCGCGGCTGCCGCCGTCGGCGCCGAGATCGCTTGCCTGCTGGTCCTGCCACGCCGTCCAGACCCCATCGGTTCGCACGCGCACCTGCGCCGACAGTGCGGTGAGCGCGGGGTCGTGGCGCCAACTCAGGCCGATCAGACGAAAGTTGGCCGTGTTCTGGGCAGACAGCGTGGCGACCGGCGCGACCGCTCGGATGGTATTGGGCACAGCGCTCAGCGCTGCCGTCAGCGTGGCGGGCCGTGGCGTGATCGGCAGGGCAATGTGCCGGACCACGGGCGTAACCGGATGCGCCGCGGGTGCCGCGAAGGTGGCGACCGGCGCAATGATTGCCGCAGCCGGCACCGCAACAACGACACACAGAGTTGCCAGCAGTCGACGCACGATTCAACAATCCCCACGTTAGTAACGACAGATCGGTCGACTAAATCACGATTCCTGCGCAGTACCGGAAAGCCACACAGATTCCGGCAAACATTTACCTGACGTTATGACGTTCTCGCCTCATCGCGATAAGCAGCCCTCGCGGGCGGTACGGCCACTGCCGTTAACGCAAGGCCGTCGATGTCACCCAACTCATGCTGGATGATCATCCCGAGCAGCGGCGATTGATCATCGAAGCCGCAACGGTTGCGGGGGCTCCTGCGATAGGACTCGAACCTATAACCTGCCGGTTAACAGCCGGCTGCTCTGCCAATTGAGCTACGCAGGATTGCTGGCCGGCGGACCGGCCCGTGACCCCCGTAGGGTATCGCACGCACGGGCGGCGCCCTGTCCTCATCCTCCGACCTCGGCCCGGGGGTCCTCGACCGTCGAGGCGGCCCGGGATACCGTCAGGAGACCTGGGGTATGCACTAAGCCTCTCGTCCTGAAGGAGCCCTCATGCGATACAAGGCCACGTTCACCATCGGACTCGCCGCAGGCTACGTGCTCGGGTCACGCGCCGGCCGGCAGCGGTACGAGCAGATCAAGCGCATGAGCCGGACGGTGTCACGAAACCCCACCGTGAAGCGCGCGACGGACCTCGTTTCGGCCCAGGCCATGCAACTGACGAACCAGGCCCGTCAATCGATGCAGCTGAAGGCCGGCGCGGTCGGTCACGACCTCATGGAGAAGATGGGTAGCAAGGTTGGCGGCAGGATGGGTCAGCGGTTCGGGCATCACGAGATCGATCTGGACGCCGAGCGCAGCTACGCGAACGGGTCGATGACCTAGAAGCTAGTCGAGCAGGTAGTCGCGCAGGCGCATCGAGCACACCGGTGCGCGGAGCTTGGCGAGCGTCTTGTTCTCGATCTGGCGAATCCGTTCGCGGGTGACACCGAAGCGCTGGCCGACTTCTTCGAGCGTGTGGGTGAAACCGTCGGTCAGACCGAACCGCATCATCAACACCTGCTGCTCGCGATCGCCCAGCGTATGCAGCACCTCGGCGAGCTGCTTTAGCATCATGACGTGAGCGGCCGCGTCGGCTGGCGCCACCGCGTCGACGTCTTCGATCAGGTCGCCGAGGGTGCCGTCGTCGTCGCCGATCGGTGAGTGGAACGAGATCGGCTCTTGCGCGATCGACTGGATTTCGCGCACCCGGTCAGCCGTGATGTCAAGTTCTGCCGCAAGTTCGTCGGCCGTCGCGTCACGGCCGTTGTTCTGCACGAACACCCGCTGCGTGCGGATGACCTTGTTGATCGCATCGACCATGTGGACGGGCACCCGTATCGTGCGCGCCTGGTCGGCCATCGACCGCGTGATCGACTGCCGGATCCACCACATCGCGTAGGTCGAGAACTTGTAGCCCCGGGTGTAGTCGAACTTCTCGACCGCACGGATCAGCCCGAGGTTGCCCTCTTGGATGAGATCGAGGAACAGCATGCCGCGACCGGTGTAGCGCTTGGCGAGCGAGACGACCAACCGCAGATTGGCTTCGATGAGCCGGCACTTGGCCAGCTTGCCGTCGTGCTCGATCAGTTCTAGCTCGTGACGCAGCGCTGCGGGCATCGCAAGGCCGCTCGCGAGCTTTTCGCTGGCGAACAGCCCGGCTTCGATGCGCTTGGCGAGGTCGACTTCTTGCTCGGCCGTGAGGAGCGGCACCCGGCCAATTTCCTTGAGGTAGCTGCGAACGGGATCAGCGGACGGCGCTGAGCTGGCTGCCGCCTCACGTTGCCGAGGCAGCTCAGCTTCGGCGTCATCCTCGGGGGGATCGGCCACGGCGCCGGAGGCGCCAGATGGCTCGGCGCCGGAGGCGTCAGAAGGCTCGGCAACCTCAACGTCATCGAGTTCGATCCCGACAACGTCTGCGCCTGAAGGCCCCGTTTGACGCGGTAGGCGATCACTCGCCTGGTCGGACTCGCGCGCTAGAAGAATCCCCACGCCCTTAGTGTGCAGCCCGAACCGCCCCTGCGCGGCAGGTCTGTCAAACCTGTGACCTAACAAGCGCGAAGTGTGGACAACTCGGCACTCTTCGGTCACCTCTGTGCGACCGAGTGATCACGCACTGCCCAACGCGCCCTCGAGATCGTCACGCCGCCGCTTTTCCAGCAGCACGAGATCACCGAACAGCCGGTTGTAGTCCGTGGTCTGCTCGACGGGATTCAGGCGCTGCAGCCGCGACTTCACCTCGGCGATCTGCCGGTCGAGCGCGCGAACCCGGAGCTGAGCCAGCTGCGCGCCCGCGTAACGCTCGTCCGGCTCACCGGCGACCAGGACTGCTTCGACCACGAGCTCGGTGACGAGGGCCCGGACCCGGTCGTCGATTGCGGCTTCAATTACCGCGGTCACCCAGCTCTCCCCGCCGGCGGTTGAGCCGGTGCCGCCGGCCTTCGCGAGCGCGTCGCGCACCTCGGCGTATGCCACGGCCGTGAACGCGAGCGGGTCGAGCGCATCGAATGCCGGGCCGAGGAGCGCCGGCCGCTGGATCGCCAGCTTCAACGCCTCGCGCTCGACCTGCAAGGTCGGATCTCGCGGGTCAGGCCGGTCGACGGCCACTGAGCGGCTGGGCCGGCCACTCGACGTCCCGGCTAGGCGTCGAACTCTTTCGAGGACGCCGAGCTCGTCGGGCGCGCCGACCCAGCCGGCCAGTCGGCGGGCGTATTCGTCGCGCAACGAGGTGTCCTTGATCGACGCCACGAGCGGCATCGTTCGCTCGAGCGCCCCGACCCGGCCTTCGGGGATCTCGAGATCGAATCCGGCGAGCACGCTGCGGATCGCGAACTCGAACAGCGGCTGGCGCCGGGCGACCAGGTCGCGCACCGCCGCGTCGCCCTTGGCGATGCGCAGGTCGCAGGGGTCCATGTTGTCGGGGCTGATCGCGACGAAGGTGTGCGTGACGAACTTCTGGTCGCTCTCGAACGCGCGCAGCGCGGCCTTTTGGCCCGGCGCGTCGCCGTCGAAGGTGAAGATCACCTCACCGGCGTATTCGGCGGAGTCGAGCAGGAGCCGGCGCAGCACGCGCACGTGCTCGTCACCGAACGCGGTTCCGCAGGTCGCTACGGCCGTCGTCACGCCGGCCAGGTGGCAGGCCATGACGTCGGTGTACCCCTCGACGACGACGGCCTGACGTGCCTTCGCCATCTCGCGCTTGGCGAGGTCGATGCCGTACAGAACCTGGCTCTTCTTGTAGAGCGGGGTCTCAGGAGTGTTGAGGTACTTCGGCCCGTCGTCGTCGTCGCGAAGCCTGCGTGCGCCGAACCCAACGACGTCGCCGGTCACGTCGCGGATGGGCCAGACCAGGCGGCCGCGGAAACGGTCGATCACACCGCGCTGACCGCGGCTCGCAAGCCCAGCCGTCGCGAGCTCTTCGTCGGAGTAGCCGCGGCCGCGCAGGTACTTGACCAGGTGCTCCCAACCGTTGGGCGCATACCCCACCCCGAAGTGGGACGCCGCCGCGGAGTCGAACCCACGCTCGTCGAGGAAGTTCCTGCCGATCACCGCCTCGGCGGTCGTGAGTTGCTCGGCGTAGAACTCGGCGGCCAACCGGTGGGCCTCGACGAGCCGCGACCGTTGGCCCGCCTGGGCGCGGGGTGCCGAGCCGCCCTGTTCGTAGTGCAGTTCGTAGTTCGCCCTGGCGGCCAGCCGCTCGACGGCCTCGGTGAACGAGAGCTGGTCGACTTTCTGGACGAAGCTGATGACGTCGCCGCCCTCACCGCAGCCGAAGCAGTGCCAGAAGCCGCGCGCAGGCGTCACGTTGAACGACGGCGACCGCTCGTCATGGAAAGGGCAGAGGCCTTTCAGCGACCCGCCGCCGGCACTCTTCAGCGTCACGTGCTCGCTGATGATGTCGGCGACCGGCGACAGCTCGCGCACCCGTGCGATGTCGCTGTCAGGGATCCGGCCGGCCACGGACGTGAGTCTAGGTGGCTTGCAAGATCGGTACCGCGTGGCCGCTGACCCTGATGCGCGGATCGGCGTCGTCCACATCGACCGTCAGCAGGCTCGGACGGCCAAGATCGTCGCCTTGCCGCAAGGTCAGCCGCGCCGGCGGCTCGATCAAGCCGAGTGCGCGCAGGTAATGGCCGAACGCGGCGGCGGCTGCCCCGGTCGCCGGATCTTCGACCACTCCCCCGACCGGGAACGGGTTGCGGACGTGAAAGACCGCCGGCGATTCGCGCCACACCAGCTGGATCGTCGTCCAGGATCGGTCCGTCATCAGCGTTCGGAGCGCGTCGAAGTCGTAGCTCAGGTCGGCCAGCCGCGCCCGCGAACTGACGGCGATCACCGGATGCCACGCTCCGCCGAACGCAACCTTGGGCGGCAGCGCGGGATCGAGGTCGTCAGCCGACCAGCGCAGCGCGACCAGCAGTTCTTTCAGGTCGGCGAGGTCGAGGTCGGCGAGAGTCGGCTCGACGCTGGTCAAGGTGGCGCGCACCCCATGTTCATCGCCGGCGGCCACCTCGACCGGCACGTCGCCGGCCTGTGTATGCAGGAGGAACGTGCCCTCCCCGAGGCGCTCGCCGAGCGCCACACCCGTCGCGATCGTGGCGTGCCCGCAGAACGGCACTTCGATGGACGGCGCGAAGTATCGGACGTCGAACTCGCGGCCGCTATCGCCGATCGGTGTGAGAAACGCGGTCTCGGAGTAGCCGACGTCGGCTGCAATCGCCTGCATCGTCGGCGCATCGAGGCCGCTCGCATCGAGCACGACACCAGCCGGGTTCCCGCCACTTGGCGTGTCAGTGAAAGCGGCGTAACGCAGAACGTCAGGCAATGTGGTCACAGCTCGATCTCCATCACGTAGTGCGGGCCGATCGGCGCGATCTCGAATTCGTCGCCCACGGTGGAGAAACCGATCCTTGTGTAGAACCAGAGGGCGCCCGATCGTGCATTGCACCACAGCAGCAATCCGCCGCGCCTACGTATTTCCGCCATCCCGAAGCGCAGCGCGCGGGCGCCGTACCCTCGGCCTCGCAGCGCGGGTGCCGAGGCCATCGCGCGCAGTCGCCAGGCCGGCCGGCCGTCAGGGGTCGGCTCCGGATAGAACGTGGCGCATGCCGCGATCGCACCACCTGCTCCGAACGCAGCGACGTGGAAGGTGTCGGGCAAGTAGTCGTAGTCGTGGTCGACGCTGCTGGCCGGCTGACCCGGTCGCAGCACCTCGAGGCGCAACCCGTGCAGGTCGGCCGGCGCGACGAAGTCAACCCGTTCGGCATCCAGATCGGTCACGTCGGTCAGTCGGCCACGTCGGCGAGCGGCGCAGCGGGATCGGCCAGCCGATCGGCGTCCACCGGTGCTGCTGATTTGATCAGTGCGCGAATCGTCGGGTGCACGTCCCAGACGTTGACGTTCATACCGGCCACGATCGTTCGCTTGTTCAGCCAGAAGGCGCAGAACTCGTGGCTCGCGGGGTCGCCACGGTAGATCAGACTGTCGAAATCGCCTGGGCGGACGTAACCGCTGTACTCCATGCCGAGGTCGTACTGATCGGAATAGAAGTACGGCACCTTCGCGAACGGCTCGTCGAAGCCGAGCATCGACCGCGCCGCCGCCGATCCCTGATCCTTCGCGTTCGCCCAGTGCTCGACCCGGATCTGCCTGCCCAGTAACGAATTATGGGCGTTCGCGACGTCACCGGCGGCGTAGATGTCGGGGTCGGTGGTCCGCAGATACTCGTCGACCACGACCCCGTCGTCGACCAACAGACCCGCATCGGCCGCAAGTTCGACGTTCGGCCGGATCCCGAGACCGGCGACGACGGCGTCGGCCGGTACCTCGTGACCGTCGGACGTGACCACCGTCGTGAGCCTGCCGCCGTCGCCCGTGATGGCCTGCACACCGACGCCGAGCCGGACGTCGACCCCGTGGTCGCGGTGCACCTGCGCATAGAACGCACCGAGCTCGGGTCCGAGCACCGCGAGCAGCGGTTGGGCCTGCTGTTCGATCAACACGACGCTGGCGCCGTAGCCACGGGCAGCCGATGCCACCTCGAGACCGATCCAGCCGCCGCCGATGACGACGAGTTGGCCACCCTCGGCCAGCACTGCCCGCAGCTCGGTGCTCTCGTCGAAGGTTCGCAGGTACCGCAGTCCTTCAAGCTCGCTGCCGGGTACCTTCAACCGCACGACAGATGATCCGGTGGCGAGCAACAGCTTGTCGTAGTGGACGCGCTCGCCGCCTTCGAGCTGGACCTCGCGGTGTTCCCGGTCGATTCTGGTGGCGCGTATCCCGAGCCGCAGGTCGATGTTGTGCTCGGCGTACCAGGATTCCTCGTGCACGTAGGCCTTTTCGGCCGCTTCCTTGCCGGTCAGGTATCCCTTGGACAACGGTGGCCGCTCGTACGGTCGCTGCTGCTCTTCACCGATCAGGATGATCCGACCGTCGAATCCTCCGTCGCGCAGCGCTTCGGCCGCCTTCGCTCCGGCCAGGCTGGCGCCGACGATGACGAACGTCGATTCGCTCACCACACGTCCCCTCTGTGCTGTCCGCGCCGATGCCAGATAACCGCTGAGGTGTCCGTGAGTGAAGCGACCTGATCGACGACCACCCGAAGGCGCGCGTCGTCGTCAGTCGCGGCTTCCCACGTCGTCCGGAAGACAGGTTCGAGCGCCCGGCTGCCCTGCGTGCGCAACTGGTCGATGAGCTCGAGCAGTAGCGCGCGTTGCCGATCGTGAATCGCGCCGACGCCCTCGCGGTTCATGACGTAGTGCGCGGTGACGGCCTTCAGGAGCGCGCATTCGACACGATCAGCTCGCGGGACGACGAGGTCGGCGACGTACCTGGTGAGCGGCCCGCGCCCGTACGCCTCACGGGTCGCGGCCTCGGCTCCCCCACAGAATCGACCGATCAGCTGACTGGTCAGATTCTTCAATGCTGCCAGGGAATTCAGACTGCCGTCGTGAGCTGCCGGCCAGCACGGCATCGCGACGAGATTGCGGACGCCGACCTCGAGTTCGGCCGCCTCAGCGTCGGGCACGTAGAGCTCGACGGCCGCAGCCATGACCTCGCGCCACACGCCGGGGTCGCTCAGATGGTCGAGTTTGATGAGGCCGGCCTCGACGCCGTCTTCGAGGTCGTGGACCGAGTACGCGACATCGTCGGCCCAGTCCATGACCTGCGCCTCGATGCATCGTCGCTCTTCGGGTGCGCCCGTTCTGGCCCAGGCGAAGGCCTCGAGATCGTCGTCGTACACGCCGAATTTGGTGGTCCCGCCACGCTTGGGCCACGGATACTTCGTCGCGGCGTCAAGGCTGGCTCTGGTCAGGTTGAGGCCGGCGCTGGTGCCATCTGGGCGGACCGTCTTGGCTTCGAGCCGGGTAAGCAGCCGGAACGATTGCGCGTTGCCCTCGAATCCACCGATCTGGGCGGCGGCCTGGTCGAGTGCCACCTCACCGTTGTGCCCGAACGGCGGGTGGCCGAGGTCGTGCGCAAGACAGGCCGTCTCGACCAGGTCGGGATCGCAGCCGAGGGCCGCGCCGAGCTCACGGCCCACCTGCGCGCACTCGAGGGAGTGCGTGAGTCGGGTGCGAGGGAAATCGCTGTCGACGTCGGCCGGACCGACCACCTGGGTCTTGGCACCGAGCCGGCGAAGCGCCGAGCTGTGGACGACGCGGGCGCGATCGCGTTCGAAAGCGCTACGCCCCGGCCGCTTCGGGGGCTCGCTCACCCAACGGGCACGGGCCGCCTCGTCGTAGCGGGCCACCGACTCGTTCACGCTTCAGACGTTACCCCGGCAGATCGCCGGTTGCGTCGGTCAGGACTGGAAGAGCGGCGAGGGGTCCTTCGGCGAGTACGCGCTCGGGAAGAACCCGACCAGCTGGTGGTCGTCGTAGGAGTAGCTGAACTTCGTTGTGTGGTGAGAATTGCTGTTGTCGAAGACGATCGTCACGTTGTCGTCGTCCGGATGGTTGGGGTCGTAGAGCCGCACCGTCGTCGTCGTGCCCGCGTCGGTGTAACCGTAGGCCGTCACCTGGTGGTTCTGACCGAGATCCTGCGGGTTCGCCGAGTGCACGCAGACGAGGCCGATCGTGCACGGGTGACCTTCGTCGATCGTGCGGCGAATCACCGGCATGGTCTCGTTAATGGTGCGCCTCGACGTCCCGTGGATGAAGAACTCGTCACCGGTCGGCAGGTTCATCCACTCGTAGTAGAGAGCGACCCCGCGTGGGAGGTCGAAGCTGTCGATGAGACGGCTGGTGATGTAGTGGAAGGCCGGCGACTTGGAGTCGGGATTCGCCGTCTCGGGCGGTGGTGTCTTGCCGGCCTCGAAGAGGTCGCGGACGGCGAACGCCATGCCACCGCACAGACCATGCTTAGCGTTGCCGACCTCGATGTTGCCGAACGATGTCGGGATCTCGACGACAGGCGCCGATGCCCACGAGTTGGCGTAATGCAGGCCGTGTGTGCTTGGCAGGAAGTTGGCTAGGTTACCCATGATGGCCTTCCCTGATCGGGTCCGTTGGCACGAAGTATCCGCGCCCTCAGGAAGAAGATCCACCCCGAACCGCACCTGATACCGGCCATCGGCACCGGTCCTCGGCACCGGTCAGCCGGTGACCAGGACGCCGCGGGCCTCGTGCACCTGGATCACCTTGGTCAGCGGCGGGAGAACGACGTCGGGCAACGTGATCGGAGCCACGCCGGCGACCGCGAACGTCGCGTGCCAGGTGACCGTGAGCGTGACCGCGGTATTGGCCTGGGCCTTGGCGTAGGTGTGACTCAGGTAATGGCCTGGCGCTTGGCGTGGGTCGGTCCCGTCGTAGCCGGTGCCGATCTGGTCCGTGTCGAGCCCGGTGCCGTCGCCGAAGTCCCAGTGATAGGTCGCCGTGATGTGCACCTGGCCCGGGAGCGGCAACGTGACCGCGAAGTCTGGGTTGCCGGGAGCCGGCGCGATGACGATTGCCGGCAGGTTCACCAACACCGGGTCGTCGGGCTGAACAGTCGGTTGTTGGCTTGGCAAGTGCTTGACGATGTCCTCGATCTGGGTGTTCACGCCGGCACGGACCTGGGCGAGCGTTACGACAGTGCCTGGGCCGGTGCACAGCGTCGCGCCGCGCGTCCAGTTACCGGGGACGGGTGCTGTCTCGCGGTACCACTCGACCATCAGGACACCTTGCTGCCCGAGTGCTGCGCAGGCCGTGGTTGCGCTGACACACATGACGTCGTCGGTCGGCCCGGTGTTGGACGAGCAATCGGGAGTGAAGCCGAACACGTACGTTGCCTTCGGACCCGACCCGTCCGGCACCGTGTGCGGTAGATCGGCACCGACTCGGTAGTACGTCGTGCCGTCGAAGTAGTACTTGTAGCCGTCGGACGTAGTCGTCACGCACGCAAACGGATCTAAGCCGCAGTCCACAGCGCGCGCACTCCCCGAAGCTATGACCACCGAGATGAGCAAGCTTGTGCCAAGGCAAAATGCGATAAGCACGTTTGGTACGGTCCGAGATTGCCGCGTCATTGGGTTGCCAGCTGTCCGACGTCTGCAACGACGATGCGACCAGTTGCCGTTATCTTCACCTCAAACAGCAAGTTGGGATTCGTCGCGGCAGGGAAAGACTTCAACACCTGGCCCTCTTTGCCGACGACCGCGCTCGCTCCCTCTGTGATGCTCGTGTGCACCGTTATGACGTTTGATTGACCAACGCCCACGGCACGGGCGTCATTGACAACGATCAGACCGCCCCAAACGGAGCTACCGGCATCGAAGACCGCCTTGTAGGTGGCGATCTCTCGAGCGCAGAGCGAGCATGTCGGCAGGAAACTCTTTTCCAGCTCGCTGAGATCTCCTGTACGGATAGCGGCATTCACAGTGGCGTAGTAGTCGTGGACGACCTTTTCGGCGGCACGGCGAGCGGACGCGGGATCGGGTCCGAACGGTCCGGTCGTGCTGTCCGAACCCACCGACGAGCCCGACCCGCTCGGACTGGCCGAGCTGGCCGAGCTGGCCGAGGATGCAACTGCGGAGGCTGCACTCGTTACCGCCACCGAAGCGGACGGAATAGCCGAGCTAATCGGCGTCCCGACTGTTGAGGTTGTCGGAACGGCTGCTGACAAGGCGGTTGGAGGGCTGCCACCAGAGCAGCCAACGGCCAGCACGGAAACCAAGACAGCGGCCACGACAAATGGCGCGCTCCCCCGGTTCATGCGTTGAGGCTACCTAGATTTTCGAGTCAGCCCGGGCTGCGTCCACAGATCACCCGAGTGCCGATCGCTATGAGCCTCAAACCTCAACGAGTGTCGCTCCCGCTGGTCTCGATCGCGGCCCGTCCGGCTTCGAGGCGAGCCACCGGAATCCGGAACGGCGAGCACGAAACGTAGTCGAGGCCGACCTCGTGGCAGAAGTGCACCGAGTCGGGATCGCCGCCATGCTCGCCGCAGATGCCGATGCGCAGGTCAGGACGCGTGGCGCGGCCCTCCTCGACCGCGATGCGCACGAGCCGGCCGATGCCGTCGCGGTCGAGGGTCTCGAACGGCGAGACGCCAAAGATGCCCAAGTCCATATAACGACCGAAAAATGCGCCCTCGACGTCGTCTCGCGAGAATCCCCAGCCCATCTGGGTCAGGTCGTTGGTGCCGNNGCCGAACGAGAAGAACTCGGCCGCCTCGGCGATCTGGCCCGCAGTAAGCGCAGCGCGCGGCACCTCGATCATCGTGCCGATCAGCGTATGCACCTCGACGCCGGTCTCTTTCGCGACGTCGGCGAGGATCCCGAGCGCTTCTTCCTTGATGACCTCGAGCTCCTGCACAGCGCCGACAAGCGGAACCATGATCTCGGGAATCGGGTTCTTGCCCCGCTTCTTCAGCTGCGCGGCCGCTTCGGCAATTGCCCGAACCTGCAACGCAAAAAGACCAGGAATGACAAGCCCCAGCCGGACGCCGCGGAGCCCGAGCATCGGATTCTGCTCATGCAACCGGCGAACCGCTTCGAGCAGCACGCGATCGCTCTGTTCGACCTTCTCGCCCTTGGCCTCGGCGACCGCGATCTTCACGGTGAGCTCGGTCATGTCGGGCAGGAACTCGTGCAGCGGCGGATCGATGAGGCGGACTGTGACGGGCAGGCCGTCCATGGCGTCGAAAATCCCGATGAAGTCGGTTCGCTGCAACGGAAGCAGCTCGGCGAGGGCAACCTTCTGCTCCTCTTCGCCGTTCGCCAGAATCAGCCGCTCGACGTGCTTGCGTCGCTCACCGAGGAACATGTGCTCGGTGCGACAAAGACCAATGCCCTCGGCGCCGAAGCGGCGTGCGCGCTCGGCGTCCTCGGGAGTGTCGGCGTTGGCCTCGACACCTAGTCGACGCTTCGCGTCGGCATGCTCGAGGATTCGGTGCACCGCCGCGACCAGCGGATCGGCGTCCTTCGGCAAGGTGCCTTCGAAGTACTGCACGACCGGGCTCGGCACCACGGGAACCTCGCCGAGGTAGACCAGGCCGGACGTGCCGTCGAGCGAAATGACGTCGCCTTCCTTGACGACCTCGCCGTTTGGCCCGGTGAACTGGCGCGTTTTTAGGTCGACGTGAATCTCTTCGGCGCCCGAAACACAGGTCTTGCCCATGCCGCGCGCGACGACCGCCGCATGCGAGGTTTTGCCGCCGCGCTCGGTCAGGATGCCCTTGGCCGCGATCATTCCGGGCAGGTCGTCGGGGTTGGTCTCGCGACGAACGAGGATCACATCTTCGCCCCGCGCGGCCCACTCGGCAGCGACGACGGAGTCGAAGACGACCTTGCCGACGGCCGCGCCCGGCGATGCGTTGACGGCCTTGGTGATCTTCTGCTTCTTCGACTCTTCGTCGAACTTGGGGAACATGAGCTGTGCGAGCTGCGCTCCGTTGACCCGCTTGAGCGCCTCGTTCATGTCGATCAGGCCCTCGTCGACAAGCTGGGTCGCGATGCGGAACGCGGCACCGGCGGTGCGCTTGCCGACGCGGGTCTGCAGCATCCACAACTTGTTGTTCTCGATGGTGAACTCGATGTCGCACAAGTCTTTGTAGTGCGTCTCGAGCGTGTTCATGATGCTGAGCAGTTCGTCGTAAGCGGGCTTGTCGATCGTCTCGAGCTCGGCCAGCGGCACGGTGTTGCGGATGCCGGCAACGACGTCCTCGCCCTGCGCGTTCTCGAGGTAGTCGCCGTAGACGCCCTGGTCGCCCGAGCCGGGGTCGCGGGTGAAACACACGCCGGTGCCGGAGTCTGCGCTGATGTTGCCAAACACCATCGTGACGACGTTCACGGCAGTGCCGAGGTCGGAAGGAATGCGCTCCTGGCGGCGGTAGAGGCGGGCGCGATCGCCGTTCCATGAGTCGAACACGGCGTGGACGGCGAGGTCGAGCTGCTCGCGCGATTCCTGCGGGAATTCGCGGCCGGCGTGCTTGCGGATGATCTCCTTGTACGTGTCGACGAGCGCCTGGAAATCGGTCGCGTCGAGGTCGAGGTCGTTCGTGGTGTTCTTGCTCTTCTTCAGCTCGTCGAGGGCATGCTCGAACAGTTCGCCGTCGGCGCCGGGAACGGTCTTGCCGAACATCGAGAGCAGCCGGCGGTAGGAATCCCAGGCGAACCGCTCGTTGCCGCCCTGCTTCGCCAGCCCGTTGACGCTGTGGTCGTTCAGACCGATGTTCAGGACGGTGTCCATCATTCCGGGCATCGAGAACTTGGCGCCCGAGCGCACCGACACCAGCAGCGGATCGTCGGCGTCCCCGAGTTTCTTGCCCATTGCCTTTTCGAGGCTGGCCAAGTGCTCGCTGATCTCCGCTTCCATCTCGGCCGGGGCGGCGCCGCTCTCAAGGTAGGTCCGGCAGGCCTCGGTCGTGATGATGAAGCCAGGCGGGACAGGTAGGCCGATGTTCGTCATCTCGGCGAGATTCGCGCCCTTGCCGCCGAGAAGATCCTTCATGTCTCGGTTGCCTTCGCTGAAGTCGTACACGTACTTGGGCACTGGGAATGCTCCTCGCGGGGTCCTGGCACAGGGTTTCCGTCGGTTCATCATCCTACCGAGCGCCCGTTGTCCACAGGTCGCCGGTCGAGAGCCGTCTTCAGATGGCCGGTTTGGCTAGCGTCGCGGCGACGCAGCACCGACCGGAGGGACACACAGATGCTTGACGCCGTGGGCAGCTACCGCGTGACCCCTTCGGATTTGGCGGGGTTGGCGACGGCAATGTCCCGAATTGGCGCCGAACTCGACGGCACCGCCGACCTCGTGCACGACTGCACCCCCGCTCTCGGCTCGGACCTGGTCGGGTCCGCGCTGCACCACTTCGTCACCGGCTGGCGCGACGGCCGCAAGCAGATCTGCGCCGAGATCTCGGCACTCTCGGAGATGCTCTCGCAGGCGTCGACGACCTACGGCGCAACCGATAGCGAGCTTGCCGCCGCCATCCCCACCTCATGAATTCGCGGGACGCCGAGAGGCTGCGTTCAGGAATGCGTGCTGAGCTCGTCACGCCGGGCGATTGGGTCGAACTCGACGTCGATCCGGCGACCAGGCACCGGTCCATACGAAAGGCATTCCGGCGCGGCGTCGCGCGCAATCCGGCCATCGAGCGTGACGCCGTCCGTGTGATCGGGCTACTCGACCGGACCAGCCAGATGGCGTCCGAGAACGGCGCCTTCTACTGCGCATCGATGATCATGAACGAGCCTCCACACGGACTGGTGCTTGCGAGCATGCTCATCCAGCGGTGCTTCGGAGACCCTGTACCGCCTGGCGCCTCGGCCAGGGATGTATGCGCCGGCCTGGCGGCGTCCATCTCAGTCGACCCAGACTGGGCTGGCGCTGACGTCGGAGTCGTCACCTTGCAACGACTCGGACCAGCGGTGCGCACCTGCCTCATCGACGCAGGTGCGGTTGTTCAGTACATCGCGCCGTTGATGGTGTCGCCGGCCCAGATCGTGATGACGTTCACCTGCCCGTGCCCGCCATACGTCGCGACCGCGATCGAACTGTTCGATGCGATGGCCTCGAGTCTCGTCCTGACCTTGACGACTGACGGCACCCGTGCCGGCTGATCTTCTCGAACCTGTGCTTGGCGACCCCATGGAGGTGTCTGATGCGGCGCGGACCTTCCAATCGATCGCGCTCGAGATCGGAAGGATTGCGGCCCGGCTGCGCGCATCGGTGTCGGGGGAAGACGATTGGCGAGGGGCGGCTGCGACGTCGGCACGGGTGCGAAGCGCGACCCTGCCCCCGAAGCTCGACAAGGCCGACGCTTCATACGCCGCGGCCGGAAGCGCCCTGGGCGTGTATGCGCGCTCGCTGTCTGACGCCCAGCAGCAGTCGGCCGCGGCGATCGGTTCGGCGAACCGGGCGGCTTCCGACCTGTCTGCGGCGCAGTCGGCACAGGCGGCTGCCGCTCGGGCGGACGAGGTCGCCGCGGGGATCGCTCGGGCGGCGAGCCTGCCGCCGCCGCTTCCGACCGCCTCGCGATATCAGGCCGCGATCGACGAGGCGGGACAGCAGCTGCGCCGCGGGCGGGCCGCGAACGAGCAGGCGCACGAGCAGCAGCGCAACGCTGCCCGGACGGCCGGCGCTGCGCTAGGGCAGGCGTCCCACGAGGGCATTCACAACGAGTCGTGGATGCATCACTTCACCCACGCCGTCGGTCACTGGGCCTCGACCCAGTGGGCGGGCGCACTGCGCGAGCTGTCGAAGGTCGCCAGCGTGGTCTCGGTTCTGGCCGGGCTCGGAGCGCTGGTGCTCTCGGTCGCCGGCATCTTCTTCCCGCCGCTCGAAGCAGCGGCCGCCGTCCTCGAAACGATCTCGGTGGTCAGTTCATTCATCGCCGCCAGCGCCGACACCGTGCTCGCCGCGACCGGCAAAGGCTCGTGGACGGCAGTCGGGTTCGACGCTCTCACCCTCTTGCCGATGGGCCTGGCGAAGGTCGTGACAAAGGCTGCTCCGGCAATCCGCGAAGGGCGCTTCCTCCGCCCGTCATCGGTCGCCCACGCCAGCACCGGCGGCGCGGCCGGCATCGGACGCCATGCGAGCACGATGGAACTCGTAACGAAGGACGCGTGGTCGGATCCAGCCACGCTTGTGGACCATTTCGAGCGGCACGGAAACGACATCGGCGCACTTTCCCCCAACGACTACGCGACGCGAGCCTCGGCATTCTTTCAACGATCGCAACAGCAACGACTGCCGACCAAGATTTCGCCCAACGGCACAATCCGCGTATTCGATCCGAATACGCAGCTGTTCGGGTCGTACGCTTCAGATGGCAAAGCCTTTACGGTCTTCCGGCCGACGAGCCCAACTTACTGGGAGCGGCAGCCCGGCACCCTTGTTGGAGGTGCGACGCAGAATGGCCTACAAGTGCCCGGTGTGTGGCTACCCCGCGCTCGCTAGAGAGCCGCGGACAGCTGTCAATGGCGGGTCATACGAGATCTGCGCCTCGTGTGGCTTCCAGTTCGGCGTGTCCGACGACGATCTGGGCCATACCTACGACACCTGGCGAACCGAGTGGGTCGCACGTGGTTTGCGCTGGGCATCGATTGGGGTTCCGGAGCCGGAGGACTGGGACCCGGGCGCGCAGCTACAAGCTCTATCCGCGAATATCGCCACGCCAACGGGCCAATAGCCAGGGCCAACTTTGCGAGTCGGCGTCCGGATCAGCGTGGATTCTGCGGGTTGTTCTAACAACTCTGAGATTCCACGATATCCGGGCGATACAAGGGCTAGTTCGGGCCGGCGCAGGACGGCGCGCCACCCGCGCCGCCGCGCAGGTCGATGCTGGCGAGCACTTGCGTTCCCTCGTCGGACAGCACCCGATCGGTCAGCACGATCTCCATGGTGTCGATCGTCGCTGCGCCCCACATCGACACGTTCCGGTGTGGCCGCTCGCCCGGGCCGTCGAACCGAACCACGTTCGCAAACGCCATCGCCGAATACGGCAACGCGCGCACCCACTGCAACGGCCCACTCGGGACGTCGAATGCGCGCCGAACCGCCCTCCGCACCCGCACGAAGGACCTGTCGTAGAGAACCCGGATGAAGATCGTGTCCGGCGAGCAACCGAGGCCATTCAAGCGCAAGGTAACGGGAGCGAGCCGCGAACGGGAGAGCCTCTCCAACGCGGTTACAAGTGACGTGCTCGTTCGGCCGACGTTGGCGACAGTCACGTGCACGGTGTGTGCTGGGTAGCGGTAGTGCCGCTCGGCAACCTCGACATTCGACGGCAGCGACACGTTGAGCCGCAGAACGGTCGTCAGGTAGCGCCGAGCCGGCTCGCCGATGACGGGCAACGGCTCGGTACGACCACCGAGCGTGGCCGCGCTTCGCCACGACACGACGTCAGCAACGAGCCGCTGCACCGGATGATCGAGCACAGGCGCGAGTATTCAACACAATCTCGCCGTCCGCCCTCGACCTGTCCGTCCAATTCGGCGGTCACCGCCGCATCGCACGGACAAGTCGGCGGCCCGAGTCGAGAGCCCACGAGGGGCCAAACGCGAACGACGACGGCTAGACGTCGATCAGCCGCTCGTCGAGATAGCTCACTACCTGGTCCAAAGCGACCCGCTCCTGCTTCATCGAGTCACGCTCCCGAATCGTGACGGCCTGGTCGTCGAGGGTCTCGAAGTCGACGGTGATGCAAAACGGCGTCCCGATCTCGTCTTGACGGCGGTATCGGCGGCCAATAGCCGACGCGTCGTCGAAGTCGACGTTCCAGCGCCGCCGCAGCTCGGTCGACAGGTCGCGCGCCTTCGGTGACAGGTCAGCGTTGCGCGACAGCGGCAGGACGGCCGCCTTCACCGGCGCCAACCGTGGGTCGAGCCGCAGCACAGTCCGCTTCTCGAGTTCACCCTTCGCGTTCGGCGCCTCGTCCTCGCTGTATGCGTCGATCAGGAAGGTCAACACGCACCTGTCGACGCCGGCTGCCGGCTCGATCACGTACGGCGTCCAGCGCTCGTTTGCCTCCTGGTCGAAGAACGAAAGATCGACCCCGGACGCCGCAGCGTGCACCGACAGGTCGTAGTCGGTGCGATTGGCGATGCCCTCAAGTTCGCCCCACTCGGAGCCCTGGAATCCGAACTTGTACTCGATGTCGACCGTGCGCTTGGAGTAGTGCGACAACTTCTCCTTCGGGTGCTCGAACAGCCGCATCATGTCTGGGCGAATGCCGAGATCGACGTACCACGCGAGGCGAGTGTCGATCCAGTACTGGTGCCAGTCCTCGTCGGACCCGGGCTTGACGAAGAATTCCATCTCCATCTGCTCGAACTCGCGGGTGCGGAAGATGAAGTTGCCCGGCGTGATCTCGTTGCGGAAGCTCTTGCCCTGCTGCGCGATGCCGAACGGCGGCTTCTTGCGCGACGACTGCTGCACGTTGAGGTAGTTGATGAAGATGCCTTGGGCGGTCTCGGGGCGCAGGTATGCGAGGCCCGACTCGTCCTCAACCGGACCCAGATAGGTCTTCAGCAAGCCGTTGAACATCCTCGGCTCGGTGAACGAGCCCTTCGTGCCGCAGTTCGGGCAGTTGATGTCCGCGAGCCCGTTCGCCGGTGGCTTGCTGTGCTTCTCGGCGTACGCCTCTTCGAGGTGATCGGCCCTGAATCGTTTGTGGCACGACTGGCATTCGGTGAGCGGATCGACGAACGCCGTGAGGTGCCCACTGGTCTGCCACACGATCGGGTTGAGGATCACCGAGGAGTCGAGGCCGACGATGTCGTCGCGCCCGTGCACCATCGACTTCCACCACTGCCGCTTCACGTTGTTCTTCAGCTCGACGCCGAGCGGGCCGTAATCCCATGCGGCGCGTAGGCCCCCATAGATCTCACTGCTCGGGAACACCACACCGCGGCGTTTGCTGAGATTGACGATCGCGTCAAGTCGGTCGTCGGACTTGCTGTTCTTGGCCACGGAAGGCTCCATCCGGCTGGCGGTCGGTGAGGCGCCACAGCGTACCGTCCGGCCGGCGACCCCGCGCAGCGGTCAGAGCTTTTGCGATGTGCCGGACGCCGGCCGGTTCGGCAGTGCGCCGCCGTAACGCCGATCGCGGCTCGCGTAGATCTCGATCGCCCGCCACAGGTCGCGCCTGTCGAAGTCGGGCCACAACGTGTCGAGGAACACCATCTCGGCGTACGCGGATTGCCAGGGCAGGAAGTTCGAGGTGCGTTGCTCACCCGACGATCGCAGGAACAAGTCGACGTCCGGCATCGTGGGCTCGTCGAGGTAACGCGCGAACATTCGCTCGTCGATGCGCGCCGGATCGATCTTGCCCGCGGCAACGTCGAACGCCAACGCTTTCGCGGCGTCAGCGATCTCGGCCCGACCGCCGTAGTTCACGCACATCGTCAACGTGAGGACGTTGTTGTCGCGGGTCAGGTCTTCGGCGATCTCGAGCTCGCGCATGACACTGGCCCACAATCGCGGACGTCGGCCGGCCCACCGCACCCGGACGCCGAGCGAGTGCATGTAGTCACGCCGGCGACGGATGACGTCACGGTTGAAGCCCATCAAGAACCTGACCTCGTCGGGCGACCGCTTCCAGTTCTCCGTCGAGAACGCATAAGCCGAAATCGCGCGGACGCCGATCTCGATGGCGCCCTCGACCGTGTCGAGCAACGCGGTCTCGCCGAGTTCGTGTCCAGCCGTGCGCGGCAGCCCGCGTGCCTTCGCCCAGCGGCCGTTGCCGTCCATGACGATCGCCACGTGCTTGGGCACCAGCTCGCGCGGGATGTCCGGTGGCCGCACTCCTGAGGGGTGTTGCGCCGGCGGGGCAACACGGCGACGAGCCATCAGCCGTGCTCGACCAGGCGCAGCGATCGGATGCCGTGCTCGAGATGCCACTGCAGGTAGGCCGCCGTGAGGCCACTGCCCTCGCGTTGGTGACGCGACTCACTCGCATCGGCGGTGACCCAGTCGCCTTCGAGCAACGCCTGCAAGAGCAAGAGTGCCTCAGCCGAGGGAGTCGCCGAACCCGGCGGACGGCAGTCGGTGCAGACCGTGCCGCCGCCCGAAACCGAGAACCACCGGTGCGGTCCTTCGGCGCCGCATCGCGCGCAGTCACCCAGAGCCGGTTCGTAGCCGGAGACCGCCAGCGCCCGCAATGCAAAGGCGTCGAGAACCAGCCGCGCCTCGTGGGTCTCCTCGGTCAGTGCCCGCAGGCCGCCGACAAGCAGCAGGTAGAGCCGAAGCGCCGGCTCGCGTTCTTCGGCCGTGAGCCGCTCGGCAGTCTCGAGCATCGCGGTGCCGGCGGTGTAGCGCGGATAGTCACCGGCGAGCCGGTCACCGAACGCCGTGTAGGTCTCAACCTGCGTCACGATGTCGAGCGAGCGTCCGACATACAGCTGGGCATCAACATGTGAGAACGGCTCGAGGCGGCCGCCGAACTTCGACTTCGTGCGCCGGACACCCTTAGCGACGGCACGAACCCGCCCGGTGCGCCGCGTCAGCAGCGTGACGATGCGATCGGCCTCGCCGAGCTTCTGCGTGCGCAGCACCACGGCGTCGTCCCGATACAGCGTCACCGGCCCATTGTCCCCGACCCGAGGGAATTAGGAGCCGGGCCGCGCCCTAGCCCTCGCCGCCGTTGTCGGCGTCCTCGGCCTCGCTGGCGCCGAGAGCCCGGTTGACCGCGCTCACCACTGCCCGCAACGACGCGGTGACGATGTTGGGATCGACCCCGACACCCCACAGCACCTCGTCGCCGACCACGCACTCGAGGTAGGCCGCCGCGCGGGCGTCGCCGCCGGCCGACACCGCATGTTCGCTGTAGTCGAGCACGCGGACGTCGATGCCGATGCTGGCGAGCGCGTCGAGAAAGGCCGCGATCGGCCCGTTGCCGGTGCCTTCGAGCATTCGGGTTCCGCCGTGGTACCGGACCTCGATCGAGAGCGCGTCTTTCTCGTCGATCGCGGCCGAGGTGTGGTGCGCGAGCAAGGTCAGCGGGGACGCCGCGGAGAGGTACTCAGACTCGAAGATCTTCCACATCTCGGCCGGCGAGACTTCCCCGCCAGCGGCGTCGGTGCGCCGTTGGATCACGCGGGAGAATTCGATCTGGAGGCGCCGCGGGAGCTCGAGCGCGTGCTCGGCCTTCATCACATAGGCCACGCCGCCCTTGCCGGACTGACTGTTCACCCGGATGACCGCTTCGTACGACCGGCCGACGTCCTTCGGGTCGATCGGCAAGTAGGGCACCGCCCAGTCGATCTCGTCGACTGTCTTTCCCACGACAGCGGCGTCGGCCGCGAGGGCTTCGAAGCCCTTCTTGATGGCGTCCTGGTGCGAGCCGGAAAACGCCGTGTAGACGAGGTCGCCCGCGTACGGGTGCCGCGGGTGAATGGGCAGCTGGGTGCAGTATTCGACGGTTCGACGAATCTCGTCGATCTCCGAGAAGTCGATCTGCGGATCGATGCCCTGGCTGAACAGGTTCATGCCGAGCGTGATTAGGTCGACGTTGCCGGTACGCTCGCCGTGCCCGAACAGGCACCCTTCGATGCGGTCGGCACCGGCCATGACCGCCAACTCGGACGCCGCCACCGCGCAGCCCCTGTCGTTGTGCGGATGCACCGAGATGGCGACGAACTCGCGCCGCGACACGGCCCGGCCCATCCACTCGATCTGGTCGGCGTAGACGTTCGGCGTGGCCCGTTCGATGGTGGCGGGCAGGTTCAGGATGATCTCGCGACCCGGACCTGGCTGCCACACGTCCATCACGGCTTCACATACCTCGACGGCGAAGTCGAGTTCGGTGTCGATGAAGATCTCCGGTGAGTATTCGTAGCCGAAGACGTCCGTGCCGCCGAGCAGCTTCTCGGCGTACCGCATCACATGCCGGGTGCCGTCGGCGGCGAGCGCCTTCGTCTCGTCACGGCTGTTCCGGAACACCACCCGACGGAACAGCGGAGCAGTCGCGTTGTACAAGTGAACGGTCGCGCGCGAGGCGCCGACCAGGCTTTCGACGGTTCGCTCGATGAGGTCGTCGCGCGCCTGGGTCAGCACCGAGATCGTGACGTCATCGGGAACCTCGCCGTTGACGATGATGCTGCGTACAAAGTCGAAATCGGTCTGGGACGCCGAGGGGAACCCGACCTCGATCTCCTTGTAGCCCATCTTGACCAGCAGCTGGAACATCGACAGCTTGCGGGCCGGGCTCATCGGATCGATCAGTGCCTGGTTACCGTCGCGAAGGTCGGTCGACAGCCATCGCGGCGCCTTCGTAATGGTGTTCGACGGCCAGGTGCGGTCGGGCAGGTCGACCGGCACCCACGGCTTGTACTTGTGGATCGGCATTCCACTCGGGCGCTGGGCGTTGGCGCGATCGGCGTTCACGCGGCCTGCTACGTGCGAGGTATCGGGATTGCTGCTCACTGCTGCTCCTCGAAGGCGGGTGGCGGGGAAACGGCCGGCACGCAGCAATCCCGCGACGAGGAGACCGGCCTCTTAGAGGGTCTCGCCGCGGCAGCTAAGGAGCAGGAGCTTCGACATTGGGAGGAGCATACCCCGGACCGCCCCTCCGGTTCTCCTTGCGCCACACGAATTTCAGGCCCGACCAATCGGTGTCGAGCGCGGCCACCTTCACGTCGACGACGCCCGTCGGCAGCAGCACCTCGCGCAACAGGTTCTCGTCGACGTCGCTCACGTGTCCGGCCGCCTTGCGCGGCCAGGCCACCCAGAGCGCACCCGTCGAGGGCAGCGACTCGACGGCGGTGACCAGCGCGACGACGTCGCCCGAAGTCCGGCAGAACGCAACTGTCACGTCAGCGACGAACGTGTCGCGAGTTGAGCCGGTCGGCGCCGAACGCACCCGCCGCACCTTCACGCCGGCAGGTAGATCCGGCACCGACCACCGCGCCGGCGCACCGACCAGCGCCAGCACCACGCCGTCCTTGATCCCAAGCTTCTTCGCCAGCGGAGTACCCGAGTAGCCCGCCTCGGCAGCCACCTCAGAACCCGAGCCTGCGCAGCTGGGCGGGATCGCGCTGCCAATCCTTGGCGACTTTGACCCGCAGATCGAGGTAGACCCGGCTTCCGAGCAACGCCTCGGCCTGCTTGCGGGCGCGGGTGCCGACGTCGCGGAGCCGCGCGCCGCCGCTACCGATGACGATCGCCTTCTGACTCGGCCGCTCGACGTACATGACGGCGAAGATATCGATGAGGTCCTTGCCCGGTCGCGGCTTCATCTCTTCGACGACAACGGCCAGGCTGTGCGGCAATTCCTCCCGGACGCCCTCGAGCGCCGCCTCCCTGATCAGCTCCGCGACCATCACCATCTCCGGCTCATCGGTCAGCTCGCCGTCGAGGTACAGCGGCGGCCCGTCGGGCAGTCGGGCGATCAGCAGGTCGGCAAGCAGATCGACCTGCTCCCCCGCGACGGCCGACACCGGCACCACCTCCGCCCACGCACCGAGACCCGACAGCGCGAGTAGTTGCGCGGCGACCTCGCTGCGCTCGGCCGCGTCGGTCTTGGTGACGACCGCGATCACCGGCGTCTTGTCGATGCGGTTCAGCTCGGCGGCGATGAACTTGTCGCCCGGACCCACCTTCTCGTCCGCGGGAACGCAGAACACGATGACGTCGACCTCGCCCAGCGTCGTCCGCACGACGTCGTTGAGGCGCTCACCGAGCAGGGTGCGTGGCTTGTGCAGCCCGGGGGTATCGACCACGACGAGCTGGGCGTCGGCACGATGCACGATCCCCCGGACGGCGTGCCTGGTGGTCTGCGGACGGTCGCTGGTGATCGCCACCTTCTGCCCCACGAGTGCGTTGAGCAGCGTCGACTTCCCGGC
>PLCK01000111.1 GCA_003134755.1 Actinomycetota bacterium | reverse complement strand
ATGGCGCCGCAGCGCAGGTAGTCCCCGTAGGAGAACCCACCGGGAAGGACGACCGCGTCCACGCCGTGCAGGGACCGGTCCTTGTGCCACAGCGGCACCGCCTGTCCGCCGGCCAGGTCGACCGCCCGGCAGGCGTCGCGGTCGTCCAGCGACCCGGGGAAGGTGACCACCCCGACCCGGGCGGTCATCAGGACTCCACCCGGACCGAGTAGTCCTCGATCACCAGGTTGGCCAGCAGCGTCGCCGCCATCTCCTGCGCACGGGAGACCAGCGCGTCGTCGGCCGGTCCGTCGACGTCGATCTCGAAGCGCTTGCCCTGGCGCACCCCGGTCACCGAGTCGAAGCCCAGGCGTAGCAGCGCGCCCTGAACGGCCTGGCCCTGGGGGTCGAGGATTTCCGGCTTGAGCATGACGTCGACGACGACGCGGGCCACGGCACACTCCAGGGCGATTCGGCGGTCGGGGACGGCGGCAAGACTACCGGGCCGGCAGGGGTGAGAGAGTGCGGCCATGACGGACGCGGACCGCGGCGGCGGCGCTGAGCACGAACGCCTTCGGCAGGCGGACAGCCGCGAGGNNCGCGAGGACTACAGCGCGGACGGCGACGCGTGGGCGAACTTTCCGTTCGAGCACGCGAGATCGCGCACCTACCGCTGGAACGAAGACGGGCTTGCCGGGTTCTGCGACAGCGAACAGACCTGGTGTTTCGCGCTGGCAATGTGGAACGGGACCGATCCGATCCTGAAGGAGCGGCTGTTCGGCCTGACCAACGGCCAGGGCAACCACGGCGAAGACGTCAAGGAGCGGTACTGGTTCGCCGACAGCACGCCGTCGCATGCCTGGATGAGCTGGCGTTACCACTACCCGCAGCGCACGTTCCCCTACGACCAGCTGGTCAATGAAAACGCACGACGCGGCCGGCACGAGCCGGAGTACGAGATCGACGACACCGGCGTCTTCGACGACGACCGCTACTTCGACGTCGCGATCGACTATGCGAAGGCTGCGGCCGACGACCTGTGCATCCGCATCGGCGTGCGCAACGCCGGCCCGGACGTCGCGACCATCGAGTTGCTGCCGACCCTGTGGTTCCGCAACACCTGGGCATGGGGGCTGCCAACCGCCCCGCCAGAGCCGCAGATCCAGTGTGACGGCGCCCGGCTAATCGGCGTCCACCAGAAGATGGGCGCCGTCGTACTCGACGGGAACAGCTCGGCCGACTTCGTCGAGTCGCTCGCGTGTGACAACGAGACCAACAGCGCGTTGCTCTACGGGACGCCCGGCCGCTCGCAGCACCCGAAGGACGGGATCGGCGACCACGTCGTGCGCGGCGCAGCGACGGTGAGCCCACAGGGGCAAGGCACCAAGGCGGCGCTGCGGTACCGGCTCGAGCTTTCGCCCGGTGAAACTCGCACGCTCAAGTTGCGGCTGCGCACCACGACGTCCGACGCCGATTTCGGTGCTGACTTCGATGCCGTGATGGTCAACCGATCCCGCGAGGCTGACGAGTTCTTCGCCGGCTTGCAACCGAAGAATTGCTCGGACGCCGGGGCGCGGGTGCTGCGGCAGGCGATCGCGGGTCTCATGTGGAGCAAGCAGTTCTACCACTACGACGTCGCACGCTGGTTCAGCGGCGATCCGGCCGGCCCACCGCCCCCGGCCAACCGCGATGAGATCCGCAACGGCGGCTGGCGGCACCTGAACAACCACGACGTCGTGCTGATGCCCGACACCTGGGAATACCCGTGGTACGCATCGTGGGACCTGGCCTTCCACTGCGTTGTCTGCGCGCACGTCGACCCAGGCTTCGCCAAGCGCCAGCTGTTGCTCTTGCTGCGTGAATGGTTTATGCATCCGAACGGACAGCTGCCGGCGTACGAATGGAACTTCAGCGACGTGAACCCGCCGGTGCACGCGTGGGCGGTGTTGCGAGTCTTCGAGATAGCGGGCGACAACGACTTCGACTTCCTCGAACGCGCGTTCCACAAGCTGCTGCTCAACTTCACCTGGTGGGTCAACCGCGTCGACCGCGACGGCAACAACCTGTTCCAGGGCGGCTTTCTCGGGCTCGACAACATCGGCCCGTTCGACCGTTCGAAGCTGTCGCCCCAAGCCGGCACGCTCGAGCAGAGCGACGGCACCGCGTGGATGGCGATGTACTGCCTCGACCTCCTCGATATCGCGTTGACCCTGGCTGCACAGGACAGCACCTACGAGGACGTCGCCACCAAGTTCTTCGAACATTTCGCGCACATCGCGACGGCGGCGATGGACCAGGGCCTCTGGGACGACGAGGACGGCTTCTTCTACGACCAGTTGCGGCTACCTGACGGCGAGCCGATGCCGGTCAAGGTTCGGTCGCTCGTCGGCCTCATCGCGCTCTGCGCGGTCAGCCACGTCTCCGACACCCAACTGGAGAAGCTTCCGGGCTTCGCCGCCCGGCTTGGCTGGTTCCTGACCAACCGCCCCGAGCTGACATCCAGCGTCGTCGAGGCGCAGGACGGCGACACCATGTTCACGATGCTCGCGCCTGACCAGCTGCGCAGGTTGCTGGGTCGCATGCTCGACGAGACGGAGTTCCTATCGCCACACGGCGTCCGATCGGTGTCGGCGTTTCACCGTGATCACCCGTTCGTCTTCACGCTGCAAGGCGAGGAGTACCGCGTCGACTACGAGCCCGATGAGTCGTCGACCGGTCTCTTCGGGGGCAACTCCAACTGGCGCGGGCCGGTGTGGTTGCCGATCAACACCCTGCTGGTCGAGGCGCTGCAAAGGTTCGACAGACACCTCGGCGCATCGTTTGTCGTCGAGCTACCAACCGGTTCGAGTCGGCTCGCGACTCTTGGAGAGGTGGCGGCCGAGCTCTCGCGCCGGCTCGTCACGCTGCTGGTGCCTGACCAGAGCGGCCAGCTGGCGGCGTCCGGCCGACGTTCGTGGCCCGACGGGCTGCTCTGGTTTCACGAGTACTTCCACGGNNCCCATCTGATCCTCACCGGCGGCTAGTCGTCCACGTTGTGAGACGCCGGAGCCGAACGGCCAGCTTTTTTGCCGTCCACAGCCGGTGGACGCCGATTGCCGAGGCAGGTCAAGCCTGCGGGTGCCTCAGGAGGTCGCCGTCCACAGAGTCTGCACACCCGCTCCACAACCACAGCACGGTTGTGCACAGCACGCACACAGCCCCCTGTGCGGCGGCGGCTTCCCGGCGTGTCGGTGAGTGCCTAAGGTCCGGCAAGGCGGATGTTTGGTACGTGGCGTGCCGCCATGGAGGAATGTCAGACGTCGCCAGTACACCTACGAATGACGTTCGTGAACGGGTTATCGGTCGGGAGGCGCGGCAGTGAGCGTGATCGAGCTGCCAGGGCAGGCACGCGAGCTCGACCGCACCCCACCGCAAGACATCAACGCCGAACAGTCCGTACTCGGCGGAATGCTGTTGAGCAAAGACGCGATCGCCGACGTGGTCGAGTCGCTGCACGGCAACGACTTCTACCGGCCGGCGCACCAGACGATTTTCGACATCGTGCTCGACCTCTACGGGAGGGGCGAGCCCGCCGACGCGGTCACGGTGGCGGCCGAACTCACCAAGCGTGGTGAGATCGCTCGCATCGGCGGCGCGCCTTACCTGCACACGCTCATCTCGTCGGTCCCGACGGCCGCGAACGCCGGCTATTACGCGAAAATCGTGGCCGAGCGGGCCATCTTGCGCAGGCTCGTCGAAGCCGGCACCCGGATCGTGCAGCTCGGCTACTCCGGGGTCGGCAACGAGGTCGACGACATCGTCGATCGCGCGCAGGCAGCCATCTATGACGTCACCGAGCGCCGGACTACCGACGACTACAGCATCCTCGAGTCGCTGCTGCAGCCGACGATGGACGAGATCGAGGCGAGTGGCCACCGCGGCGGCGGCCTTACCGGCGTGCCTACTGGTTTTGCCGACCTCGACTCGCTGACGAACGGCCTGCATCCGGGCCAGCTCATAGTCGTCGCGGCAAGGCCGGCGATGGGTAAGTCGACGTTCGCGCTCGACATCGCCAGGGCCGCGTCCATCAGGCACAACCAGACCTCGGTGCTGTTCTCGCTCGAGATGAGCAAGCACGAGATCACGATGCGATTGCTCTCCGCCGAAGCCCGCATCCCGTTGCAGACGATGCGCACCGGTCAGATGCGCGATGACGACTGGGTGAAACTCACCAGGCGGCTGGGCGAGATGGCGAGCGCGCCGCTGTACATCGACGACTCGCCGAACCTAACGATGATGGAGATCCGGGCGAAGTCGAGGCGGCTGAAGCAGCGCAACGAATTGCGGCTCGTGATCGTCGACTATCTACAGCTGATGAGTTCACATTCGAAGGTCGAGAACCGCCAGCAAGAGGTGAGCCAGATCTCGCGGTCGCTCAAACTGCTGGCGAAGGAGCTCGAGGTTCCGGTCATCGCGCTTTCGCAGCTGAACCGAGGTTCCGAGCAGCGCACGGACAAGAAACCGCAACTGTCAGACCTCCGCGAGTCCGGTGCCATCGAGCAGGACGCCGACCTGGTGATCCTGCTGCACCGGGAAGACATGTACGAACGCGAGTCGCCGCGCGCGGGCGAAGCCGACCTCATCGTCGCCAAGCACCGAAACGGCCCGACGAACACGATCGTCGTGGCGTTCCAGGGTCACTACAGCCGCTTCATCGACATGGCCGCCGGCTAACTCAGCCGTTCGGCGACGGAATTTCGTCGCTACTTAGCGGAAAGCCTTCGTGATCACGGGACGGCGCCATGTCGTGATCATGGGAAGGCGCGGCGCGGGAACGGGACTTGGCGGTTGTGACCAGCGCGGCGATTGCGTACTCCGCGGTGGCCACCGTCATGATGGCGAAACTGGCGGGCAATTTCGGTGCGGCATAGCCCAGGCAGAGTCCGGACCAGACGGCAACGATGGCGAGCATCCCCGATAGCGGCAGCGCGCGCCAAGGGTTGTTCGTGAGTTGTTGCGCGGCGGCCGCCGGCGCAGCGAGCAATCCGAACAGCAACAATGCGCCGATCGCCTGGCTGGCTTCGGCGGCGGTGGCTCCGACAATCGCAAGGAACAGTGGCCCTATCGATCGCACCGGCACCCCGCGAGCGGCGGCGACAGTCGGATCGATACTGCTGAACATCAACGGTCGCGCAATCACAAGAAGGACGCCGATCAGCCCGGCCGCGATGACGGTCGCGATGGTCGCCGCGCTCGCGCTGATACCGAAGATCGAACCGAACAGCACGGTGACGTTCGCCGAGCCGTTGCCGGTACTGCTGTGCGTCGTATAGAGGGCAAGGAAGAAGACTCCGAGGCCGAGCACCCACGCGAAGGTGGTGCCGATGACGACGTCATCGGCCGCCCGCCGGCCGCCAATGAATCCGAGGGCAAGTCCGACGAGCACGGTGGCAGCGAACAGCCCGAACCGCAGATCGACGCCTGCCGCGAGTGCGGCAAGAGCCCCCGTGTACGCGACGTGCGACAGCGCGTCGCCGGCGAAGACCTGCCCACGCAGGACGACGAAGTAACCGACGAGCCCAGATAGCAACGCAATTGTCGTGCCGGCCACAAACGCGTGCTGGATGAACGGATGCGAAAGCATCGTCGCGACGCCGTGAATCGGATCAGCGCTCGAGACCACGGTGCGTGGAATCACGCCGGGCTCCCGGCGGTCGAAACCGTCACCCGCTCGGCTCGCGACGCACCTCGGCGTCCGGCACGATCGACGGCGGCCCGATAGCCGGCTGCAAGCAGGAACGACCCGAAGGCCAAGGTGGTCACCCAGAAGCCGATCGGATACGGCGAGAAGAACGCGATACCTTCGCCGACCCAGGTGACCGCCAACGCCAGCACGACCGACAGCACGAGTCCTGCTGCCGGGCGGGCGGTCAGCCGGACCGCGGTAGCGGCAGGTGCCACGAGCAGCGCGAAGACGAGCAGACTGCCGGTGACCTGGCTGGTGCCGGCCGCAGCGATTCCGAGCAGGACAAGGAAAGCACCGTTCACGAGGCGCACCGGGATCCCGCGCGCCTGGGCGACGTCGGGGTCGACGCTCGCGAACAGCAACCGCCGCCCGAACGCGGCGAGCGCGACCAGACAACCAAGACCGGCGATGAGCAAGGTGACGAGTTGGGTGTCGGTAACGCCGACGATGCTGCCGAACAGCAGGCTGTTCAGACCGGACAGGAAGCCTTTGTAGAGACTGACGAACAAGAACCCGCAGGCAAGCGCGAACGCTTGGACCGTGCCGATGACCGCCGATTCCTGGGCGTCGCCGCCGAGGCCGGTGTTCGCCCGCCCGTTCCGCGACAGCGCGGCGATGACGAGGGCGCCCGCGATGCAGAATCCGAAGTAGCCGAACCCGGCGTTGATACCGAGCCAGATGGCTCCCGCGGCGCCGGGGAACCCGATCACCGCCAGGGTGTGGCCAGCGAAGCTTTGCCGCCGCAGCACCATGAAGTACCCGATCGCGCCCGCGACCACGGCAACGATCGTGCCGGCACGTAGCGCGTTCACCATGAAATGAAAGGCGAGCATCTGTCGGACGTCGTCCGCGATGTTCCAACTGAAGCGGGCGTTCACGCCGACTCTTTCATGTCGACGAGTGGTGATGCGTGTGGCTGTCGGGTTGGCCCACCACGACCAGACGCCCAGCGCGATCGCGGAGCACATCTATCGGCGTGCCGTAGAGCATGGTGAGCGTGTCGGCGGTGATGACTTCCTCCGGTGGACCCATCACCGCACCGCCGCGGGCCAGATAGATGACCTGGTCGAGATAGCGCAGGATCGGGTTGACGTCGTGCGCGACGAGAAGAACGGCCACGCCCTGGCTGCGGCACACCGACTGGATCAGCGCACTGACAGAGGCTTGATTGGTCACGTCGAGGCTGTCGAGCGGCTCGTCGAGCAGCAACAGATCGGGTCGGCTCACCAAAGCTTGCGCGATCAGCAGCCGTTGCTGCTCACCACCGGAGCACTCACCGATCGGGCGGTAGGCGTAGCTCGTGGCACCGACCAGCTCGATGACTTCCCGCACCCGCTCGTCGCCCTCGCGTGCATGCCGGCCGCCGAACCGCGCAGGGAGCGGGATGCCCCAGCGGTCGCCGTCCCAGCCGAGTCCCACGACGTCGACGCCGCGAATCCGGGTCGACGGATCGAACGCCCGTCGCTGTGGCAGGTAGCCGATGCGGGCGTTCTGCCGGCCTTGATGCGTACCGAGCACCTCGAGCTGGCCCGCGCTGAGCGGCTGAAGGCCGAGCAGCGCCTTAAGGAACGTCGATTTGCCGACGCCGTTAGGACCGAGCACGGCCACGAACTCGCCGGCTCGGACCTGCAACGTCACGTCGGACCAGATCGTGCGGCCCCCGACGGTCGTCGCCGCGTGCTCCAGCGACACAACGACACGGGAGTCGTCGATTGGCCTCATGCGCTGGTCGCCTGTTGTAACGCCGTCTCCAAAGCACGCAGCTGTGCGGACTGCCAGTCCTGGAAACTCATGCCGACCGGCGACAGCGTTTCGGTGATCGTGGTAACCGGGATGCCCGCGCTCTTCGCCGCCGCGACCTGCGCAGCGACGTCCGGCGTCGAGTTCTGACGGTTGAACACGTACACCTTGATCAGCTTCGTGCTGATCTGGTGATCGATGGTGGCCTTGTCGGCGGCCGACGGGTCGGTGCCCTCGCTGATGTCCTTGAGGAAACTCGGCGGGGTCAGCAGGTCCAGACCTAACGCCTCGGACAGTGGGGCGAAGATGCTCTCGCTCGCACCAACCGGCGTCCCCGAGTACTTGGTTTTGATGTCGTGGACGAGCTGGTGGTACGTGGCCAGACCGGTGTTCTCGAACGTCTGCCGCTGCGCGTCGAAGTAGGTCGCGTCCGCGGGATCGACCATTTTCAGATCCGCAGTGATGGCATTCGCGACTGTCTCCACGTCGGTAGGTGAGTACCAGCGATGTGGATTGCCACCTTCGGCAACTCCGACCAGCCGACCGACGTCGATGACCATCCGCGTCGAATCGCCACTGGCCGCGACCGCCTTCGCTGCCCACGAGTCGTATCCGATGCCGTTTTCAACAAAGAGTCTGGACGCCGCGATTGTGCGGCCGTCGGCGGGTGTCGGCTCGTAGTCGTGCGGATCGGTGTTCGGACGGCTGACGATCGACGTTTCGTGCACCTTGTCCCCACCCAGCTGGGACAGCATGCTGCCCCACGCGTTGATGCTCGCTGCCACGGTAAGTGCCTTGCCACTGCCCAGTCTCGACCCAGGGGACGCCGAAGACGTCGCGCAGGCCGTCAGGGTCACCACACCCAACAGCGCGCCGGCCGCAACCGCGATCGAGCGATTGAACACGAACCTTCTCCTGGGATCGGACAGGGCGTTCGACGAGTTGACGCCGGCGTAGGCGGCTCATTTACTCAATCCTAATCCGTAACGGTTGTCAATAGCGATAAGCTGCCTGAGCTCGATCTCGCCGCATGACCTTCGCGTCGTTACTGTGTGCTGAGCGCACTGGAGGTCGGTCGCATTCGAGCCGACCCGACCGAGGAGGGACATGGCGATGCCCGCCGCCGACAGTGAGCTCGCTCCGCGAGGAGAGCGTTCGACCAAGCAGAAGCGGGCGTTGGCTGGCCTGCTCGGCGACCTCGAGGCGTTTCGCACCGCCCAAGACCTGCATCAGCTGCTGCGGGCGCGAGGAGAGCGGGTTGGGCTGACCACGGTGTACAACCAGCTCAAAGCCTTGGCGGATGCCGGTGAAGTCGACGTCTTACGCAGCGAGTCCGGCGAGGCGTTGTACCGGCAATGCCGGACCGAGGCCCATCACCACCATCTGTTGTGCCGCGTGTGCGGGCGCACCGTCGAGGTCGACGGTCCAAGCATTGAGGCGTGGACCACCGAAGTCGGTCGTCGCGAGGGGTATACCGACATCGCGCACACTGTCGAGATCGTCGGCACCTGCGCCGCATGCCAACCGCGCCGACGCCGAGCCGGCTGATCCAGCAACGAGCGCGCGAGTAAGGGAACGCCATGACTGAGCCGGTCGGTGGAGTCTCCGAGCTGCGGGTCGTGATCACGGTCGATGACTACGACGCGGCCGTCGCGCTGTACCGCGACGCCCTCGGGATGCCCCAGATCGCCGACTACTCCGCGCCGACCGGGCGGGTCATCGTGGTTGACGCCGGGAGAGCGACCATCGAGATCGCCGATCAGCAGCACGCCGGGTACGTCGACGACGTCGAGGTTGGACGCCGAGTGGCCGGCCAGATCCGGATCGCTCTCGAAGTCACCGATGTTCGACACGCAACAACTGCCGCCCTCGACCACGGCGCGACCCTGATCGCGACACCCACGGCCACACCGTGGGAGAGCCTGAACGCGAGGCTCGACGACAGCAACGGCGTCCAGCTCACCCTGTTCGGGGCGGCGGACGCACCAGGTCGCCCATAGATCTTCCCAGCCAACGGTGACGGCGAGTAGTTAACCGCGTACGCTGGGATAACTGTCTCGTCCAGACCATGCGGGTGTGTCCCATCGACGGTTGGACGTGCATGCAGAACAAACTCGCCGCGCTGTTGAGCGAATTCGCCCGCACGCTCCTCACGGACTTCCCGATCCAGGCGATCCTTGACCGGCTCGTCGACCGAATCGCCGAGGCACTTCCCGTCAGTGCCGTCGGCGTGACCCTCATCTCCCCAGGCACCGCCCCGCACTACATCGCCGCGTCCAACCAGGCCGCGCTGACGTACGAGCGCCTTCAGACCGAGCACTCCCAGGGTCCGTGCCGGCTGGCGTACGAATCAGGGGAACCCGCCATCGTGCCTGACCTCAGCATCGAAACCAGGTTCCCGGCGTTCGCCGCTGCGGCGCTCCGCGCCGGGCTCGGTGCCGCGTTTGCGTTTCCGCTGCGGCACAACGATGGCCGGCTCGGCGCTCTTGATCTGTACCGCGACAGTCCCGGTCCGCTCGCAACCGGCGACCTGGAGATCGCGCAGACACTCGCCGACGTCACCGCGGCGTACGTGCTGAATGCGCAAGCTCGCGAGCTCGCACACGAAACCTCGGACCGATTCAGAGAAAGCGCGCTGCACGATCCACTGACCGGGTTGGCAAATCGGCTACTGCTGGAGCAGCGGCTGGAGCACGCCGCGCAACGTGCCAGACGATCGAAGACCGACGCAGCGGTACTGTTCGCCGACCTTGATCGTTTCAAGGCAATCAACGACACCTACGGGCATCAGGTCGGCGACGAACTGCTGATCGCAGTCGCCCACCGCCTCACCCAACTCGTGCGACCCGGGGACACTCTGGCGCGGGTCAGCGGAGACGAGTTCGTCTTCTTGTGTGAAGACCTGCGAACCGCCGACGACATCGAGACGCTTGCGACCCGCATCGACCAGGCCCTCAGCCTGCCGTTCTCGGTGTCAGGGCGGCAGATCACCATGAGCGCGAGCGTCGGGATGGCATACGCGGGTCCCGGCGAGGCGATCGACCAGCAACTGGTCGCAGACGCAGATATCGCGATGTACCAGGCGAAACGAAAGGGCGGTGCCGCTCACCAGGTCATCGACCTCCGTGAAGCCCATCAGACTGCCGACCGGCACACGCTCGAGCAGGAATTGCACAGCGCGTTCGCCGAACATCATCTCGACCTGGCTTACCAGCCGATCGTAAGGGTCGGCGATCGCATGCTGACCGGTGCTGAAGCATTGTTGCGCTGGACTCACCCCCAGCGCGGGCCGATCCGCACCCTCGACATGATCGGCATCGCCGAGGACAACGGCCTTATCGTTCCGCTGGGTGCGTGGGTGCTCGAGCGGGCCTGTACCGATCACAGCCGATGGCTGCGGCAAAACCCCCGTATCGCCTTGGATCTCGCGGTCAATGTCTCGAGCCGGCAGATGCTCGCGCCTGGCTACGCGCGGTCGGTCGCCGCCGTACTCGAAAGCACCGGGACCGATCCGACCAGTTTGGTGCTGGAGGTGACTGAGGGCATTTTCATCGGCGACGTTCCGAGGGCGCTCACGGTGCTCCGGGACCTGAGATCATTGGGCGTCCGATTGGCCCTCGACGACTTCGGCACCGGTTACTCGTCGCTCAGCTACCTGCGCGACCTCCCGGTCGACATCCTCAAGATCGACCAGAGCTTCGTCCGGGTGCTTGGAAGCACCGACGCCACGCGCTCGATGGTCGCCGCCATGACCCAGCTTGCGCACGTCATGGAGTTGGTCGTCGTCGCCGAAGGGGTGGAAACGCCCGAACAGCTGAGCGCAATCGTGGCCGTCGGGTGCGACCATGCCCAGGGTTTCCTGTTCGCGTCGGCGATGCCGGCTGCCGAATTCGCCGATCTTCTCGCCGTCAACGAGCCCGTCGGACCTATCGACAGCAGCGCGCGGCGTCCACCATTTCGCGGGGAGCCCATCGCCGTCGCCTGAACCGCAACAACGAGGCTGCGGCCCGACGTCCGGTCGATCGTAGACTTCGCTGGCTGGGCCGCACCCGAGCGAAGGGCGATTCCATGACGATTGCCGGCGTTCCGTTAAGCGGCGGCGGAGAGATGCCAGTTCTCGGCTTCGGTACCTGGCAGATGACGGGACGGCAGGCCGCCGAGGCGGTGCGGTTGGCACTCGTTGCCGGCTACCGCCACATCGACACCGCGACGATGTACCGCAACGAGGCGGAGGTCGGCGACGCCATCCGCGAGAGCGGCGTGGGCCGCGAGAACGTGTTCGTGACCACCAAGCTGCCGCCGAACCTGGCGGCGCGTGCGCGCCACACGTTGGACGAGAGCCTTCGCCTGTTGGGCACCGACTACGTCGACCTGTGGCTCATCCACTGGCCGGTCGACCACGGCGCATCGCCGGAAACCTGGCGGGAACTGCTGGCCGCACGCGAGGCGGGCCTTGCCAGGAACGTCGGGGTGAGCAACTACAGCCCCGCGCAGCTCGACGAACTCGTCGCCGTGACCGGCGTCGTCCCGGCGGTCAACCAGATTCCGTGGAGCCCGAAGCACTACGACGCACGGTTGTTCGCGTATCACCGCGAGCACAACATCGTGCTCGAGGGATACAGCCCCTTCAAGGGAAGCGACCTCAAGGATCCGGTGCTGGTCGAGATAGCGAATGCTCACGGCGCGACAGCGGCACAGGTCGTATTGCGGTGGCACATCGAGAAGAGCATCGTCGTCATTCCCAAGTCGTCGACGCCGGAGCGCATCAGGGCGAACTTCGACGTGGACGGATTTTCGCTCACCGCGAACGAGGTCGAGCGGATCGACTCCCTCGGTCGCTGATGCCGCTGCAGCGCGCACTTGTCGCGGCCCGGCCCGCGCCCGCCCGGCCCTTCGCTCACCCGGCCCTTAGGGGCACCTTCGCCGACGGAGGAGCGGTCGCCGCCGCTCATGCTTTGGGAGTTCGGCACCCGCCGATGAGTTTGACCGTCCGTGCCGGTCGTAGTTTGTGAGCGGAGTTCCAGGAGCTCGGCTGGCCATGCAACGGGACGGAGCGTCATGTTCGAAAACACTGCCGCCTTCAGCGGGTTCTCGGTCGACGACATCGCCAAGGCGAAGGAGTTCTACGGGACGACCCTTGGCGTTCGCGTCACCGAAGATCACGGAATGCTCGAGCTGCATATCTCGGGCAACACCCGTGCGACGCTGATCTACCCGAAGGCCGACCACGCACCGGCCACGTTCACGATCCTCAACTTCCCCGTCGACGATATTGACGCCGCCGTCGACGAACTCGCCAAGCGGGGCGTTGTGTTCGAACGCTACGACGGCGAACTCACGGCAGACAGCAAGGGCATCCTGCGAGGGCTGGCGGCCAACATGGGCCCGGACATCGCCTGGTTCAAGGATCCCGCGGGCAACATCTTGTCCGTACTGCACGAAGGCTAATCGCCGGTCAATCTCCGAGGACGACCGTGCGCGCTGCGATCGCGGCGCCCCGAGCGCCAGCCATGTCGAGGTCGGGCACGACAGCGAACTGAGCCACGTCGATTTGCTCACCCCGGAGCGCAGTGTGGGCGCGCACCCGCTCGATGAACCAGTCTCGGAACTCCTGCACCGTCTCGACGACGCCGCCACCCACAAAGTAGGCGCCCGGATCGCTGAAGTTGCTGGCGATGGTGAAGAGGCGACCGATGGCCATGGCCTGCTGCTCGAAGATCTCGAGCGCCAGCGGATCGCCGTGCTGGGCCAGACCGCGCACCAGCTTCGCTGCATGGTGCGGGTCGAGCGCGGCGAGTGGGTGGCCGGGGTACCTCGTCAACCAGAACGGCAGCAGGTTGTTCTCGATCGCGGTGAGTGAGGCAACGCTCTCTGCGTCACCGACAAAGCCGCAGTTGCAGGACGGCGTCGGCTGCCCCGACGCGAGCAGCCCTTCCATCGGAATGTGCACGTGGCCGAGTTCGCCCGCCATTCCCGCCGCGCCGTGGACGATGCGGCCAGCTTCGACAATGCCGCCGCCAAGACCGGTGCCGACGATTGCCGAGACGGACGAATTCTCGGACGCGCGATCACCGAAGAACACGTGGTGGGCGTAGAGCGCAGCCGCGTTCCCATCGTTGTTGTAGACGACTGGAAGCCCGATCCGTAGCTCGAGAGCCCGCCGGAAGTCGTACCCACGCCATCCGGCATGGGAGAAGTTCGTGCCGCCCTTCGACGAGATGACGCCGTCGGCGCTCGCCGGGCCGGGGGTGTCGAGGCCGATCGCACGCACGGACTCACGTGGGGTGCCGGTGAGGTCGAGGATCCGGTCGAGGCTGGCGGCCAGACTGGCCACTGCGACCTCGGGCCCGTCTTTCACTCTGCTGTCGGTCTCGACGAGTTGGTCGACGAGGAACTCACCGGCCTCGGTCAACACGGTGGCGTTATTGCAGGTGCCCCCGTTGTCGAGCCCGACGACCACCCAGTCTCGGTCGCGCAGGGGCTCCATCTCGCCTCCAAATCGGTTGACCGGATTGTAAGCCTGCCCATATCCCGACGTTCGTGCGTTCGGGTGATTTCCGGACGATGTGTGGGAACGTGCCCCTCGAGAGCTAAGCCAGCGCCCATCGACATTTGTTTCGGTATGGACACGGTCTGCCAGGTAGTCCTTGACACCATCGGGGGAACGATCCCACACTTTGGCCCGACCGGCGTGGGAACGTGCCCACACCTGGCGGCTCCGGATCGTGTCTCATTCGCATCGGGTCCTCAGTGAGGACTCTCAGGGAGGATCCATGTACATGGCTCATAGGCGGCCTAGCGGCCAACTGGTGACACTCAGCGCGTTGATAGCGGCGTCCGTCGTAATCGCCGGTTGCTCGTCGTCCAAGTCCAAGACGGCGAGCTCGTCATCTCCGAGTGCAACGACGAGCACGACGGCGGCCGCGTCGGCGTCGGCACCCGCACCCGCCTCGGCGGCGGCATCGTCACCCGCCGACGCAGGCGGGGCTCCCGTGACGATCACCGTCGGTGATTTCGGCACTTTCGGCTACAAGGAGGCCGGTCTCTACGCCGCCTACTCGAAGCTGCACCCGAACGTCACCATCAAGGAAGACACCGTCGAGCAGTCCGCCGACTACTACAAGGCGCTGCAGACACACCTCGCGGCCGGCTCCGGCCTCGACGACATTCAGGCGCTCGAGATCGGCTTCGTCGCCGACGTCACGGCCAACCACGCTGACCAGTTCGTCGACTTCAACTCGCTGCCCGAGGGCCCGCAGTTGAAGAGCACCTTCTACGACTGGAAATGGTCGATGGCAAGCACCGCCGACGGCAAGCAGACCATCGGCCTCGGTACCGATGCAGGCCCTGAAGCTATGTGTTACCGCCCCGACTTGTTGAAGGCCGCCGGCCTCCCGTCCGACCGCGCAACCCTTAACCAGCAGTGGGCGACCTGGGATGGCTTCATCAAGTTCGGTCAGCAGTACGAGGCAGCCGCAGGCAAGAAGGGCCAGTTCTTGGACTCGGCGGGGAGCATCTTCAACGCCGCGGTCACCCAAGGGACGGAGCAGTACGACACCACGGCTGGAAAGCCCGACGTGGCGAACTCCGATGGCGTGAAGAACGCGTGGGCGCTCGCGACCAAGGCCGCCCAAGCCAAGATCACCGCGGGTCTGTCGCAGTTCTCGACGCCATGGAACCAGGCATTCGCCAATGGGGCCTTTGCGACGATCTCCTGCCCGTCGTGGATGACTGGCTACATCACGTCGCAGGCCGGCCAGGCCGTTTCCGGCGACTGGGACATCGCGAACCTGCCGGGTGGAGCTGCCAACTGGGGCGGTTCCTGGCTCGGCGTCCCGAAGGCGGGCAAGAACCAGGCCGCGGCCGAAGCTCTCGCCGAATGGCTGACAGCACCCGCACAGCAGGTCACGATGTGGACCTCGCAAGGTCACTTCCCGTCGTCGTCGACTGCGGCGAAGGACCCGGCGGTTGCGTCGGCGACCAGTGACTACTTCAACAAGGCGCCGATCGGCCAGATCTTTGGTGACTCGGCGAGCAAGTTGAAGATGGTCCCGATCGGTCCGTACGACACACAGATCCAAAACGCTATCGACACGTCGCTTACCAACGTGGAGACCAAGGGCGCCGATCCGGCGAAGGCGTTCAGCGACGCGTTGAAGAACATCGCGCAGGTCACCGGGGGCTGATCCGGTAGCGGGCCCGGCGAGCTTAGGCTCGCCGGGACCGTGACCGGACAGGTCCAGCAGATCGACCTGGCGGCATCCCCGGGATCCCCTCCCTGGGGGTGTCGCCAGGCCCGCACAGTCGCCAGGCCGCCCCGTCGCCAGGCCGCACAAAGGGAATCGAATGACAGCTCTGAGCGAGCCGGCCCACGACCTGCGCACAACGCGGGTCGGGGCTCGGAGAAAGCGAGCCAGTGCTCTCGGCTCGCGAGCTGCCTATGCGTACGTGTCACCGTTCTTCCTGGTATTCGGCGCATTCGGTCTCTACCCGCTCATCTACACCGGCTGGGTTTCGCTGCACAGCGTCAACCTCGAGAACCTGCATCACTCGACGTGGATCGGGCTGCACAACTACGTCGCACTGTGGCACAACGAGTTCTTCTGGAACGCACTACGCAACACGCTTTCGATCGGCGTCATCTCGACGGTTCCGCAACTGTGCATGGCCCTCGGCCTCGCGCATCTGCTGAACTACAAGATGCGTGGCCGCACGTTCTTCCGGGTCGCGATGCTCATGCCGTACGCCACGTCAGTCGTCGCAGCGACGCTCATCTTCGCACAGCTGTTCGGGCGCGACTATGGCCTTATCAACTGGTTCCTACACCTGCTCGGGGTGCATCACACGAACTGGACGAACGGCACTCGTTGGCAGTCTCAGGTAGCAATATCGGCGATCGTGACCTGGCGTTGGACCGGCTACAACGCGCTGATCTATCTCGCCGCCATGCAATCCATTCCCAGCGAGCTGTACGAGGCGGCCGCAATCGACGGCAGCAACCGCTGGCAGCAGTTCCGCAACGTGACCGTGCCTGCGCTACGACCGACGATCCTCTTCACGATCGTGCTGTCGACGATCGGTGCGATGCAGATGTTCGCCGAGCCGTACCTGTTCGCAGGTGATGGCACAACGAACGGTGGCGGGGAGCATCAATATCAGACGCTCGCGCTCTTCATGTACCAGCAGGGCTGGACGAACTTCCACCTCGGCCAGGCGGCGGCAACAGCCTGGACGATGCTGCTCATCATCGTCGTCCTGGTGTGCATCAATGCCGCGCTCGCACGCGGACGTTCGCGACGCGGATAGGAAGGCAGACGATGGCGACGCAGACACTGAATCCTGGGAACTCGAACACCGAGGCCGGGGCGCCCGGCCGGCTCCGCATTCGTGGCACGCGCGCCGGCCGGCAGTTCACCGCCGGGCCTTATACGTATCTCATTCTTGCGATCACAACCGTCGTTGCCGTGTTCCCGCTCTACTACACGATGATCATCGCGTCGCACACGAACCATGAGATGGCGCAGGTGCCGCCTCCGTTTCTGCCCAACTCGTCGATGTTCCACAACATCCGGCTCGCCCTGCACGAGCAGCCGTTGCTGAAAGCAATCGTGAACTCCTTGATCGTGTCCGGCTGCACGGCGATCGGGACCGTGCTGTTTTGCACCCTCAGTGGTTTCGCGTTCGCGAAGCTGCGCTTCCGGGGGAGCCGCGCACTGCTCGCACTCACGATCGCGACCATGGCAATTCCGCCGCAGCTCGGCGTGATCCCGCTGTTCCTGCTGATCGCCAAGCTGCACTGGGTAAACCACCTCCAATCAGTCGTTCTCCCGACTCTGGTGTCGGCCTTCGGCGTGTTCTTCATGCGGCAGTACCTGACGAACGCGATTCCGACCGAGATCCTCGAAGCCGGCTGGGTCGACGGCGCCTCGACGTTTCGCATCTTTCGGTCGATCGTCGTCCCTATCGCGCGGCCCGCGATGGCAGTATTAGGAATGCTCACGTTTCTGGCGTCATGGAACGACTTCTTCTGGCCGTTGCTCGCTTTGACCAGCCGCAATCCGACGGTCCAGGTCGGTCTCGCCGGCCTCGGATCCGGGTACATCCCACAACAAGCCGTCATCATGGGAGGCACTCTCCTCGGAACCTTCCCCGTGCTCGTCGTATTCGCCCTGCTGGGGCGCCAGATTGTCGGAGGAATCATGCAGGGAGCGGTAAAGGGATGACTCAGCTCGATGCGGTGGAGGACTCAACCGTCGAGGGGTCCGCGCTCGTCTTTCCGGACGGCTTCGTCTGGGGGACGGCGACTGCGGCCTACCAGATCGAGGGAGGCGCGGCCGAAGGCGGCCGGACGCCGTCCATCTGGGACACGTTCAGCCACACGCCCGGCAAGGTCTTCGCCGGCGACACCGGCGACGTCGCGGCCGACCACTACCACCGCTACCGCGACGACGTGGCACTCATGGCCGAGCTCGGTGCCGCTGCCTACCGCTTCTCGACGTCATGGTCGCGTGTCATCCCCACCGGCACCGGACCCATCAACCGCGAAGGTATCGATTTCTACTCCCGCCTGGTCGACGAGCTGCTTGCCCGCAACATCACCCCGACGTTGACGCTCTACCACTGGGACCTGCCGCAAGAACTGCAAGACGCGGGTGGTTGGACCGTCCGCGATACCGCGTACCGCTTCGCCGACTACGCCGCGGTCATGGCCGACGCACTCGGTGACCGGGTCGCATACTGGACAACGCTGAACGAACCGTGGTGCTCAGCCTTTCTGGGCTACGCCGCCGGCGTGCACGCCCCAGGTCACACCGACGGTGCAGAGGCGCTCGCCGCCGTCCACCATCTCCTGCTGGGGCACGGTCTGGCGATACAGGCGTTGCGTGCGGCGTTGCCGGCGAAGGCACAGCTCGCGATCACTCTCAACCCGGCCGTCGCGCGGCCGGCGACGTCGTCGGCTGACGACGCGCGGGCGGCCAGCAAGGTCGACGGGCTGCAGAACCGGATCTGGCTCGACCCGCTGTTTCGCGGTCGCTACCCCGACGACGTGCGGGCCTTCACGGCCGAGGTATCCGACTGGAGCCACGTCCAGGACGGCGACCTGCCGATCATCGCGACGCCCATCGACGTCCTCGGAGTGAACTACTACAACCCGGTGATCGTCGCGCACTACGACGGCGTGAAGCCGCGTGCACATGCCGACGGCCATGGCGACGGCGCCGGCGATCCATGGCCGGGCTGCGCCGACGTCCAGTTCCTCGACCGGCCTGGACGGCACACCGCGATGGGGTGGCCCGTCGACGCCACCGGGCTACGCGACCTGCTCGCACGATTGTGGAGCGATCACCACACGCCGATGTACATCACCGAGAATGGCGCAGCCTATGACGACGTCGTCGACGCCGACGGGCAGGTGCACGACCCCGAGCGGGTGCAATACCTCGGCGAACACTTCGCTGCCGTTCATGACGCGATAGCCGACGGCGCCGACGTCCGCGGCTACTACGTCTGGTCGTTGCTGGACAACTTCGAGTGGTCGTACGGGTACTCCAAGCGGTTCGGTGTCGTCTACGTCGATTTCGATTCGCAGGAGCGAACCACCAAGGACAGCGGCAAGTTCTTCGCCCGGACGGCGCGCAACAACGCCGTGCCGACACCGTAGGCTCCTGCGTCTAGGTCGACCCTCGCACGATCAGTTCGGTCGGAACGATGAGCGACGCCGGTCGACGAGTTGGGTCATCGAGCTGGGTGAGGAGCACGGCGGCGAGCGCCCGCCCGATCTCCTCCATCGGTTGCCGAACCGTCGTCAACTGTGGATCGGCGAGCCGCGCGTAGTGCGAGTCGTCGAATCCGACGATGGCGACGTCGCGCGGAACCCGCTTCCCTGCTGCCCGCAGCATGCGCATTGCACCGATGGCCATGAGGTCGCTCGCAGCAAACACGGCGTCGATGTCTGGGACTCGGGCAAGCAACTCGTGCATCGCGCGCTCGCCGCTGTCCTCGCTGAAGTCACCGTGCGCGACCATGCGGCGCCACGAGCGTTTCGCCGATGCAGGTAGCGCATCTCGGAATCCGTCGAGGCGGTCGACGCCGACGGGCATGTCTGCCGGCCCAGCAATGGTGGCAATGTTGCGACGGCCGCGTGCGACGAGGTGCGCGACCGCTTCGGCCGCGCCGTTTCTGTTGTCGGCGTCGACGTACGGAAACGTGGTACCGGGAAACGGCCGACCGGTCAGCACGGCCGGTATCTTCGAGTTGCTCAGCAACGGCAGCAGCGGGTCTTGCCGGTGCGACGACATCAAGATCACGCCGTCCGCGTGTCCGTTCCTGACGTAGCGCTCCACCCGGGACGTATCGCCCTCGCAACTGAGCAATACGAAGGCATACTCAGTCCGCGCGAGCGTCTGATTGATGCCCCGAACGGTGCCCGCGAAGAACGGCTCGGAGAACAGCCGCGCTTCCGGTTCGGAGACGATCAGCGCGATCGTGTCCGTTCGCCGCGTGACGAGGGAACGGGCCGCTCGATTCGGTATGTAACCGAGTTCGTCGATGGCTTTCGTGACGGCCTCCCGGGCCTCGGTGCTCACCCGTGGCGATCCGGTGAGGACCCGCGAAACCGTCGTCTTGGACACACCCGCCGCCGCGGCCACCGCCCACACCGTGGGACGGCTGCCCGGCCTGGCGGTTCTGGGCTCGGCCATCGGCCTCCTGTCCTCGGCGACCGGCGCTCGACCGTGTCGCCGCATCGTCCCACGAAGTGGGTGGCAGCCCACGGCGATCGACCGGCAGACTGTTCTTATGCTGACCGCGCTCCTGAGTTTCGGCGTCGCCGCAACCCTGCTCGTCCTGCTGCCCGGCCCCGACACCCTCGTCGTGCTTCGCACCCTGCTCCGCGACGGTCGTCGCCGCGCGGCGTTGTGCGTCGGCGGCGTTCTCAGCGGGCTCATGATCTGGGTGGCCGCCGCCGCGCTCGGCCTGTCGGCTCTGCTCCGCGCCAGCCACGACGGCTACACCGCCCTTCGGATCGCCGGCGCCGGGTATCTGGTCTGGCTGGGTATCCAGTCATTCCGCACCAGGACAGCCGGCCGCCCGCAAGCCACAACCGGTGAAGTCAAACGACGCAGTGTGCTGGGCACCGGCTTCGGCGCAGGTCTGGCCACCGATCTGCTCAACCCCAAGGTAGGCGTCTTCTTCGTAACCTTCCTGCCGGGATTCATCCCGCACGGGCAACCCATCGGCGCGACGTCGCTCCTTCTCGGAGCCGTGTTCGTCGTCGAGACGGCCGTGTACTTCGGCGTCCTGCTCCTGCTGGCCGGCAAGGTCACGTCGTGGATGGACGACGCCCAGATCCGCCGCCGGCTCGACCGTGCGACCGGAGCCGTACTCGTCGCCTTCGGCGTTCGGCTGGCCGTCGAGTCCTAGGAGAAGTCCGCTGTGGAAGCAAAGAGTGTGAATCTTCCGGCCGCCCTGGCGTCATTCGATGCCGTCTACAGCCCGCGTGTCGTCGCCACGATGAACGACTACGACGTAAAGATCGCGCACACCGCGGGCGACCATGTGTGGCACACCCACGACGACACGGACGAGTTCTTCCTCGTGCTGCGCGGGCGGTTCGACATCGCGATGCGCGATTCCGTCGGCACCGAGACCACCGTCGTACTCAAGGAAGGCGATGTATTCGTCGTCCCGAAGGGCATCGAACACAAGCCGACGTCACCGGGCGGAGCCGTTCTGATGTTCGAGCCGTCCGGAACGTCGAGCACGGGCGACAGCCACGATGGCGTCATCCCTGACTACGTTGACAGCACGACCGGTCACGAACTTGCCTGAGGGAGCAACCATCACGGCGACGAGACGGTTCGAAGGCAAGATCGTCGTCGTGACCGGCGGAGCGGCCGGGATCGGTGCGGCGACCGCGCTGCGCCTCGGTGCCGAAGGCGCCACCGTCATCGTGGCCGATATCGCCGACACGCAGGGCGAGGCACTGTGCGCCGAGATCGTCGGCGCCGGCGGTAGCGCGCACTACACGCATACCGATGTGTCGTCGGAGACCGCTTGGGCCGCACTCGCCGCTCGCACCCGCGACGTGGCCGGACCTGCCGACGTCGTGTTCTCGAACGCGTTCATCCTGCATCGCGGCTCGGCCACCGACCTCGAACTCGACGACTGGAACGCACAGATCGCCGTCAACCTCACCGGCCTCTACCTGGCCGCCCGCACGTTCATGGGCGACCTGGTCGAACGCCGCGGTTCGCTCATAGCGAGCTCGAGCGTCCACGCGCTGTTCGGCCTCCCCGGCCACCCGGCGTACGCGGCAAGCAAGGGCGCGATTTGCGCACTCGTCCGGCAGCTCGCCGTCGAGTACGGCCCAGCAGTCCGCGTCAACGCGGTGCTGCCCGGGCCGATCCGAACCCAGTTGTGGGACGACGTCGAGCCGAGCGGCATCGAAGCGGCCGAACGTGCCACCGCGCTTGGCCGGTTGGGTACGGCTGCCGAGGTGGCCTCAGCCGTCGCTTTCCTGGCATCGGACGACGCGTCGTACATCACCGGCGCGGATCTACTCGTCGACGGCGGCTGGTCGATCACCAAGAACTCGCCGTAAGTCGGGCTGGCTCGGAAACGGGTGGCCGCAAAGCCGTCGCGACTAACGCAGTGCGGCGTCCTCGGCGTCCGGCATTGCGGTCGTGTGCGTTGTGCGACGTGACTTCATCAGGTACATGTTCTGATCGGCGATCGTGAGGACCGTTGCGGGGTCGGCTCCCGCCTCCAGTGTCGCCATGCCGATGGACATTCCGACGCTCGCCACGATCGGTCCGGGCAGGATCAGAGGTTGATCCGTGGCTCGCAGCAGTCTTCGCGCGAGCGCCTCGAAATCGGAGTGCGGGTCGGGCGGGACGACGATCACGAACTCGTCACCGCCGAGTCGGGCAACGAAGTCCTCGCCCCGAACGGTCCTCGTCAGCCGACGGCCAATCTGGACGAGGACGGCGTCGCCCGCGGCGTGGCCGTGCGTGTCGTTGATCGCCTTGAACCCGTTCAGGTCGCAGAAGACGACGGTCGCGCCGCTTCCGGCATGCGTGGCCAGCTGTTCGACGAGCCCGGCCCGGTTGGGCAGCCCGGTCAGTTCGTCGGTCACCGAACGGCTACGCAGGACGTCGAGTTCGTTGCGCCTCGCCGTGACATCGACGCCGATTGCGGCGACGACAGCCGGTGACTCCGATATCCGGGAGATCGACCACGCAACGCTTCGGCGCTGGTTGTCGGTCGTCGACAACTCGAGTTCGAGCGCGGACGACAACCCTGAACGAATGGCGCCGCGCAGTGCCCGGCGCAGGTCGGGAACCTCGCGGGGCACGACCACGACGTCGGCGTCGGCGCCGATCACGTTGACCTCGTCGGCGCCCATGGCCGCACACACGGCGGCATTCGCGGCCAGCACTCGCTCGCTTTCGTCGAAAAACAGCACGAAGGCGTCAGTCGCCTGCCATAGCCGAGCGGCGAACAGGCCGAGCTCGGTTGGTGCCAGTGTCACGAACCCTCCGACGGCCAGCGACGCCCGAAAGGACGCTCACCCGACCCATCGGCAGGCCGACCGCCAGCTGTAGACATTGCGCGAGACGTCGATGCCCGTTTGGACCTGACCCTTGACATGGTCGGAGCGCGAACCTACCGTCAGCCAAGTAATTGTAAGGTTTCCTAACTGGGCTCGCGTCGCGGTGAAAGCTGGCTCCCATGTCCCGTTCGAGGTTGCTCGCCAACGTCGCTGCGACCGCCGGGGCGGCGCTGGCCTCCGGTGCGCTCGCCGGCTCGGCCTACGCGTCCGACGGTCAAGGCACGAAGCTGCCGAGCCACGTCTTCGCCCCGTACTTTCAGGCCTACAACCCGGACAGCCCGGCCGATGCCGCGAAGGCGTCGGGCGCGAAATACCTGACGCTCGCGTTCCTCCAGACCGCGACGACGGGCTCATGCGACATCCTGTGGAACGGCGACCCGACGACTCCCGTCGCACAGTCGCACTATGGCGCCGACATTGCCAAGATCCGGGCCCGGGGCGGGGACGTCGTCCCGTCGTTCGGTGGTTTCAGTGCCGACGACACCGCGACCGAGATCGCCGACAGCTGCGCCGACGTCCACAAGATCGCGCTGGCGTACGAGAAGGTCGTCACGACCTACGACGTGACGCGCCTCGACATGGACGTCGAGGACCACTCACTCGACAATCTGGCCGGCATCGACCGTCGTAACAAGGCGATCGCCGAGCTCCAGCACTGGGCCGAGCAGCACAACCGGACCGTTCAGGTCGTCTACACAGTTCCGACCGCGTCGACGGGCATCGAGGACAACGTCAAGCACATCCTCCAAAACGCCGTCGAGAACAGCGCCCGGATCCGGATCGTCAACATCATGACGTTCGACTACTACGACGACCAGGCTCACGAGATGGCCACCGACACCAAGGCCGCCGCTCGGGATCTGGTCCGGTTCCTGCGGACCCTGTATCCGACCCTTTCGGGTCCACAGGTATGGGGCATGGTCGGCGTGACCGAGATGCTCGGGTACGACGACTACGGTTCGGGAGGCGAGACCGGCCCGTCGGAGATCTTCACTCTCGGCGATGCGCGGAACGTCACCCAGTGGGCCACCGTCCACAAGATCGGCGAGCTCTCGTTTTGGGCCGTGGGCCGCGACAAGGCGACCGACCCAGCGAACGGCTGCTTGCTCGGCGTTCCCGGCGGCGACAGCTGTTCGTCGATCCCCCAGGCGCCGTGGCAGTTCGACCACATCATGTCCAGCTTCGGGCGCTGAGCACACCGCTGCGGCGCCTTACCTAACCCGAACACAACAACCGCGTACTGCCTAACCTGCGTGACCGAAAAAGGAGGTGACACAACAACAACCAGGGCGACAGCCCGAAATCAAGGAGTCCTCCAATGAACCGTTTGACCCTCTCGACGGCGAGCCGGGCCGCGGCCGTCCTTGCCACCGCCGCCGTCGCTGTGGTTGGCGTCTCGGCCAGCGCGCTGGCGGCGCCGACCGCCGACCCGAGCGCATCCTCCGATTCGCCGTCGGCCACTCCCAACCACCCAACGCTCACGACGATCCAGCAGAAGGCAGCCAGCGCGATCGCACAGCGGCTCACATCGTTGTCGAAAGCGATCGCAACCGTGAGCGGAAGCTCGGTTATCTCAGCCGCCGATAAGGCGACGCTTCTGGGCACGCTGAATGGTGACGTCACGGGCCTGACCGCCCTCGGGGCCAAGATCGCTGCCGACACGACCGCGCAGCAGGCGGCAACCGACTACAAGACGATCTTCACCGGATACCGGGTCTACGCCCTCGCGCTGCCGCAGGCTCACTTCGCCATGGCTACCGACGCGCTCACCGGAACCGTGGTGCCCAAGCTGACCGACGCGCAGACAAAGCTGGCCGCTCTCCTTGCCGGTGTCGACGCGGGAAAGAACACCCCCGCGGTCCAGGCCGCGATGGCTGACCTTGCGACCCAGCTCGCGGCCATCGGTACCGCCACAGGCGGGCTGTCGGCGACCGTGCTCGCCTACACGCCGGCCCAGTACGACGCGAACCACGCCCTGCTGTCGAGTGCTCGGCAGTCGCTCGTGACCGCGCGGGCAGACGCGAAGGGCGCCCGTGCCGACATCGTGACGGTCACGAAAGCGCTGAAGTAGTGCGCCGTACATCGGGCGCGGTCGTGGTCGGCGTCGCGCTCATCGTGACGCTGGCCACCGGCTGCACCCGCCAGCACGGCGGCGGCAACACCGGAGCACCGGCAAACACGGTCGCATCGGTAATCGCTTCAGCTCCCGTGTCGACGGTCCCGGACGCCGCGACGGCGTCCGACCCCGGCGGCGCCGTGAGCGCCACAGCACCAGCAGCCGCTGGCCAACCGGCCAAGAGCCCAGCGAGGGTGCCCCCCACCGCGGCAGCCGGCGCCGCAGGGAACGCCGCACAGGCCAGCGCGCTTGCCGCCATAGCCGCCGACCTGGCAGCAAGTGACGCCGGCACCTCGACGTCCGACCAGCAACTAGCGGCGGGCGACTCGGCCCGGGCCCAGAACGACGAGGGCTGACAGTACCGAAGCTGCGGTAACGAGTGCGCTCTGGACGGCGACTCGTTACCGCAGCTTTGTGCGTGCAGACCGCGACGCGCAGTCGCCGATGCGGTCGAAGTCCCGCACATCGGACGGCCTCGCCGATACGGTCCCAAGGTCATGCGTTCACTTCCCCGGCGCGTCATGGCGCGCGCATCCCTGCTCACGGCCACCTCCCTTGCGGCCGCGACGTCGTTGGTTGCCAGCCTCGCGATCGCCACTCCCGCTCAGGCGACCTCGCCCCGGGCCACCACACCCCGGGCCACCGCGCCCCGGTTCGCGGCACCCGCCGTCATCGGCGGCAGCGCGCTCGCGGCCGGCGGAACCGTCGTCGGTCTCGGTCGCGGCGCGCCACCGCTACCGGCCACCTCTGCGACGGCGTTCCTGGTCGCCGACGCGACCACTGGACAGGTTCTGGCCGCGCGGGACGCGCACGGGCGGCTGGCCCCCGCCAGCACTCTCAAGATCCTGACTGCGGTCGCACTGATGCCCCGCTTCAGGGTGAACGGAGCGATCAAGGGCACCGCGTCCGCCGCGCAGACCGACGGCACCCGAGTCGGCATCGTGCAGGGTTTCACCTACCGAATCGACAAACTCTTCGAAGCGTTGCTCGTGATGTCGGCCAACGACGCGGCCGTCGCCATCTCTGACGCCGAGGGCGGGCTCGCCCCGACGCTGGCAAGGATGAACAACAGGGCGGCCCAACTGCAGGCTCGCGACACGGTCGCCCGCACCCCGAACGGACTCGACGCCCCCGGCCAGACGTCGTCCGCCTATGACCTTGCGCTTATCTTCAGGGCCGGGCTGGCGATGCCCGCCTTCCGGCGCGACATCTCGCTACGAAGCACGCTCTTTCCGTCGGCCAGTGGCGGCGCGTACCCGATCTACACCCATGACCGCCTGCTCGCGAGCTATCCCGGCATGATCGGCGGCAAGAACGGCTACACGATCGCGGCGCAGGCCAGCTTCGTCGGGGCCGCCCGCCGCGGCGGCCACACGATCATCGTCGTGGTCATGCACGATGTTCCCGACTTCTGGCCTGAGACCCGCGCCCTCCTCGACTGGGGGTTCGCGGCCGACGGGCATGTCGTTCCCGTCGGGACCCTCGTCGCGCCCCGCAGCTAAGGCCAAATAACCAAATAACACGCCGTAACGGTGAACCGCGAAGGCTCGGGGCTCGTGTCTGACGCTGTGACCCGGATGTGGGGCAGCCAGGCCGGGACGACTTGAGGAGGACTCATGCGGATCAGATTGCAGGGCCCGGCGAAGAGGGCGGTACCTGCGCTCAGCGCGGTGGCCCTCGCCACCGGGCTGGCACTCGTTCCTGCCGCAACAGCCAGTGCATCGAACATCTCCGGCGACGCCGCGCGTGTCGCCGTCACTCAGACGAATCTCGTCTCCGACCATGCGCTCGCGAGCGACCCCAACGTCCTCGTGGACCCGACCCTCGTCAATCCGTGGGGAATGTCGTTCGGGACGGGCGCGACCCCGACGCCGTTATGGGTGTCTGACAACGGCCAGGACGCCAGCACGCTGTACCGCACCGGCCCGACGCCACCCGCGTTCGTGAAGGTGCCGCTGACCGTCGCGGTTCCCGGCCGTCCGACCGGGCAAGTATTCAACCCTTCGGCGTCCGAGTTCGCAGTGAAGGCTGGCGACGCGACTGGGCCGGCGAAGTTCATCTTCGCCACCGAGTCCGGCTGGATCCTCGGGTGGAACCCGAACGTGCCTGCCGCAAATTCGACGATGGCAACACCTGCCGCTCATGTACCAGACGGTGTATTCAAGGGGCTCGCGCTCGCCAGCGCGAAGGGCTCCGACTTCCTTTACGCCGCCGACTTCGCCAAGGGCACGATCGACGTGTTCGACACGTCGTTCGCGATGCAGGACTGGAAGGACGCGTTTCGCGACCCGATGATTCCCGAGGGGTACGCACCGTTCAACGTGCAACAACTCGACGGAAAGCTCTACGTGACCTACGCCAAGAAGAAGGCCGGCACGATCGATGACGAGGCGGGCCCCGGCCACGGATTCGTCGACATCTACACAACCGAGGGCCGCTTGCAGAAGCGTCTGATTCAGCACGGCGAACTGAACTCCCCGTGGGGCCTGGCCATCGCGCCGTCCTCTTGGGGTCCGCTCGCCGGAACCCTGCTGGTTGGGAACTTCGGCAACGGCCGGATCCACGCCTACAACGCGGAGAGTGGCCAGAGCCTCGGCACCATCCGTGACGCGATGCACGAGCCGATCACGATCGACGGGTTGTGGGGATTGATGCCCGGCAACGGCGTTGCCAGCGATCCGCAATCGGTGATCTTCAGCGCCGGCCCTGACGACGAGTCGCATGGTCTGGTCGGGGTGCTCACCGCGGTACCTCAGGCCTGAGTGCCGACAGCACGAGGGCGGACGGCGTGAGCTGACCCGGCCCGAACGCGGAGGGCGTGCGCGCACAGGTGTTGCGCGCACGCCCTCTTGTCTTGCGGCGTGCCCGCACTTCGGGTCACCGGCCGATTGGGTCAACACACCGCCAAACGGGTGATCGGAACGCTCACATCGACGCTCCGACGGCCGAATGGGGAGGCATGACTGCTGAACCTTCGTCCGGTCTCCCAGAACGCCGCCGCCTCGGCGACGTCCTGATCGAGCGTGACCTGATCACCCAGGCGCAACTCGACGAGGCGCTTGCCATGCAGCGGCAGCTGCCCGGCAAGGACCGCAAGCGGCTCGGCAAGCTGATCGTCGAGATGGGCTTCTTGACCGAGCGGCAGATCGCAGAGGCACTCGCCGAACTGCTGGCGCTCGAGCTGATCGAGGGTGGCGACCTCGCCGTCCCGATGGAGGTGGCCCGGCTGCTACCGCGCCAGGTCGCCGAGCGCGCGCGTGTTCTCATTCTCGGCCGCACGACCGACGGCCTTCGGATCGCCACCGCGGACCCGACCAACGTCGTCGCCCTCGACGATGTGCGCGCGTACACCGGCTCGCAGTCGCTGTCCCTGGTGGTCGCGACCGATTCGATGATCCAGGAACACATCGCGCGAATCTGGTCGATGACCGAAGACGCCGGCGCGATGTCGAAGCTGACCGACGACGCCGCCGCGACCGACCTCGCCGAGGAGGCGATGCTCGCCCGCGTCGCCGACCAGGCCCCGACGGTGAAACTCGTCAACCAAATCCTCGCCGACGCCGTGCGACTTGGCGCCAGCGACATTCACGTCGAGCAGCAACACGACGGAATCTGGGTGCGCAACCGGATCGACGGTGTGCTTCGCGACGTGACCCGAGTGCCCAAGGGCGCCGCGCCTGCGCTGGTCAGCCGGCTGAAGATCGTGTCAGGCATGGACATTGCGCAACGCCGATTGCCCCAGGACGGCCGGATGAAGATTGCCGCCAACGGTGTGGCTATCGACGCCCGTGTCAGCACGCTTCCGTCGGTGCACGGGGAGAAGGTCGTCATTCGGCTGCTGCCCGATGCCGACCGCATCACGTCATTGCAGGCACTTGGCATGACGCCCGACCAGCTCGCAATGCTGCTCGAGGCAACCACTGCCGCGCATGGTCTGGTGCTGATCACCGGCCCAACCGGCTCGGGCAAGACCAACACGCTGTATTCCGTGCTCGCGCAGGTCGCCACCCGCGACAAGAACGTGGTCACGCTCGAGGACCCGGTCGAAATCCAGCTACCCGGAATCACGCAGGTGCAGATCCACGAACGCGCAGGCCTGACGTTCGCCCGCGGGTTGCGATCGGTGCTGCGCCAGGACCCAGATGTCATCCTGGTCGGTGAGGTTCGGGACGGCGAGACTGCGGGCCTTGCACTCGAGGCGTCGCTCACTGGCCACCTCGTGCTGTCGACCCTGCACACGAACAGTGCGGCAGCCGCCGTTACCCGGCTCGTCGACATGGGCGTGGAGCCATTTCTCGTCGCGTCGTCACTTGCACTCGTCGTCGCGCAGCGACTCGTGCGTCGACCATGCCCCTCGTGCGCAATGCCGTACGAGCCGACGGCTGAGGTCCTCGACCGACTGCGGGTGACGAGCGACATTCTCGTAGGCGCCCGGCCAATCCGCGGTGTTGGTTGCATGGAATGCACCGACACCGGCTATCGCGGCCGGCTCGGCATCTTCGAGGTCCTGCCCGTCGACCCCGCCGTTCGCGAGGTGTTGCTGAGGACGCCGACCGAAGGCGCCGTCCGCACGGCCGCTCTCGCGGGCGGAATGGTGACGTTGCGTGAAGCCGGGCTGGCGAAAGCCCGCCGCGGAGAAACCACGTTCGAAGAAGTCCTGCGCGTCTCGTAGCGAAGGCATCTGAACGACGATGGACGCGGTATCGGAACCCCGACATTCGGCGCTTACGATCGGCCGGTGACAGACGAGCTCGCCGATCGGCCGCTCACCGAACCACACCCCGAGCGGCTGGCCCTTGATCACCCGGCCCGCGCCGAGATCCTCGCCGTCCATGCTCAAGCGCTCGCAGACGGCGAGGACGGCTACCTCGATCCAACCAGCGGGTTGTTCGTCCTGACGGCGCAATATCTGAGCGCGCGCGGTTCGTGCTGTGGCCGCGGCTGCCGGCACTGCCCATATCTGCCATGAACCCGCGCGGTCGGGGCACCCGCTGGCACTGCTAAACAGTCTGTTCAGGGACAGCTTCACGGACAACGTGTGGCAACTTTTCCCTTACACCGCAGCCGAAATGCGCAAGCACACTGTCGGCGTTAGGTGAGAGGGTGTGAGTCCAGGAGACGAGGAGCGCGATGTCCAAGCGAGGCTGGCTGCTGTTCAGCGCGATGGCGGTCATCTGGGGTATTCCGTACCTGCTGATCAAGGTCGCGCTGCGTGACCTGACGCCCGGGACACTCGTCTTCGCGCGCACCGCCATTGCCGCCGTTCTCCTTGTACCTTTCGCAGCCAAACGCGGGCTGTTGCGGCCACTGCTCGCGAAGTGGCGGGTGCTGTTGCTGTACACCGTCGTCGAGATCGCCGGCCCGTGGTTCCTGCTGTCCCGTGCAGAGCAACGACTGTCCAGTTCGCTCGCCGGGCTGTTGATCGCGTCCGTGCCGCTGATCGGGGCGATCGCTCTCATGATCGTCGGCGGCGGCGACCAGCACGATCGGCTCGATGGCAGGCGGTTGGTCGGTCTGCTCATCGGCCTCGTCGGCGTAGGAGTACTGGTCGGCGTCGACGTGGGTGGTAACGACGCATGGGCGGTCGTCGCCATTGCGATCACCGCGATCGGCTACGCCACTGGGCCGATTCTGATCTCGCGCAAGCTCAGCGACCTTCCGACGATGGGCGTCGTGGCGGCCTCGCTCGGTCTCACCGCCATCGGCTATGCGCCGGTTGCCGCCGCCCAGTGGCCGACGCACCTGAGCGCAAAGGTCATCTGGTCCGTGCTTGGGCTGGCCCTCGTCTGCACAGCCCTCGCCTTCCTGCTCTTCTTCGCCCTGATCGCCGAGGTCGGCCCGGCTCGGGCGACGGTCATCACCTACGTCAACCCCGCCATCGCTCTCCTCCTCGGGGTGCTGCTGCTCAACGAACCGTTCACCACAGGCATCGCGATCGGCTTTCCGTTGATCCTGTTCGGCTGCTTCCTCGCGACATCCCGCAACCGAGCCGACCAGCGCCTGGGCGGGCAGGTGGCGCCGATCTGCGAGGTCGCCGAGCCCTGATCGTGCCCCGGCCCGGCCCTTCGCGGCAGTCGGCTCCAGGCAGCGGGTTAGCCTGACGACATATGACTGAGCAGTCGGAGGTCACATGGGTCGCGGGTTCGCCCGGTACTTCTCGTGCGTTGCCGCGTTCGCCTGCGCAGCGAGTGTCGCCGCCTGCACGAACAGCCGGACGCCGAACTCGGCGACCGCGACCACCAGCTCGGCGGCCAACGACAGCGCGGCGGACAGTGGGTCCGCGCCGGGGGTGAGCGACCTTGCAGGCAGCTCGGCAGCCGCGACGGTCGGCGCTCCGGCGGCCAGCGCGGTCGTGAGCGCGCCGGTCAGCGCCAGCCCGTCGGCGTCCACCCAGGCATTGGCGGCTACGGCCAAGCCGCCGAGCCCTAAGGCAAGTCCAACGGCGTCCGCCAAACCGAAGCCGTCGGCGACGGTTGTGCCGGCGCCGCCGGCGCCGCTGCTGGTCGAGCAGCTCGCGAATGTCGGCGATGCCCAGCAGGTCGTGATCGTGACATCGACGGGCTGGGGCACCAGCCAGGCAACTCTGCAGACCTTCGAGAAGGACGCCGGGAAGTGGCGGGCCGTGTACCCCGCGACTCCTGCGCTCATAGGCCGTGGCGGATTCTCGGCGAACCGGACCGAGGGCGACGGGACGACTCCGACCGGCAAGTACGGGTTCGGCACGATGTTCGGCCAGCAGCCGAACCCTGGGGTCGCGTTTCCCTACCGCCGACCTGATGCGCAGTCGGTATGGGTCGGCGACAGTGCGTCAGCGTTCTACAACACCTGGCAGGAGAATGCGGCACTCGTTGGTGAGCATCTCGCCTCGGCGTCCTTCGCGCGGCCCTACGCCTACGCGGCGGTCATCAACTTCAACGTCTCACCTGTGGTGCCACATAAGGGCAGCGCGATCTTCCTGCATGTGAGTACCGGCAGCGCCACGGCGGGCTGCGTCTCGATTGCGCAGTCAAGTCTGCTGCAGGTACTGCGTTGGCTTGATCCGGCGAAGGCACCGGTCATCGTGATGGCTCCGAGCTCAGTCGTTCGTCAGTACTGACAGCTCGTCACTGACGGCTGCCGGGTGGTGCGGCGGTCACGGCACGACGAGCGGTGAGTACCTATCGATCGACGCGAGTTTGCGCTTGCCCTCGCGGGCGATGTTGAGCACGACGAAGCCACCCTTCGGGACGGAACCATCCCAGGTCGGGCCACCGAGTGCCTCCGAGACCCGCTTCAGCAGCGGCGGAATTGCCTTGCCCTGACTGCAAATAGCCACCGGCTGCTCGTTGGCGATGACCGCAAGGAGCCGCTCGGCCGCAGCGTCTGGTGCGGCCGCAGACCCTGACTCGGACAGCAGTGGCTCGCTTTCAACGGTGAGGCGGCGCTCAGCGGCAAAGGGGCCGACGGTGTCGAGGCAACGCAGCACATCGGCCGACAGCACCCGTTCGATAGCAAGGGCGTCGAGGATCGGAATCAACGCGAGAGCCTGCCGATGCCCGAGATCGTCGAGCGGCCGCTCGCGGTCATTGCCGATGAACGACGATCGTTCACCGGCACTCCCGTGCCGAACAACCGCGCACGGGATGGTGGCCCTGACGTCGGTAGCGAACACCTCGGCGATGGGGCGGTCGCGGCTGGCGTCCAAATGCAATGCGGCCTCACGGGGCGGCAACCACATCAGCTGATCGACCTCGGCGTTTACCGTGAAGTTGCCGTCCATCGCCTCGACCGCCCAGTAATGCACTCGCTTCGGCGAACCGTCCTTCAAGTAACGCGTCTCACCGAGCATGCGGCCGGGACGGCCGGTGTAGCAGGTCTCCTCGGCAACCTCGCGCAGCGCCCCGACCAGCGCGTGCTCGTCCGGTAGCAGCTTTCCCTTGGGCAGGGACCAATCGTCGTACTTCGGTCGGTGGACGAGCGCGACCTCGACGCCGGCTCCGCCGGCTGCGCGGCGCCACAGCACGCCCCCAGCGGCTTCGATGAAACGCTCCGACCCGTCTGCCATCAGCTGCCACGCCGCCCGTCAACCACTAGCCGGCTAACCAGCGGCGCCGCTTGGCGCGGATGACGTCGGGCCAGATCTCGGCAAACGCGTGCGTCGCCGCTCGTGCCTTGCTCTGCTCGCGGGCGTACAGCAAGCCGAGCCCGAACGCCAGGTTGCCCACCCGCGGCTGCGCTGCGACCTCGGTAATGAACTCGCCGGCGACAACCGCGTCGTGATGCTCGCCCAGCACGTCCTGGACCCGGGCCGCCTGGGCCGACAACTTCCGCGCCTTCGTACCAAGCGCAGGGACGGCGGCGTCGCACAGGTAGCGGAGCCGTTTGGCCGCGATCCTCACCCGGTGGTAATCGCTCGCCGTCGGGGGACGGCGGCGGTGCCGGGTCACCGGGTCGGCGCGCTTTCGCATGCTGGCCCAGTTGGCCCGGATCGCAGTCTTCAGCACGGCCCCGGATGGATGCCGTGCCGCATCGGTGGTTCGCGGATAAGTCGCGCCGTCGACGAGGCGCTGGAGCAAGGCGAGGTAGCGATCGCTGCGCAGCGCGACCGCGAGCTCTTCCAGCGCCGACTGGTGGCGCTTCCCGCAGATGTCGGCCAGCTTCGCCGCCACCGCATCGGGTCGAGCCGGCGGTGGCAGCTCCCCAGCGGCCACCAGCATCCGGTCGCGCAGGACCTCGCTGTCGCGCGCGGTCCCGAGGACGCCGGCCAGCCAGTGCAGTTCCGCGCCCAGATCTTCGGCCCACTCGGCGTCGACCAAAGGTGCGAAACTCCGCAACGCACTGCGAAGCCGGCGAGACGCAACCCGCATTTGATGTACCGCGTCGTCGAGGCCGCGCCGGACGGCGACGTCGTAGGACATCAACAACCTCGTGTAGGAGCGCAGCGTGGCAGCGACGACATCGTGCACCGGATCCTTCGGCCCGACCGGCAACGGCGGAGGCGGGTCGCCGGGCGCCGTCGCCTGTGGGCCGAGCGCCCGCACCACCTTCGGCACGAATTGACCGCCGACCGCACCCGCGTCACGCAGCACGGCCGCGACCTGCGCGACCACCTCCTCGCCGCCCCCCAGGTCTTCGACCTCAAGTTCCCTGAATCGGGCCTGGTTGTGCGCGCCGCCCTCGACCGACACGGCATCGTCGACCAACTCCGCGAGCGCGCTGCCGTCGGCCGCGCGTAGGACCAGCGTGGTGCGGTCGCTGGCCAAGGTGGCAACTGGCTCGAGCGAGCCGATTCGCACCCAAACAGTCACGAGTCGCGCAAGTTCGTCGGGGATGTCGTGGGAATCTGGCAGCTGGATCTCGTCGCGGACGCCGGTGCCGTCGGGCACGGTGTGGGCGAGCACCGGGAGCTTCAGATGCCACCCGGCATCCTTGCCGCCCGATCGGCGCCGTAGCGTCACGCCCTCGCGGGCCATCCGCAAGTCTGGCGTGTCGTAGTAGACCGCATTCATGGTGACGTGGCTCGGCGCATCGATCGCGGCGACCCGAGGGACGATCCCGGCGATCTCGGGCAGCTCGAAAGTCGAGCTAACCCGGAACTTGGCCTCGAACTCGCGCACGGTGTGCGATTCCTCGTTCGTCGCCATCAGGCGACCCTACCGAAGCACCGCATCAGGCGATGAAGGGTGGTTCAGCGTGTGCCGAAACAGCCGGCTCGTATACCTGGGAGAGCCGATGCGACTTGATCAACTCGCCTTGCAGGTCCTTGCCCGATGCATAGGCGAACGTTCCGTCAGGACGCAGCTCCCACGACGCTATCCCGTCGGACATCGCTCCATCGAGAACGCCCGCGAGAATCCGACGAGCCTCGGGATCGCTGACCCGCACCATCGCCTCGACACGCCGGTCGAGATTGCGGTGCATGAGATCGGCGCTGCCGATCCAGTACTCGTCGTCGCCGCCCGCCCTGAACCGCAAGATGCGCGAGTGCTCGAGGAAACGGCCGAGGATGCTGCGTACCCGGATGTTCTCCGACAGCCCGCTGACTCCGGGACGCAGTGCACACATGCCGCGCACCAGGAGATCGACGCGGACACCTGCCCGCGACGCTCCGTAGAGGTCGTCGATGAGTTCTTCGTCGACGAGACTGTTCAGCTTCATCGTGATCCCGCTCGGCCGACCCGCCAGTGCGTTCTCCCTCTCGCGCCGGATCGCACCTGCCAGGCCGCTGCGCACGGTGTCGGGCGCAACCAGCAGAGTGCGATAGGGGTCGGGCCTGGTGTAACCCGACAGGTGGTTGAACAAGTCGGCGACGTCGGCCCCGACTGCAGGATCGGCGGTGAGCAGGCCGACGTCCTCATAGATGCGTGCCGTCTTGGGGTTGTAGTTGCCCGTGCCCAGGTGGGCGTAGCGGCGCAACGACCCGTCGGGCTCGCGACGCACGACCAGGCACAGTTTGCAGTGGGTCTTGAGCCCGACGAGCCCGTAGACGACGTGGCAGCCGGCCTGCTCGAGCTTGCGGGCCCACCGGATGTTGGCTTCTTCGTCGAATCGTGCCTTGATCTCGACGAGCACCAGCACCTGCTTGCCCGCGCGCGCCGCGTCAACAAGGGCATCGACGATCGGCGAGTCACCGCTCGTGCGATAGAGGGTCTGCTTTATCGCCAGCACGTTGTCGTCGGCGGCGGCTTGCTCGACGAACGCCTGCACACTCGTCGCGAAGGAGTCGTACGGGTGGTGAACAAGGATGTCGCCGCTGCGAAGCGCAGCGAAGATATCGCGGACGCCGTCACCGTCGGGGGTAACGAGTTTCGGATGCGTCGCAGGCACGAATTGCTCGTACTTCAGCTCAGGCCGCTCGAGATCGGCGATACTCCACAGTCCGACGAGGTCGAGGGGAGCCGGCAACCGGTAGACCTCCGTCTGGTTCACACCGAGCTCGCGGATCAGCAGGTCGAGGACCCGGTCGCTCGTTGTGTCCTCGACCTCGAGCCGCACGGGCGGACCGAAGCGGCGGCGCAAGAGTTCGCGTTCGAGCGCCTGCAAGAGGTTGTCGACGTCGTCTTCGTCGACCTCGAGATCTTCGTTGCGAGTGACCCGGAAGGTGTGACTCTCGAGCACCTCCATGCCGGGAAACATGACGTGCAGATGCGCCGCGATGATTTCTTCGATCGTGACGAAGCGCCCGCGGCCGAGCGGCATGAATCGCGACAGGATCTCCGGCACCTTGACGCGCGCAAAACGCTCCTCGCCATTCGTCGGGTCGCGTACGACAACCGCGAGGTTCAGAGAAAGCCCTGAGATGTAAGGAAAAGGATGCGCCGGGTCGACGGCAAGCGGGGTTAGGACCGGATAGACGCTCTCGCTAAAGAACGTGCGAAGACTGGCGTGGTCGTCGGCGTCCAGGTCGCGCCAGCGCAGCAGGTGGATCCCGCGTTCAGCCAGCTCGGGGCGCACCTGGTCGAAGAAGGCGCTCGCGTGCGCGGCGACCAGCGAGTGCGCCCGGTCCGAGACGAGTTCGAGCTGGTCGCGGGCCGACAATCCACTCGGCGCCGTGACGGCGATCCCCGTTGCGATGCGGCGCTTGAGGCCGGCGACGCGCACCATAAAGAACTCGTCGAGGTTGGTCGCGAAGATCGCCAGAAACCTGGCGCGCTCGAGCAACGGCACGTCGGAACTCTGAGCGAGCTCGAGCACTCGCCGGTTGAAGTCGAGCCAGCTCGCCTCACGGTCAATGAAGCGGTCGGGCGGCAGATCAAGGTTGGCTGCGCGATCGTGCCTCTCGGTGGCAGCCTCGTCGAGTGCCTCGACCAGCTCATCGCCGTAGTCGGGTGCGTCCGGAGGCGAACCAACCTGCGTCACGTCGGCACGTCCCTGACTGGTTGTGGGTGAGCCGCCTCGCGGCGGGCTCGATGGACCCACATCATCATCTCGTGTGCCGAGACGCAAAAGGGAGGTGGACGCCGACCCGATTGCGGGAAGGTGTCGCTACCGACCCTCGGGGGGGCCGGCCTGCTCGGCAAGTTCCGGGCACAGGTCGGGGCGCAGGTCGGGGCGCAGGTCGATGAGCCGGTCGCGGACCGGACCGGCGACGCGGACGGCGTTGCGGCCGGCGTCCTTGGCCGCGTAGAGCGCGCCGTCAGCGGCGTCGAGCAACTCGGCAAGCGTGGCGCCGTTCGCCGCGAGCCCGGCCACTCCGGCCGAGACCGTCACCGAGATCCAGTCACCGCGGTCGGATCTCACCCTCACGTCGGCGACTGCGGCGCGGACGCGACCGGCCGCCGACTCGGCGTCCGCGATATTCGAACCGGAAAGAACCGCTGCGAACTCTTCGCCACCGAGTCGGCCGACGAGGTCGCCTGGCCGCAGCGCGGTAGCGATGGCTCGCGCGACTGCCGCCAGCACGGCGTCTCCCGCGAGGTGGCCGTGCCTGTCGTTGACGTTCTTGAAGTGGTCGATGTCGACCATCAGGACGGCGAGGTCGGCGGCACTGGCCACCGCGCGCTGAACTTCGCGCGCCGCCGTTTCGCGCCAGTACTCGGGACTCGCGACATCGGTGAGCAGGTCGGTACGGACGGCGCTGCGAAGACCGCTGAAGGCCTGGTGCTGCATGTAAAGCACAGGCGCGGCGACGACAGCGACGAGTTCAGGGCGCAAGGCGAACGCGATCGTCGCCAGAATTCCCATGCTGGCGTCGACGACGTCGACCGAGATCGCCTCGCGGTCACGCAGCGACGCCAAGACGTGGTGCAGCCCGACACTCAAGGCGACGACAGCGCCAATCAAGATGTAGTTGACCAACCACCACACGAGGATCGCGGCGAGGACGGCGAGTTCATTGCGGCCACTGCCGAACAGGTGCGTGAGGCCCGCTCCCGACGCGTGGTGGCCCGCGATGGCGATGAAAGTGGCGCTCCCGGCGGCGCGTGCCAGCCCGAGCGCCGCCGTGCTGTAGACAACCTTCAGAGGGTCGGTGCGCCACGCTCGCAGCTGGACGTAGAGCCCTGGCACGACGACCGCCACCGCGGCATAGACGGGTGGCAACAGCAGCATGACCGGCAACGCCCACACGCCGAGGAAGTCACGGCTGATGCGGTCGCGCCGAGGCCGAGGCCAGGCCAACCGCAGCGACACCTCGACACTGACGACCCCGCAGGCGCTGAAGAGGCCGAGGGTCGCAAGATCACGTATCGAGAACCCCGTGGTCATCACGCCGCCGACGATCACCGCGACGTAGCCGACCAGCACCGCGACGATCGCGATCCGGACGGCCCGCGGCAACTGCCAGCTCGCGCGAGCCCGCGTCAGCGCTTTCACGTGAGCAAGTCCCGCCAATCTTGCTTCCGCAGCTGGTCGGCTCCGACATCGGGAACACCCCGACATCGGGAACAGCCTGGGCCGAACCGGACGATGAGCCATCACCCTACGGCCCGCAGTGACCCACTGTCACCAGTCGCTCGCGCCGAGTCCGATTATTTTCGGTTCCCTCTAGCCACAGGCGACACAAGACCTCTTTGATGGGGTTTGTTACTCCGCAATTCCCCGAGCCGGGCTGAGGCTGGCCGACGCACTGGAGTTCAGTGGTCGACGGGTTTCGGGCCGGTTTCCCCCTCGAGGATGAGAGGAGGCGATCCGGCATGCGAGAAATTCGTTGGACCCGTGAGATTCGTTGGACCCGCGCCTGATCTGCTCCCGCTAGTCGAGTTCTCGCTCGTGATCCGCCCGTGCTGACTGTGCGCCTGGGTGGCCCGTAGAAACTTGCGGGCCATCCCATGCTCGACGCCCGCGTTAGGCAGATCGTCGGGGAACGCACGTGAGTGCGGCCGGCCACTCGAACGCGACGCTTTCACGCACGCCGAGCGCGTTCCACCTCGTCGCTTCGCCTTCGAACTCCTGGACGACGCGGCGGACGCCGTCGCATGGCAAGTCGGCCACGTCGACGAGGCCCCACGAGCGGCTGCTGGCGGCCGCGTAGGCCCTGAGGTCGGGCGGCGCAAATCGGCGTCCGGCCTCGAATTCCCATATGGCGGTGCAAATCGACACCATCGCGACCGACCGGCCGAGGTCGCCCCGCCCGGTGACCTGAAGCCGGTGCGCGCAATGTGCGAGCCTGGCATCGCGATCGGCCGGCGCGGCGCGGAACGTCCCGGCGTCGCCTCCGGCGGCCAGCTGACCGAATATCCCCAGCCTCAGCCCGAACTCGCGTTCGACGAGGAAGTGCGCGATGTCGGGCGGCAGACACACGCCGGCGCCCGTCGAGACACGTTGGCCTGCGGGCGGCCCGCTCTCACGAACCACGTCGACCGCGTATCGGTGCCCGGTGAGCCGGGTGAAAGTGACGCGCACACGTCGAGGCTACGGAAAGCCCAGACCCGGCGTCCCGGATTATCGAAGAAGCCGGCCCGACGTCACTCTGCGCTAGGGCGACCAGGGGGCGGCCGGCAGGTGCAAGTCGAGCCCGGCGCCCGGCCCGCAGTCATTGCTCCGGTAGTTGTCCTGCATTTCGGGATACACGGTCTGCCAATACCGGACGGCGAGTGCGTGCGCGGCAGCGGGCGAGGCGCCGAGGTCTGCGGCGAGCGCCGCGTCGTGCTGCATGGCATGCCACTCGGCCACAGCCTCGGATGTGGTTCCCGACATGTGCATCGACTCGTGCGACAGCACGTGGACGGCGAGAACCTGCGCGGCAGTCGGACGTTCCTTGCTCGAGTCGAGATAGGCACTCAGGTCGTTGCACTGATCGTGCTTGATGAGGGTCTTGTGCTCGGGCACGCCGTCGGCACCCCACTTCACGTAGCCCAGTTCGCGGCCCATGTCGACCGCCGAGCCCGTCAGCGTCTGGCAGGTCACGTGGACGTGAATACCGATCAGTGTGGACGCCGCGTGGCTGAGGCGGCCTTCGAGTGTCGCCCGATCGACGATTGGGAAGGTTGCCGCGACGGCCAGCACCATGCACGAGCTCACGCCTATTGCCGGGAAGGACGCCTGATCACGCGACTGCCTGACCAAGCACCAGCGTCCGAAAAGGACCAGCGCGGCAAGCCCGAATCCGGCTGCGACGTACTGCATCAGCACGACCGCTCACCTCCGCGCCAGGGACCGCGGGTCAGCGGTCACGTCCTGTGGCGTATCGGCAGGGGTTCAGGCTCGGTGAACCTCGATGTTGAACTCGGACGTACCGAGCGTGCTGTACAGCTGCACCCACAGCAGGATGTAGAACTCGGTGGCGCGGGCCGTAGCGATGCCACCGAGATCGAGGATGCGGCTCGCCGGCCAGCCGAACGAAACCAGCAAGTCGGTCACGCTCGCCTTGGCGTCGGCGTCGTCGCCCGAGACGAACACCTGATGCTCGCCCGGAACACGCGAGGGATCAACCATCACCGAAGCGGTCGCGGTGTTCAGCGTCTTCACTACCCGCGCATCGGGGTGCGCCCGCTGAATCTGCTCGGCCAGGCTGTCGGTGCTCGGGACGCCGACGGACGGCGGGAAGCCGTTGCTGAAGTCGAGGAGATTGCTGATATCGATGAGTACCTTGCCGGCCAGGTTCTCCGTGCCGGCCGCTTCGAGTGCCGCGAGCGACCCGAGCCCCAGCGTGGCGTTCACGATGACGTTGCCGAACTGCGCGGCGTCGCGGAAGGTTCCGTGGTGGGCCAGCTCCCCGGCGTCCGCGGCCCAGGCTGTTGCCTTTTCGTTCGCCGCGTCGCGAGCGCCAAGCATCACACTGTGGCCGAGTTCGATCAGCTTGCTACCGATGGTTGGGCCGACCACACCGGTGCCGAGAACGCCGAAGTTCGCCATGAGCGGAGCCTCACACCGGCGCTGACGACGCGTCAAGCCGAGCCGCGAGGGACGCCGCGGCTATGGGCGGACAGCCCCGCTGGGCGATCCCCAGAGTCCGTGGACGCTGATGAGGGTGCCGGTGTGTGCTGCGTCGAGGATGCCGCCGCCACCGACGTAGATGGCGACGTGGTAGGCCGGGTTGCCCCAGAAGATGAGGTCGCCGGGCTGCAACTGTGACATCGGGACGCGGGCGCCCTCGTGTTGCTGGGCGGCCGCCGAATGTGCGAGCGAAAGTCCGGCAGCGCCATAGGCGCGCATTGTCAGGCCGGAGCAGTCATACGAACCGGGTCCGGCACCGCCGAAGCGGTACGGCTTTCCGAGCTGCGCGTAGGCATAGGCAAGAACGGCCGACGCGCGACCCGATGCAGCGGGCGGAGCCACGGTTGCAACAGGTGCCGGTGCAGGTGCCGGTGCACTGGCCGGCAACACGACCGGCCGAACACTTGGCACCTGCGCCCTGACGAGCGCCCGGGAGACCGTCTGCTGCGCGCTTGCGGCCCGCGCCGCAGCTGCAGCGGCGGCGGCCTGTTCAGCCTGCGCCTGCGTCTCGAGCTTCGAGACGAGGACCTGCTGGCTGCCGATGATCTTCTCGACTGCGGCCTTGCTCGCCGCGAGCCGCGCCGATGCCTGTTGCTGCGCTGCGACGGCCTGGTCAGCCCCGACCTGTGAGGCCATGAGCGAGCGATCCGCATCGACGAGCTGGGTCAGGCTCGCCGACTCGTGCCGGCTGACCTGCTCGAGCATCTGCGCCTGCTGCATGAACTTGCTCGGATCGCGCGAAAGCAGGACCGCCAGCGCGGGCGACGTCGTGCCCCCTTCGTAGCGCGCAACCGCGAACGACTGGACGCCGAGTTTGGCGGCGTCGACGAGCGCCTGCTGCTTGGCCGTGAACTGCTTTGCTGCGGCCGCCCTCGCTGTCACTGTCGCCAGCGCGGCCTGTGCCTGGTCGTAAGCCTCGACGGCGCGGTCAGCTTGGATGCTCAGCGCATCGAGCTTCTGCTGCGCCGCAGCGGCAGCGGCAGTGGTCGTCGAGCCCGAGTTGGCGGCGTAGGCGGTGGCTGGCAACAGCCCGACGCCGAGGGCCGACGTGGCGACCAGGACGACGAGCGATGCAACACGACCACGGGCAGCAAACGGCACGCGCAAAACCCTTCTCCCTCGACCGCCTACCGGGTTAGCTGACGGGTTCGGGCGGGAAGTGCGCCCTACGGCCGGAAGGCCGATTCACCCCACGGATCGCTTACCTGTGGGTCCCCGGTCCTGCTTGCGCAGGTTCGGCGGTTGGCAGGTTCGGTAACGGTTCGTTATGAAACCTGCCGGTCGAACCATAACGGGGCGTCGGCGGGGCCACAAGCCGATCCCGGCCACCTGAGCGCATCCGCGCGAGCCCACGGCAATTAACCGCCCGGAAGGACTAGCCCGCAGCCACCCAGCCCGGTCACGCAGAGTCGCGGACCGCACTACGAAAGAGAGCCGTTCTACCCCTCAAGGTCCGGTGCAGGGCCTAGCCGGGGCAGCCTTTGCCACCAGACAACCAGCCTCTCGGCGGGGCCGAGGATAGGCGGACCCCCCCGAGGACAGGCCAGCACGCCCCTCTTCGGGGGGTGCGATCACGTTTACGTGATCGTCCCGCGATCGTCCCGCGCTGGTGGCGATTCTGCCGACGGGTAACAATCAGGGGTCCCATGGCGGCGCTCGCGGGAGGTCCTTGTGGAGCAGGTCGACGCTGTTGTCATCGGGATGGGCCCCGGCGGGGAGGACGTCGCCGGCCGGTTGGCCGAAGCGCACTTCGACGTCATCGGCATTGACGAGCGCCTGGTCGGCGGCGAGTGTCCGTATTGGGGATGCGTGCCGAGCAAGATGATGATCCGCGCGGCGAATCTGCTCGCCGAGGGGCGCCGGATTCCGGCCCTGGCCGGCGACTCGCGGGTATCGCCCGACTGGGCACCCGTCGCCGCACGCATCAGGAACGAAGCGACCGACAACTGGAACGATGCCGCCGCCGTCGAGCGGTTCGAAGGAAAGGGCGGCCGGTTCGTCCGCGGCCACGGCCGGGTGACGGGTCCTGACACTGTCGCGGTCGGCGATCGGGAGTTCCAGGCCCGCCGAGCGATCGTCCTCAACACCGGTACGCAACCAGCCATCCCGCCAATTCCGGGCCTCGCCGGAACACCGCTCTGGACGAATCGCGACGCGATCGAGGCGACGGCGGTGCCGGCGTCCCTGCTGGTGCTCGGCGGTGGCGCGATCGGTGTCGAGTTGGCACAGGTGTTCGCGCGCTTCGGTGCGTCGGTGACCGTCGTCGAAGCGGCCGCCCACCTGCTGCCGAGCGAGGATCCCGACGCCGGTGCCCTCCTCGCAAGTGTCCTCGCGCGCGAAGGCGTCAGCGTCCGGCCGAACGCGAAAGCGGTCGGCGTGAGGCACGACGGCACCGGATTCACCGTCGAACTCGAGGGTGGCAACACCGTCAGCGGGCAGCAGCTGCTCGTGGCGACCGGACGTCGCGTCGACCTCGCGGCCGCCGGACTCGGCGCGATCGGCGTCGATGTGAGTACGCCCGCGGTAGCTGTCGACGCCCGAATGCGGGTCGCGCCAGGTGTGTGGGCGATCGGCGACATGACAGGCAAGGGCGCATTCACCCACGTCTCGATGTACCAGGCCGAGATTGCACTCGCCGACATCCTCGGGGTCGGCGGGGTTGCCGAGGCGGACTACCGGGCGGTCCCCCGGGTCACGTTCACCGACCCCGAGATCGCGTCGGTCGGCATGACCCAGGCGCAGGCGGCACAGGCCGGCATCGACGTCCTCGTCGGTCGCACCGACATGGCGTCAACGGCCCGCGGCTGGATCCACGGACCTGGCAATGACGGCTTCATCAAGCTGGTCGCCGACGCCAATCAGCGCATCGTGCTCGGCGCGACGGTCATCGGGCCGACGGGTGGAGAGGTGCTGTCCGCCCTCACCGTTGCGGTACATGCACGGGTGCCTGTCGACTCGCTGCTGTCGATGATCTACGGCTACCCGACGTTCCACCGCGGCATCCTCGCCGCGCTGCAGGATCTCCGCCGTCCGGCGTGAGCATGGTCGATCAGCGGGCTCGATACGGCAGGTCAGTCAGTGCAGCGTTCCGAGATGGGAGAGCGGCCAGATCCTGACAAACGCATGGCCGATGACGCTGCTCTCCGGGATCGTGCCGTTGTACCGGGAATCGGACGACGCGGAGCGGTGGTCGCCCATCACGAAGAGCTGGCCCTTCGGCACCACGACCGGACCGAACGGGTCGTGGTTGTCCTCAAAGACATAGGGCTCGGTCTGCGCGACGCCATCGACGACGACGCGGCCCTGCGGGTCGCAACACTGCACGGTGTCACCGGGCAGGCCGATGACCCGCTTCACCACATCGTCGGGACCGCCGACCACCTCTACCCACTTGCCGGTCGCCTTGAAGACGACGACGTCGTGGCGATGAACGCCGTGCAGCTTGTACGAGAGCTTGTTGACCAGGATGCGGTCGTTGTTGCAGTGCGGCGAGCAGCCGTGCAGCGTCTTCTCCATCGACTCCGACGGGATACGGTACGACTGCACGACGAACGTCCTGATAACCAGCGTTCCAATCACCGTGAGCACGATGAGGATCAGCCATTCACGACCCCAACCCGCTCGCTTGGGCGGGGGCTCGGCTGGCACATCGTCTGCCTGCGAACCGGCGCTGGGCCCGACGCTGTCGGTAGCAGCCACGTCAGCTGCCCGGATTCGCGCAGATGAGCATGCCGTTACCGCCGACGGCGAGAACCGTCGCCGAAGCAGGGACGAACGCCGACTCTCCTGGCCCGAGGGTCACGCGCTGATCGGTGTCATCGAGTTCGACCTTGCCCTCGAGACACAGCAGCACGGCCGGTCCGCGAGGCGAGATCTGACAATCACCGTCGACCCGTAGCCGGCGCAGTTGGAACTCGGGTTGTGGCACCGGCCAGGCTTCCCAGCTCGCCGCCCCGGCCGCCTCGACAACCTCGATCGGCTCGACAAGCCAGGGCGTGGCAGCGTCGACCGCGAGCACGGCACGCACGTCGGCCGTCGACACGTGCTTGGGAGTGAGGCCACCTCGCACCACATTGTCTGAGCTACCGAGAATCTCGACTCCGGTGCCGCTCAGGTACGCGTGAATCTGACCGGGCCGCACGAACAGCCCCTGCGAAGGATGCAGGGTCAGGTAATTCAAGAGCAGGACGCCGACCACGCCGGGGTCGGCCGGATACTGGTGGGAGAGCGACTCGATCCAGGGTGTGATGGGCTCCCACGTTCGGTGGCTACCGGCGACCCGAACCTCGTCGACCAATGCGGTGCGGTCGTCGACCGTCCAGTCGAGCAGCCGGAGGAACACCTCACCTGTCGGCGTCCCGGCCAGAAGGTCTTCGACGAGTGGGCCGAGGCGTTCGATGCCTAAGGCTTCGAGGGCTGCTGCGGCCTCCGGCGCGGCCCGAAAACCGACCAATACCTGGAAATCGGTAACCGCAACCAGCATCTCCGGTTTCGCGAACGGGTCACGGTAGACGCGGTGAGCAGCGTCAAGCCCCACGCCAGCGGCGTTCTCCGCTGCGAATCCGCGGCGGGCCTGCTCGTCATCGGGATGCACCTGCAACGACAGTGGTTGGTCGGCGGAGAGCAACTTCAGCAGAAACGGCAACCGGGGGCCGAAACGCTCGATGCAACGTTCGCCGAGGACGCCGACGGGATCGGCCGTGATGAGTTCGTCGAGGTCGGACGGGCTGGCGCCGGCGGCGGATTCGAGCCGCGACGGCGCCTGCGGATGCGCACCCATCCACAGTTCGGCTTCGGGCTTATCGCTGGTCGGGCGGCCCTGAATCGTCGCGATCCCGTCGCGCGAACCCCAGGCATAGGCCATGACCGGGTTCACCATGCGCCACACGGTCATGAACCGACCCTATGCGCGCGCAGCGCCGCTTCAGTCGTCGGCATCGGCGTTCGATGCTCAATACGAGCGGCGGGCGGCGGGGCCCGCCGACGCTCACATCGGAGGATTCAGTCATGTCGGCCGTCACCGCCGAGCAGTGGGTGTGTCCGGCCTGCCGTCATGGCAACCCGATGGACGCCGACGGATGCGACGGGTGCGGTGCCTCCTTCGCGTCGCTGCTGCGTGAACCGGGCGCGCCGACCCTGAGGCGGCAACGCACTCAAGGCATCGCCACCGGGGTGCGCGAGGTCGGGGTGATCGTCGGCCTCTTCGTACTCTGGAAAGTGGCCAGTGCTGTCTCGGTCACGGATGCCGCCGGGGCGTTCGCCCGCGGCCGATGGGTCTGGAACCTCGAGCGGACCCTGCGGCTTCCGAGCGAGCTTGGCGTGCAGGGGGCAGTTCTCGGGCACCCTAGCGTCGTCCAAGTCTTGAACGTCTTCTACCTCGCCGCCCATATCGGCAGCATCGTCATCTTCCTGCCGTGGCTGTTCCTTCGTCATCGCGCGCAGTACCGGCAGTGGCGCAACATCATCGCGGTCTTCACCGGGGTGTCCCTGCTGATCCAGCTCGTCTCGGTGGCCCCGCCGCGGTTGCTGCCACAGTTCGGGTTTGTCGACACTGCAGCGCTTTATCACCAGTCCGCGTACAGCCATCTCGGCCCTGGCATGGTCGACCAGTTATCGTCGATGCCGTCGATTCACGTCGGCTGGGCGATCGCCATCGCCGTCGCCGTCATCTCGGTGAGCACGAATCGCTGGCGGTGGCTCGTGATCGCGCACCCGGTCCTGACGGCCTACGCCGTGGTTGCCACCGCGAACCACTTCTGGCTGGACGGCGCCGCCGCCGCGTTGTTGGTCGGGCTCGTCATGATCGGGTCGGCACGACTCCGTGTCCTAACCCTTCGTAAAGCAGCGGCCTGAACCCATCGCGGCGAGGCCACGACGATCGCCCAGGCCATAGTCGTTCACACCCACGACCTCGCTCGGGTTCATGACCTGACTCGGGTCGTCGACGTGCCCAAGGCCGACGATGTGGCCGAGCTCGTGGCGCATCACCTGCTCGACGAGCACGCCGCCGCCCGGCTGGGCCAATTGAGCCTCGAGATCGGGCGCATCGAAGGCGACGCTGCCGCTGACGATGCGCTCGCCCTGACCCGCGATGGTCGTCGCCTCGGGCCCTGCGCTGCCCACGACATCGCCCGCCAGGACAGGGTCTTCAGCCGGCGTCGTCCACGCGATAAGCACGGGCGCCCACTTCTTTCCGTACCGAGCCGGCTGGTACGGGTTGTGGCCGCGGCTGGGCGCCTCGGTCGTCGCGCCGTCGTCGATGAACAGCAGGCCGGTCGCCTGGCTGAGCTCGCCCATGACCTGGTCGAGCATTGCTCTGCCGCTCGGAATCTGCCCGTCCGGCCGCACCACGAAATGGATCGGCTGACATGGGTCCCACGTGACTGGCGCGCTGTTTCGGGTGAGCAGTGGGGTCCAACCGCCGACGCCGGGCGGTGCGACCGGCGCGGGCAGCAGCCGAGCGGGGTTTGAGAAGTTCTGGACGGGCGGGCGGGCCTTCGCGAAGCTGATGCCGCCATCGGGGGTAGCGGCTGCCGCACCGGCGGGCGGATGTAGCTGCACCGCAGCCACGGTCGTCATCGCGGCCAGCAAGACGGCGACGACGACGACGCGGCCCCAGCGTCGCGGCGTCCTGGTGGGAATGAGAAAGTCCGTCGACAACGGCGCAGGGGCGACCTGGACAGCAAAGTAACTGTCGAGTTCGTTCGCGTCGCTCATCGGCCGCCCTTCTCGCATCGACACCGACCGCTTAGGTCGTATCGGCCGGACGGCGACCAAACCTGACAGCAAACCCGGTGCCGGCAGGCGACGGCACGCCTATGGTCACCGAACGACGCGGAGCATCTCGTAGCGCGGCTCGTGATCGGCGAGCCACGACACCACGTCGCCGGCGGGCATCGGTCGCGCAATGAGATGCCACCGCGTAGACCGTGAAAAGCCTGGGCGCCGGTCGGCGACGTCGGCGATCGCTGCGCATGCCTTGAATGTCGGCGGTTCCCCGCTTGAGCGTGCGGCCACGTGCAGTACCGAAGTTGGGCCAATCGACCTAACGAGCCTCAGCCGGATGTCGGGAGCTGCACGATCCTGATGTGGTTACCGAACGGGTCGCGGGCACCGCAGTCGATGCCGTAGGAGTTCTCGGTCGGCTCCTGACTGAACTCGACGCCGCGGGCCTTCAACGTCTCGTAGGTCTTGCGGCAGTCGCTGGTGGTGAGCCCGAGCGCGAGGCCCGTCGCACCTTTGGTGACGAGCTCCCTGACTTTCTCTGCGCTAGCGTCGTCCATCGTCGGCGGTCCTGGCCTCTCGAGGAGGATCGCCCGATCGTCGTCGCCCGGTACCTGGACGGTAAGCCAGCGCATGAAGCCCAGATCGACGTCGTCCTTGACGACCATGCCGAGCTTGCCGACGTAGAACTCGAGCGCCTCGTCCTGGTCGAGAACGAAGACACCGGAAAGTGTGATGGCGTTGAACATGCTCATGTGACTGACCGTCCTTGGTTCAAGGGGAAAAGGCTGGCACGACCGTAGCCCGAACCAATGGCGTCTGCTTATCCGAAAGTGCTCGGCCGCCAGTTCGTGCTCGGTCGGGTCCACGCCATCGCGAAGCAGTTGGGCACGCGTGTGCTGGTGCGCCCGTTTGCGCGGTACTCGCTCGGCGACGTCCCGACGATCTCCTTGAACGTGCGGCTGAACGTGCCGAGGCTGGCGAATCCGGTTTCCATGCAGATATCGGTCACGCTGCGGTCGGACTCGCGCAACAGGTACATGGCCCGCTCGACCCTCCGACGCTGGAGATACCGGTGCGGCGTCTCGCCGAATGTCGCGCGGAACATCCGGATGAAATGTGCCTCGGAGATGAACGCAAGACGAGCAAGCGCCGGGACGTCGAGGGGCTGGGCATACGCGCGGTCCATGGCGTCGCGCGCCCGCAGGAGGCGACGGTTGGAGTCCTCGACCGCGCGGCTCATGCCTCATGATCGCAGCCGGCAGATATCGGCTGCCGGACGGCCGGGCGGCCCTGTAGCGTTCGAGCCGTGCATCGCCGCGTGATCATCACACCGCCGCCCCGCTCCTAGCAGGGTTCGAGAACCCTGCTCTCGCGACCACCTCCCAACTCGTCGCAGGAGCTTCCCGTGTCGGTCCGTCTTTCGTCAGGCGTCGCGTCTCTGATCGCAGCCGGAGTGCTGTGGGGTACCGGTGGGATCACCGGCCGCACGTTCGGGCACTCAGGCCATCTGCCCGGCCTCTCCATCGCCGCCTACCGCCTTGGTCTCGGCGGCCTGTTGCTCGTCGTCTGGTTGCTGATGACCGGCCAAGCTCCACCCCGCGGACCTGCCTGGCGGCGGGTTGGTGCGGTCGCCGGGTTGGCCGCGGTGTTCCAAGCCGCGTTCTTCAGCTCGATCGCGGTGTCGTCGGTCAGCCTCGCCACGCTGGTCGCCATCGGCTCGTCACCCTTGTTCGTCCTGATCTACGAATCCGCCCGGCGGCNNGGTCGTGGTCTTGGCGATCGTCGGACTCACGCTGCTGGTGGGGCTGCCGGCGCATGGATCAGATGCACGACGACAACTCGAGGGCGCCGGTCTCGCGGCCATCTCCGGGGCGATGTTCGCGGCATTCACGATCGTCGGACGTCGTCCGCTGGTCGGCATCAGCGAACGGGCCGTCACCGGCTACGGGTTCCTGCTCGGAGGGCTCGGCCTCGCGGTACTCACCGCCGGCTGGTACGGCCTGAGCGGCCTCGGCTTCACGCCGACCGCCAAGAGTGTCGGCCTGCTCGCGACGCTCGCGATCGTCCCGACAGCGGCGGCCTATGAGCTGTTCTTCCGAGGATTGCGTTCGGTCGTCGCCTCGACAGCGACAGTGGTCGCATTGCTCGAGCCGCTGACCGGCACCTTGCTCGCGACCATCTTCCTTGGTGACCGCCTCTCACCGGCCGGGATATTCGGCGCAGCCCTGCTCGGCGGCGCAATCGTTGCGTCGATCAAGACACCCCAGGCACCCGTCGGCGTCTGAAGCAATATCGGAACCCGGCGCGTCTCGTTATGGTCAGAGGCAGCAGCCGAGAGGGAGGACCCGATGGACGCCGCCGTCGACACCTTCCAGAAGGCGCTGCGCATCAACCTCGACCCGCGCTGGTACGGCACGATCGCCGAGATCGGCGCCGGCC
>PLCK01000301.1 GCA_003134755.1 Actinomycetota bacterium | reverse complement strand
AGGTTCATCACGCAGCCGATCTTGCCGATGTCGTGCATCAGCGCGCTCTGGCGGACGATCTCGACGACGTCGGGCGGCAGCCCCAGGCGCAGCGCGAGGTAGGTCGCGTACGTCGCGACGCGCTCGGAGTGGCCGGCCGTGTAGCGGTCCATCTTGTCGATGGCGCGCGCCAGACCCTGGATGGTCTGCTGGAAGGTGGCCCGCAGGTCCTCGTAGAGGCGCGCGTTCTCGATGGCCGCCGCCGCGCGAGAGCCCACGATCGACAGCAGCTTGCGGTTTCCCTCGTTGAACCGCTTCTGCTTGGTGAAGCTCACGACGGCGATCCACCCGAGCAAGCGCGTCTTCATGCGCAGAGGAACCGACACGAGCGACACCAGCGGGGTCGTCGGCGGCGTCGCGAAGAAGCGCGCGCCCTTGCTCCCCTGCTCGAGCAGCGCCGAGTCGGCGGCGTAGTGATCGATGAAGGCCTGCGCGGACAGGATCCCGTGCTCGCTGCCGATGCGAGGCGCGCCGCTCGCGTCCACGAGGGGGACTGCCGCTCGCTCACCGGAGGCAGGCAGATCGCTCACCCGCGCGTCCGTCACGACTGGCTCCGAGATGCGCCCCGGCGCAGCCAGCGACGGGTGGGCAGCGGGGGGCATCGACGAGTCGCCGGTGCGCGGCTGCACCAGGCGCTGCCGCTCGAAGTACCCGCCCTCGCCGTCGTCGAGCCACGTCGAGACCAGGTCGCCCTTGAGCTCGTGGATCGCCGTGTCTCCGATGGTCGCGAGCACCTCTTCGAGCGAGAGGCTCGCGGCGATCGCCTCGCTCACCGTGTAGAGCGAGACGGCCTCGCGGAGCCGGAGGTTCTCGGCCGCGAGGCGCTGCTTCTCCAGGCCACGCTGCACGACGCGGATCACCTCTTCGACCTTGAAGGGCTTGAGGATGTAGTCGTAGGCGCCGCGCTTCATCGCGTCGATCGCGGTCTCGACCGTGCCGAACCCGGTCATGATCACGGTGAGCGCGTTGGGCGCCACGCTGCCGATCGACTCGAGCAGCTCGATGCCGCCCATGCGCGGCATCTTGAGGTCGCTGATGATGAGGTCGTAGTGGGCGTTGCCCAGCTCGTTGAGGGCGGCCGCGCCGTCCTCCGCCGTGCGGACGATGTACCCCTCCATCCCGAGAAAGTCCGCGAGGATGTCCCGGATGAACTTCTCGTCGTCGACGATGAGGACGCGGGGGCGTTCGTCGGGGGCGGTGGAGACGGACATGAGGCTGACGAGAGCAGGTGACGTCGTCACTGGAGAGACCGCGGCGGAGAACCGCAAGTCTAACAGATCCGCGCACGTCAGAGGTCACCCTTCAGGTTCACGGAAGAGGTGAGGCAAGCGCCCGAGGTCTTGCGCGGGGCGCGGGCGCGTGTGAGTGTTCCCACAGCCGATGGCCGCGACCAGGGACGCGCACGCGCTCGGGGCCCAGGCGCAGCGGCTCGGTGCAGACGGGCCGGGCGCGCTGGGAAGACGGCGTCCGGTGCTCGTCATCCTCGCGGCCTACGCAGCCGTGGGCGGCGGGGCAGCGGCCGCCGCGCTGGCCTTGCCCATCTCCTGAAAAATGGGAGAAGCCTGAGAGACAATCGACAGGCCCGCCATCGTGTTGATCGACATCAGGGCGCAGATCGCCCACCATTGCCCTGTTTTTAAGGATTGCGCTAGCGTGTAATCGCGGTCGGTTCGCTGCGAGAGTTGCGTGGCGCTCGGAGTCCATCCCTCGGGCGCCCAATCTTCGGGCGGATTCCGCATGAACGATCCGGCGGCGATGGCGACGATCGCGTACGCAACGCCACCAGACGCCTCGACGTCGGAGACCGGACCGGGCTCAGGTACTTGCCGCCACGACCGGCCGCCATCGTGGGTCGACCACAGCTGGGGGCCGAAAGCCCAGCCGTCGGACGCCGTCGCGAACCGCACCTTCCGTACGCCCTGAGCGTCGCCGGTCAACGCCGGTGGAAGTACGCCGGCCTTCACCCAGGTTCGGCCGGCGTCAGCGGTGGCCCCCAACGTCGTGCAGGAGCCCGTCGCACAAGCCTGCGTGCCGAGCACGAATCCAGCGCTCGGCGACACGAACGTGACGGACGCCGGCTGGAACCCGGCCAAGCTCGCCGAGGTGGCGGCCGGCGAACCCGACGCGGTCGTCGGCACCGGCTGTACTGGTTGCGAGCTGGTCGCTGGCGAGGCGTCCGCGCTGGCCGGAGAGACCGGAGCAGAGGACGGACCAGAGGCTGTCGAGGACGCGGCGATTCCGGGAGCAGAGCTCTGGTCGGCGGTAGCTGACGGGCTCCGCGACCCCTTGGAGCTTGAACAGCCTGCAAGCACAAGGAGGCCGGCCAGCCAGCCGAGGGCAGCCCTCGTCGTCCGGCGATGTGGCGTGGAGGATGTCATGTAGTGAGGACGCACACCAGGCGCGCGCGGGTGCATCGCCGGCCGCATCAGTGCTCGGCCGCATCCCGGGCGCGCTCGACCTCCCGACAAACGGTGCGCAGGCCGTCGACGACGGCCTTTGAGATTTGACCGAGCTGCCCGACCTGCTCGGGCGTCAGCGAGTCGAACAGGTGAGTGCGGACACCCTCGACATGGCCGGGCGCGGCCGCCTCGAGAGCGGCGAACCCGGCGTCCGTCAAGACCGCGAGCTGCCCACGGCGGTCGGTCGGGCAGGTCTCGCGGCGGACCCAACCCTGTTCCTCCAGCCGCGCGACCGCGTGCGACAACCTGCTGCGCGATGACAGCGACCGGTCGGCGAGCTCGCTCATCCGCATCCGCCGTTCGGGGACCTCCGACAGCCGAACCAGGACCTCGTAGTAGCCGTGTCCGATGCCACTGTCGCGCATCAATTCCTGGTCGAGGCGCTCGAGCAGCATCTGGGTCGCGCTGATGAACGACCGCCAGACCGCCTGCTCCTCGGCGTCTAGCCAGCGCGGCGGCTCGGCCACGGCGTCTCTTGCGGGGTCGGCGAGCGGCTTCGGCGTGGGCAAGGTGTCAGGCACATCGATGATGGTAGCGAAGATTCCGGAAGATAGTTGAGGTCTCAACCGTTTGGTGCTATGGTACTTCCGTTGAGGCTTCAACTATTGAAAGGTTGACAAAGATGACCGCTACGGTCCAACAGACGATCCCTGGCTACCTGGCGGGCACCTGGGACATCGACCCCGTCCACTCCGACGTGGGCTTCACGGTCCGCCACATGATGGTCAGCAAGGTCCGCGGCCGGTTCGCGCGCTTCGAGGGTCAGATCGTGACCGGCGAGAACCCGCTCGAGTCGGGGGTCAACGCCTCGATCGACCTGGCGTCGATCGACACCAACAACGACCAGCGTGACGCGCACATCCGCAGCGCCGACTTCTTCGAGGTCGAGAAGTACCCCACCATGACCTACACCTCCAAGGGTGTCCGCTACGACGGCGACGACCTGATCCTCGACGGCGAACTGACGCTCAAGGGCGTGACCAGGCAGGTTCCGCTTCGGCTCGAGGTGAACGGCTTCGGCCCCGACGCCTACGGCGGCACTCGCGCCGGCTTCACCGCCACCGCTGACATCAACCGCCGCGATTTCGGTGTGAACTTCAACGCCGCCATCGAAACCGGTGGCGCGGTCGTAGCCGACAAGGTCTCGATTCACCTCGAGATCGAGGCCGTCCTCAAGCCCCAGTAATCCCGAGCTCGCGCACAAGAGTGGCCGGCCTTCGACGGAAGGCCGGCCACTGTTGTGCCGGGACCACGATGTGCCGGGACCAAGTCGGCTCGCGAGTTCAGAGACCGCCGACCGGTGCAACCGGCAGCCCGCTGCGGTCGCATACCCAGAACGCATCGGGACCGAGATCGGGCTCGATGAACAACGGGTGGTCAAGGTGTTCGGGACACATCGGCCAGCGGTCATCGACGCTGGCATGAATGATTTCCTGCACGTCTTGAGCGACGAGTCCTGGCACGTGTTCGGCGCCCTCGGGCCACGCATCGACCCACGCTCGCCTGCCGGCCAGGGCGGTCTCAAGCGCGACAGCAGCCGCCGGCGACGCTCCGCAAGTGCGCTCGAGATCATTGCGCAGCATGCGGGCCGCGGTGTCGATGGCTTGCGTCGTTGAGTCGTCGGGCATCCGACAAGTCTCCCCTCATCCCGTCCGCAGTTCCAACGCGGCGGCCGCACGGCCGTCCGAACGCGGGACATCGGCTGCGAAGAAGCTTCGGATCTGGCATCGTTCGGCGAGGTGCACGGGCAACACTGAGGAGCTGCGTAGCCGCTATGACACTGCTGGGCTTGGCCGGCATCATGGCCGCGAGCCTGTTCGGGCCACTGCTGGCCACGCCGCGCCGTGCTCGGGTTCCGGTCGTCATCGGCGAGCTTGCCATCGGCGTGCTCCTCGGCAACACGGGCCTGCGGTGGGTGCACCCCGGCGATCCGACCTTGACGTTCATGGCTCAAGCCGGCTTCGCCCTAGTGATGTTGATCGCCGGCTCCCATGTGCCGCTGGGCAATCCAGCCCTGCGGAAGGCGTTCGGCCGCGGCCTCTTGCTAGCGGCCGTGACGGGCGTCGTCGCCGTTCCGGTCGCGGCGGCACTGTCGGCAATGGCGCATACCCATCACACTGCGCTGTACGCCGTGCTCCTCGCGTCGAGCTCGGCGGCTGTCGTGATGCCGATCATCTCCGACGAAGGGCTGTCGGGTGACCGGGTTCTGACGCTCATGGCGCAGGTCGCGATCGCCGACACCGCATGCATCGTTGCGTTGCCGCTCGCGGCCGAACCGTCGCGGGCCGCACGGGCTGCAGTCGGCACCGTCATCGTGCTCGCCGTCGCAGGCCTGATGTTCATCGTGTTGCGCGAGCTCACCGAACGCGACTTGATCGCCAAATTGCACGCCGCCAGTGTTCGCCGGACGTTCGGTGTAGAGATGCGGCTGAGCCTGGCCGCACTCTTCGGACTTGCCGGCCTAGCGGTCAACGTCCACGTGTCCGTGATGCTCGCGGGCTTCGCCTCCGGACTCGTGCTCGCAGCCCTCGGCACGCCCCGCCGGCTCGCGTCGCAGCTCTTCGCCGTGACGGAGGGATTTCTCGGTCCGGTCTTTCTGGTCTGGCTCGGATCATCACTCGACCTGCGAGCTCTCGCCCACCACCCGCGGCTGCTGGCGCTCACCGTCGGCCTCGCGGCCGCAACGCTCGCGATTCACGCCCTCGCGCGACTGTTCGGTCAGCCAATGCCGCTCGCGATTCTCGCGGGGGCGCAGCTGGGGGTGCCGGTAGCCGCCGTCGCGCTCGGAACTCGCACCCTGCTGCTGGCACCCGGCGAGGGCGGAGCGATCCTCGGCGCCGCCGTTCTGAGTCTCGCGGCCGCCTCGGTGTCCGGTGCGGCCGCCGGCCGATCGGGCCGCGATGGCACGGCACCCACGCCGGATGTGACGATCACGCTGCCACCTCGACCCCGCGATCCGGCACCGCTGCACTCCGACGAACCGACGACGCCGACCACGCCCTCGCGCGGTCGACGCGCAACAGCCAGACAAGCGGAACCGGCAGCAGAGCAAGCTGCGATGGAGCTGCCAGTAGGGCCGCCCACGAGCGGCCCGGCGACTCGACCCACCCCAGGGCCGAAGCGCAGCCCCCGCGAGCCACGCCCGCCGACGCCCAACCCTGCGACGAAACCGATAGTGCAGTCGAACGTCAGGGTGCAGCCGTCCCCGCGGACCCGGCGCCCGGAAAGTGGCAGCTGACCGCGAGAGCAAGGGCGCCGACGGCGACTGTGATCAGGCAGGAACCGCCATGGCGACCAGCATGCGCCGCAGCCCGAGCGCGTCCAGCAGCAACTCCGCATCGGCCTGGTCGCGAGCTGCCCCGCAGACGGCGAGCGCCGCGCTCCGGCATTGCTCGGCGGACAGCTGGATCATCGCGCCGACGTCGTGATGCGACTGCTCCATAGACCACCCTCCTCGTAGAACGGCAACCAACGAGCCCGCGTGCCGAGTGATCGCAGATGTGCCCAACAGGGAGGTTTTCTAACCTGCGTCACCACTTCCCGGATCGGCCGTGGTGTCAACTTCGCCGTGCTCGGCCGCATGCGCGTCGAGGGCCTGCAGTGCCGCCTCAACGGCAGCGTTATCCGCGCCCCGACGTTGCTCGGCGTAGTAGGCCGCACCCAGCTCGCGAAGCAGGGCATCTGCCCGCCGCTTCGTCTGGATCGCGTCAATCTTTGCCTGGCCCTGCTGCACTCCCTGCTGCGCACGGGCGGCCGCCTTCTCGGCGGCAATCTTGGCCTTGTCCAAGAACGTCATATCCACTCCTCGGTCGAGAAGCTCACGTTACCTGTGCGCGATCGCCGGGGCGGAGTTGGTACCTGGCGGCTTGTATACGTATCGATCCAGGTTGATCGTCGCCACGGCAACCACACTCGCCGTCAGGGCGCCGACGATGCCGGCGACGATGACGGCGGGCCAGTGCTCCACGGTGCGCTCCGCGAGGGTCGTAGACGTTTCGAGGGCGAATGCCCTCAACCACCTCAATACCCGCAGCCCGGGTGCCGAATCGCTCCTGCTGCGTTCTTCAGGGCGCGTCGAAGCGCTTTTGGGAGTCGACGCGCCTACCGTCATGCCATGAACGACACCGTTCCGGCGGGCAGCCGGCAGTTGTCCGTCCCCGCACATGAAACTGCGCCAGCAGGCAACGTCTCGGTGATCGTCGCCGAACTGTCCGCCGTCCGCTGCCGCTGGTGCAACGATGATCTCGAGCACTGCCACGACTCGTTGGTCATGCACGCGATCGGCGGCTCGCACTGCATCTCGCCGACCTGTGTCGTACCCGACGAGGCACACCACATGACCGTGCGGTGCGACGAGGTCGGCTGCACATGCACGCTGGTGACGACCGGCGTCGCCGAGACCGCCTGAGCCATCGTCCAGGGGCGACCAGCTCCCGGTTACCGGCCGATCGATGCGGGCTCGAACAGCGGGAGCTGCCCGTCCGGATCCACCGGGGAGAGAGCACTTTCGGCAGGTCGATCGGCCAGCCCCAGCCGGCAGGAAATGATCTCGTCGGCGAGCTTCTCGAGGTCTGCATCGGGTAGTCCGGACTGCTCCGCGCTCACGAGGGCAGCACACGCCGCCGTCCAGTCATGGTGAGCTTCGCGCGTCGGATCGAACATGAGTCCGCCTCGGGTGTCGTCGCGTCGGGACGGACCCGACGCCTCTTTTGAATGTCGGATCAGAAGGCGCCCGGCCAATCACCCGTCGGCCGGTACCGCATGCGGCGCAGGGCGGAACCGATCCGCGCCGAACGGGTCAACCGCCGGACCGACGCTGATATGCGATCGCCCAGAGCTCCTTCCATTCGACGCCGTCCGGTGAGCTCTCCCAACGCCACCGAAACGCGTCAGGTGCAAGGTCGAAGAACGTCATCCGTTTGAACACCTGGTCCGCGTCAACGCGGGTGGGAGTGGCGAAGACAAATGATCCGTCCGGTTGACGGCCGCCGACGAAGTGCCAGTAGCTACCCGTCGAGTCGACCCAGGTCTGCTGCCACCCGCCCGTGTGCGCGTCGTAGACCGAGACGCTCATCCCGGAGAACGCAGTGGGTTCGGCGATCTCGAACCGCTCGACGATGACCAGGCCACCAAGCGCGCGCGACACCGTGTTGGAGCCTTCGCCGCCCTCCCACGTGCAGACCCAGGTTCCGAGCCAGAAGTCGAGATCGTGCATCGGGCCTCAGGCTTGACGGGCAGTGAGCTCGCGGACGTCGGCGTACCGGGACCGGATCCAGGGCGCGGCGTCGGCTTCGTAGGTCGTGGTGTCCGTCGACTGCCACTGCGGCGGCTTGAGACCGCCAGCCAGAGCCCACGCAGCCTGCCGAGCTGCGCCGTCCGCGACGTACTCGCCAGGCTGCGGTACGGTCACCGGCATTCCGAACACCGCCGGGGCAATGGCGCGGATCGCCGCAGATCTGGTTGCGCCGCCTATCAGTTGGATCCGTTCGACCGCGAAACCTTCGGCGATCAGTGCATCGAGCCCATCAGCCAGCCCGCACAGGACGCCCTCGATACTCGCCCGCGCAAGGTGGCCGGCCGTCGAGTTGCCCAGCCGCCAACCATGAATAGCTCCCGTGGACAGCGGGCGATTCGGCGTCCGCTCGCCCTCGAGGTAGGGCACCACGACGAGGCCATCCGCACCGGGCGCGACCGACAGCGCGAGCTGGTCGAACGTCTCGGAGTCGACCCCGAGCATCGCAGCGGCGACGTCGAGCACCCGTGCCGCGTTGAGGGTGCAAACAAGCGGAAGAAAATTGCCGGACGCGTCGGCAAAACCGGCAACGGTTCCGGAGGCGTCGGCGGTCGGCGTCGGACTTACTCCGAACACGGTGCCCGACGTTCCGATCGACACGATGACGTCGCCGCGCGCCGCGCCAAGGCCCAATGCGGCCCCTGCGTTATCGCCCGCGCCCGCGCCGAGCACGACACCGTGCGGCGTTCTGCCTGCGTGCTCCGCGGGGCCGAGGACCCTGGGCACGGACGGCGTCGATCCGAAGGCACGCTCGAGCAGGTCAGGGCGGTAGTCGTTCGTGGCCGGCGACCAGTAGCCCGTGCCGCTGGCATCGCTGCGGTCGGTGGTCAGGGTGGCGATGTCTTGAGGACCGTCGGTACCGAGCCGCCACGTGAGCCAGTCGTGCGGAAGGCACACTGCGGCCGTTCGAGCTGCGTTGGCCGGCTCGTGGCCAGCCAACCAGCGCAGCTTGGTGACCGTGAACGCCGCGACCGGGACACTCCCGACCGCCTGCGCCCACGCTTTCGCGCCCGCATCGCTGTCGCCCGCGCCGAGTTCGGACACCAGCGCGTCGGCGTCCGCAGCTGATCGGGTGTCGTTCCAGAGCAACGCGGGCCGGACCACGTCACCGGCGGCGTCGAGGCAGACCATGCCGTGCTGCTGGGCGGCTACCGACAGTGCCGCGACGTCATCGAGTCCGCCGGCCGCATCGAGGGCAGCAGACAGCCCGAGCCACCAGGCGAGCGGGTCGACCTCCGTACCGTCGGGATGGCGCGCGCGGCCCTCGCGGACGAGCGCACCGGTCTCGGCATCGCGAACGACGACCTTGCACGACTGCGTCGACGAATCAACGCCTGCAACAAGAGCCATCGCCGTACTCAGCGTCCTGACGGGTTCGGCCTACCAGGGTGACGGGTGGTGCAAGTTGTCATCCGCGGGCGCCGAGGACGTGTTCGACGGCGAGTTGGTCGAGTTGGGTGAAGTGGTAGCCGCGGACGGCTGCGGCTTCGAGGTCGAAGTCTTCGAACGCGGTCCGGTCTTCGGCCAGGTTGGTGTAGGTCTCGCCGGCGGCCAGGGTGGGCAGCGACAGTTCGGGGACTCTGGCTGCGGACAGTGCGGCTTGCACGTCGGGGTCGGCCCGAAACGCCGCGGCCCGTTCCTTCAGCAGCAGGTAGGTGCGCATGTTCGCCGCGGCCGAGGCCCAGACGCTTGCGATGTCGTCGGTGCGCAGCGGCTTGTAGTCGAAATGCCGCGGCCCGTCGTAGGCCGGGCTGCCACCCACCCCGCCGAACTCCAGCAGGTCGACTAAGAAGAACGCGGACAGCAGGTCGCCGTGACCGAACACCAGGTCCTGGTCGTACTTGATGCCGTGTTGACCGTTGAGGTCGATGTGGAACAGCTTGCCCTGCCACAGCGCCTGGGCGATGCCGTGCACGAAGTTCAACCCGGCCATCTGCTCGTGACCGACCTCGGGGTTGACCCCGACCATGTCGGCGTGTTCCAACGTCGAAATGAACGCGATCGCATGCCCAACCGTCGGCAGCAAAATGTCACCACGGGGCTCGTTCGGCTTCGGCTCGATCGCGAACCGAATGTCATAACCACGGTCGATCGCGTACTGCGCGAGCATGTCGATACCCTCGGCGTAACGCGACAACGCAGCCCTGATGTCCTTCGCCGAATCGGTCTCCGCGCCCTCCCGGCCACCCCAAAACACATACGTCTTAGCACCCAACTCGGCAGCCAGATCGAGGTTACGCATCACCTTACGCAACGCATACCGCCGAATCGCCCGGTCGTTGCTGGTGAAACCACCATCCTTAAACACCGGATGAGTGAACAAGTTCGTCGTCGCCATCGGCACGATCAGACCGGTCTGCTCCAACGCATCCTTAAACCGCTGGATCATCTTGTCCCGGTCACCGTCACTACTACCAAACGGCACCAGATCATCATCGTGGAACGTCACACCATAAGCGCCCAACTCAGCCAACCGATGCACAGCCTCCACCGGATCAAGCGGCGGCCGAGTCGCATCCCCAAACGGATCACGGGCCTGCCACCCAACCGTCCACAACCCAAACGAGAACTTGTCCTGCGGTGTCGGACCTCGCACGGAGACTCCTTGTGGCAATCGTTTGGCTCGCCAACTTACCACCTGCTATGGCTCGGTCATTGGAGCATGAGAACCCGGCTGAGGCGTTGCGCCTGTTGGATATGAAGATCTCCTACTTCGAAGCTGGCGCAGTCGCGACCGTCCTCTATGCCGTAGCCGAGCCGCCCTACACCCGTTTCGTGGTCAGCTTAGCCGGTCACCTGCCGCCCTACCTGGTGTCAGCGGACGGCTCAGCCTGGGCGACCGACGTGTTGCCCGACCCGCCGCTGGGCGTCCCCTCGGTCTCCCATGACTCGTGGTCCCGGCACGCTGCAACCGTGCAGGTGCCCGCCGGGGCGTCGCTATGCCTGTTCACCGACGGCTTGGTCGAACGCCGCCCGACAGCCCGTGACATCGAAGCCGACCAGCTCGGCCAGGGCCTGAGCCGCCTGGTCGGTGCATTGCGCCCCGGCGACGCTGAGGCCGCCTGTGATGCGATCCTCGATGAATTAGTCGGCGACGAGATCACCGAAGATGACATCGCGGTCCTGGTGCTGCGGCCGCTGACTCCCTGAAGAGTCCGCGCCAAGATCTGTTAGTGGGCGGAGAGAGAGACCTCAAGATTCGTCTCGCCCGGCTGCGCCAGTACGAACCGACCGGTTCGGCCGCCGGCGGAAATGTCGTAGTCACCGAGAAATCCGCTTACTCGCAGTCGGCCCTCGGCGTCTGTCGTGATTGGGCTCGGGGGCAGCCACCACTCCTCTTTGATCAGGCTTCGCATGGCGTCGAAGGCAGGCTTCGGTGTCCCGTCGGCACGCACGAAACCGACCGGCGCGTTCAGCCACGCGCCGACATCGGTGATGCCCCAATACGTGATCGCCTCGACAGCCGGATGCGACAGCAGCGTGCGGTAGTGGCGCACCATCTCGTCGGCCTGCCGTGCCTCGCCCTCGGTTGTCGACGGCCATTCGGCGATCTGGTAGTCGTTGAGGTCGACGATGTCGGGGGGCATCAGGTGACCCGAGAGCAGAGTGCTTTCGGTGAAGTGGATCGGCAGGCCGTAGCGGGCGAACCGATCGGTCGTCTCGAGGGTCTTGTCCTCACCCCAATACCCCTGGTGCATATGGCTTTGCAGACCGATCGCGTCGATCGTGATGCCAGTCTCGAGGCAACCCTCGATGAGACATTCGAACGCCGCCGACATGTCGAAGTCGTTGAGCATCAATGTTGCGGTTGGGTTCGCCGTCCGCGCCCGGTCGAAGACCATCCGGATCGTGCCGACACGACCGAGGTCACGGCACATCCGAGTGATCCCGTTGTCGTCCTTGTCGAAGATCGGCATGATGACGACCTCGTTGATCACGTCCCACATATCGATCACGCCGCGGAACTCGGCGACCTCGCGAGTGATGCGATCGCTTTGGACGGCGGCAATCTCGGCGCTGGAAAGGTCGCGCAGCCACGGTGCGGTGACGGAGTGCCAAGCCAGCGGATGACCCTTGACGACGGCGCCTCGGTCGGCGAACCAGTGCGCGGTCTTCAGGATCCGCGCGGTGTCAGGTTGTCCTCGAACCGGCTCGAAGTTGCCCCAGTAGAACGGCAGCGTCGCGAAGTTGAACAGCTCGAACCACGCGTCGGCCAGTCGCTGCGCTGCCTCCGCGTGCGCACCGCTCAGTTCGTCATTGGCCAGTTCGATGAAGTCGAACCCGATGCACCCGAACAAGAACGCGTGGCTGCGCTGCGCGACGGTGACGGCGGTGCCGGTCAGCAACTCGCCGTCTGGTGTGCGCACGGTCAGCCATGCGTCAGCACGGCGATGACCCAACGTCGGATCAACGACGTACGCGTGGTTGGGAAAGGATGGATCGCTCATGGCCGCCATCCTGCCCTTAGGGCGACGTCGTCGCCTGTTCGGGCAAGGTGATGCGCAGGTAGCCCTCGCGGACCACCGCCGCTTCGGTCGGCAGCAGCGCATCTTGAGTCGCCGCCGCGATCGGGTCGTCTCGCCAACTGGCCGGGTCGGGGCGCGCGGTGAACACCTGTTGCTTCGGTAGTCCGGTTGTCTTCGGCACCCGCACCGCACTGGGGTCGACCAGCACCGGACCGACCCGGAACGTTGGCATCAGCAGCTTCAGGGCCGACGCCACCCAGTCCCGCGACAACGAGGTTCGCACGCGTGGCACCAGGCCACACGTCGCGTGCGCGGATCCGCCCGGCGCCATCAGGACAGTGAGTCGAACCGTCTGACCGGGCCGCGCCTTGAGGGGTGCCTCGCTGTCGTCAACGTAGGGATGCGTGACAGGGACGACGGTGGGCGCAGCAGCCATGTCAGGCCCGAGCACACCGAGTTGTCCGATCATGCGTCCCGACGCACGAGCCTGCGCGAGAACTTCGGGCGACACGGGCGTGAAGCGACTGTAGTCGTCGTCCACGAAGTACCCGAGCACGCCGTCGTCGGTGCGGGTCAACTCTCCGAGTCTGACTGTTATCTGGCGCGTACTGAGCTGGTCGTAAGCCTGCTGCCTCAGCGCGCGCGCCGCGGTGTCGAGATTCAGCTCAGCTTCCGCGCCCAGGCCGAGATCGTTCTCGATCTCGATGCGCAGCTGCATGCGGACGACAGCAATCGGCCGGCCGACCAGCGCCGACGGGTGCTCGGTGCCGAGCGCGCCGAACGGATCAGTGGTCCAGGCGGTCGTGTCGACAACGCGCAACAGTGCCGACAGCGCGCTTTCCTCGTCCGGGCTCGACGAGGAGGAATCACGCCGACCGGCGTCGGCGGTCACCATCGCGGCCGCAAGTCGCACGACGTGGCGGGCAGCGGTGTCGGTCGACCGCAGCGCGGACGGCGGTGCGCCGGCCGGTCCCGGCCGGCCGGGCGCGCCTTCCCACACNNCGCCGCCGTCGACGTCTTCGAGCAGCATGCCGAGTGGCTCGGCGGCCGCGTCGAAGACTTCGAGCGCACCGTCGAAATGGTCGGGCAGCAACCATCCGCAGATCGGGCTGACCGTGCCCGACGGGTCGGACTGGTTGACCATCGCGGGCGCGGGCGCGGCGCCGTCCAGGGCTGATGCGTCGACGAAGTCGAGGTGCATGCGCGCCGGCCGGGTGATGCGCGGGCGCAAAAGCAGTTGCGCAGTCGGGTTGGGTGCTGTCTGCGTGGCCGGCGCCGGCTGGAGGGTCGTCGACGCGATGACCGATGCCGGCGCGACGTCGATGAAGCGACCGAACGCGTCGACGACGCGAAGCTTGGTGAACCACGCGACGCCACCGCGGACCAGCACCGGCGACGCTGTGGGCGTAGGCAGGATCGGTGTTCCGTCGGCGTGCCGGTGTGCACGCAGGCCGTCGGCCCACGCGAGCCCGAGCAGTTGCGGGTGCAGGTCGGACAGCGCGCCGCTGAGCAAATCAAGGGTAAAGCCGGCCGCCGCGACTGCGGCCAGGGAGTTCTCCTCGTCGGGCTTCAGCACCGCCTTGCCAGGACCGCGGGCGTCCTCGTCGTTGACGAATGCCAACACCTGCGACGCGAACGTGCGCGCGGCAACCGACGTGAGCAAGGTCCGGCCCGAGTATTCGAACGTGCCGCCAGCCGTGCCAGGATCGCCGCCGGTGTCGGCTGCGGGGTCGACGTCGGTATCGGTCAGCGTCCAGCCAGCCATCGACTCGTCGATCCGCAGACCAACGGTCCACTCGAGGAACATCGGCACCCACGGCTGGGTCCAGTGCGTCGTGGCGACCGGGCTCGCGTCCATTCCGTCCCGCAAGGATGCCGCCCGCAGCAGGTCCTTGCCCGACTCCGACACGATGACGCTGACCGGCGAATTCGATGCAGTCGTGTCGTAGCGCAGTGCGTGCTCGGCGACCATGCGGTCGCTGACGGCAGCGATCGGCAGGCCCGTTCTCGCGGCGGCAAACGCAGCCGCCTGACCGACATAGGTGTGATCGTCGATGACGAGTTCCTGCAGCAAGGTGTCGCACTCGGGCGGCAGCCCACCGTTGCCGAGTGGAGTCACGACGTCGGCCGCGTCGAAGAGTCCGGCCAGCCGAGTGACCTCGAGGCCGCTGACCCGACAGGCCAACGTGTTGTCGGCTGACAATCGGCCGTCGTACCCGTGCCGCAACGAGCGGCCGAGACCGCGCATCGTGAGGACAGGATCGAGGACGTCGGCGAACGGCTCGGATGCCACGTCGACGGGCACCGCCTTGAACTCCGCAGCGTTCGGCTGCGTCGCGTTGATCGCGTTCGCGACTTTGATGGCCTGGTCCGCAAGAACTTGGTGAAACGAGCGCGCGGTCAGCAGGCCCAGTGACTTCTCGCCAGCGCGCAGGTTCGACGCCAACGCGTTCACGTCGGCGTTACGCGTCAGCGTTGTCTGGTGCAGTGCGTCGAGTCGGCCCTCGGCGACCGCTGCGCCCGCGGCAAGCCGGTCACCGGTCATGAGCAGATCGGTGCGCACGCTGTCACCGGGCAGCGTCTTGAAGCCGGCGGCGTGCACCGCCTGATCGAGGGCGGCCAGCCCGTCGGCCGCGTCGAGGCGGCTGATGAGCCCCTGGCTGAACGCCTCGACCAACCGCTCTTCGGCTGCCCTGGCGTCAGCGTCGGCGACGTCCGCGGTCAGGATCGCGGCGAACGCCTCGGTCGCACTCGCTCCGATCGCAACCTCGACAGTTTTCGGGTCGGGGATCGGGTCGGTGCCTGCGCCGTCGGGTCGGACTCCGATCACACAGCCGTGCAGCAGCGACAACTGCGGATGGTCGGCCGGCTGGCCGAGAACCACCCGGTCGGCAATGCCGCTCAGTGCAGGGTGCACGAAGCTCTCCGTCGCCTGCGATACGACGCCGCTAGTGTCGATGACATCGGCGCGCGCGACCGTGGCTTGCGACAGGCCGATGGCCGACAGCTTGGTCGCGGAGTTGTCCCGAGCGGCGGCGGTGTACGCAGTCACCGTGGGCGCCGACCATCGCAGCTTCGCAAGGACGTCGACGAACGTGCGCTGGTCGGGCACGTAGAGCGGGTCGTTGACGTCCTTCGACCACCAGCCGCACACCAGGTACGACAGCGGCCCGGCAGCATCGGCCGGGTCGAGGTCGGCGAGATCATCGTGCATGCCGAACCGGTTCTCGACGGCGTCGTAGACAGCGGCCCACGCCGGGTCGCCACCGGCCACCGCGGTCAACCGTTCCGCTGGAAAGTGCGGTGTGCGGCTGCTGCCGTCGTCCGGCGGCGTGTCGGACGGCGTCCAGCTGCCGAGATCGATCCGGCGGCCGCGTTCTGCCTCGACGACCCAGCCGCGCACCCGTCGCGGCGTCCCGCCGCCGACGCGCAACACCAGCCAGCGATCGGCGAGCGGCCGCATCGAGGCTGCGATATCGGCGTCCGGCGTCTCCGGGGTGGGGTTCAGGCTCTGCGTCGACGTGACCCCGTCGGGCGCGGCCCAGTGCAGGTACACACCGGGTGCGCGCGGCGCGGCGGCGCTGAACGGCGGCACCGGCGGCATCGCCGTGGTGATGTCGGCGCCGACGTCGGGTGTAGCGGTCGGATCGGCGAGCTGCGGCAGCACCGGCACCGCGTCGACAGTCGCACCCGCTGCGACCACAAGGGCCTGGACGTCGACGGGTACCAGCACTCGTGGTTGGCGCGCGAGACCGGCGTCCCAGGTGTTCAGCGCGCTTGCGGCGTAGCCGGTCCGGGCCGCAACGGTGAAGGCCTCTGTCGTCACGGCCGTGACCGGGATCGTGATGGCTACTGCCTCGGGCTGGATCATCGCGCACCGGCCTCGTGTAGTGCGATCACCGGGCGGTAGTCGGGCCAGTCCCTGATGTCGACGAAGCTCAGGGTCGCGGCGAACAGGCTGCCGAACTCGACGGCCTCCTGCGGGCCGTACACCTGCCGGTACGGCAGTCGGATCATCTGCAACGCGAATTCGCTGGCACTCGCGCCGCCGCCGACCTTTCCGACGATCGCCTGCTGCAGCGCCGACATGTCGAGCACTCCTGGCGCGTGCGCCCGGAACGGCACGGGTAGTTGATCGCCGGGCAGTGTGCTCTCGGTCAGGTCGCCGGTCGCGGCCACGTTGCGACGGACCGTCAACGTGTAGCTCCAGTTGCCTGGGCTCGAACCGCCGGTCTCATCGACGCCGAACTGAACACCGTGCCGCGGCTCGTCGACGTGCACGATTTCCGGCACGCCGTCGAAGATGACGAGTAGCACGGACGGCGCGAGCTGTTCGATCCGCATGATGTGCAGGCGGCTCGGGTCGTTCTGCGGACTCGTGTCGGACACGTTCGCACGGTAGGCGTTGACGTGGATGCCCGGCCAACCGCTGACGGCACGCGAGTGCAGCAGCATCCCGGTGAGTACGTCGGCTTTCCCGAGCTCACCCTCACCGCCGGTGACCCGCACGAGTCGCTCGGCTTCGTCGAGGTCGTCGCGAATGGCTGGGTAGACCTGCTGGAGCAGTGCCCGATCGGCGTCGGTGACCGCACCGACGGCCAGCGCGCCCTGGATGAGCGCGTCGGTCCACGCCCGGTCGATGTAGAAGAAGCGGGCCGATTCCTGCGGCAGCAGCCGTTCGTCGGCGACGATGTGCTGGAACGGAACCCCCGAGAGCAATCGCAACGCCGCAAGCCACGACCGCGCGCCGTCCGGTAGCAGGCCCTGCTGTTGCGGTGGCGCGGTCGGCGTGAAGGTACCGATCGCCTGCCACACGGCGTCGAGAGCGTTCTTCTGAGTGACCAACGGGTTCATTGGAGCTTTCCGATCCGGTTCGCACCCGACGACAGAATTCCCTGTACCTGGCTGAGCAGTGCGCGCCTCGCCGCGGTGAAGTCGGCGGGGCCGAGCTGACCGAAGTCCTGGGTCGCTATGGGCAGCGTGAGCTGCACCGGGATACCAGCGGCCGCCGCTGGGTTCTGGTCGCCCACCCCGAGAATCGCGGCCACCTGGCCGGTGTCGAGCCCGAAACCGCGGGCCACCGCTGCGGCGAGATCCTGGCCCACGCCCTTGACCGGCGCCGGGTCCACGAGCGGCCGGGTCGGACCGAGCCGGGCCGCGTCGTTGGCGCCGATCCCACCGATGACGCCGGCTACGACGCCAGCACTGAAACTCGGCCTGTCCTGCGCGAGTTCGGTGGCCAGAAGTTGATGCAATGCGGTGTTGCCGTTGGCGAGGATCGCGCCGAGCCGGGCCGGCTGGTACCCGTCGCGTCTCCAGTTCAGCAGGGCGGCGACGACACCGGGCTGTGCCGCGACCAGCATCCGGCCGATCTCGAACGCGATCGCGAGTGACACGTTCTCGAGTCCGTCGGGCCCGACCTGGCGCAGCTGGTCGGCTGCATGGGCGAGGACGCCGGTCGGATCCGTCGTAGCAGGGCGCAGGATCTCGCGTGGTGTGAAGGGCCCGCGGTACCAGACCGTCGCCGGCTCGCCCCGGCGGCTCGTCGACGCGAGCGTGGTGTGCCCGGTGTCGGCGACCAGAAGGGGTGGGCGCGAGTCGGGCGCTGGTGGCTTGGCCGACGGTGGCGGCGGCTTCGGTGGCGNNAGATGTTGCATGAGCCACGCGAAATCGCCGTCGGGCGCGCTCGTGAACGACCAGTGCGTGAGCACGGTGAAGTCGACGATGACGGCCAGCGGGTCGTAGTAGATCGGATCGATCGACAGCCCCTTGAACGCGGCTGCGCCGGTGACCCCGTTGACTGCCGTGGTCGCCGTTGCGCTGGTCACACCGGCGAAGTTGTTGGCGGCCGAGGGTGCGGCCGACCATGCGTCGGCAGGATGCGCTGCTTGGGCGGCGGCAAACGTGCGACCGGACAGGCTGGCGTTGGCCGCGCCGAGCCCGCCGGCGTGGTCGACGACTGCCGTGGGGAGAACTGCGGTGTCGACTGCCGCCTTGGCGATTACCGCATTCGCCGTGGTTTGCAGGGGCAGCGTCTGCGCCGTCGCTGCTGCTTCCCACGCGGAGGCGATCTCGATGTCGCTGTAGACGTGCGATGTCGTGAAGGTGAACGTCGGCTGGTCGAGGACCTCGACCGTCGGCAGATCCGCCTCGTGTCCTTCGAGACTGACGAGGAACGCGGTGTAGTGCCGTGCCGTGAGCGGTCCGCCCTCGGTGTCGGGGGGGCCGGGCACCGGCAGCCGGTTCGCTACGACGACGGCCAGCCAGCCGTCGTCGTCCCCAAGGGCAAGCTCGGTGTCGGACAGGTCGACCTCGCGCACGTGCGTCAGCCATGGCAGGTCTTCGATGGTCGGGAAGACTGCCTGGACGACGCGCTCGCTGACCCGCAAGACGTCGCGCATCGGCGCGTCTTTGTCGTCCTGCTCGGGCAACGACGCGTCGAGTGGCTGGTTGGTGAGCAACTGACCCTCGCCGTCGGCGAGCACCACGAGCGCGAGCCAGGGTGCGGCCGGTGGCGGATCGTTCGGCTTCATCGTGCGTTCGTAAGGCAGTGTGCGCCGGCGAAGCACGACCTGCGGTAGTCGATCGGCGAACGCGCCGACGGCGTTCGCGGGCGGGAACGCGGACAGCAGCTGGTTCGGCGGCAGTGTGTAGCGCGGACCGACGAGCCGGAACGATCGGCTGATCGGTGCAACGCTCGACTCGCTGACCGACAGCGTCTGCGACACCTTCAACTCGTAGTCGCCATCGGTGAGCGGCGGCCGCACGCCGTCGTGTACGACGAAGAATCCGGGCGCGACCATCAGTGCACCTCCTGCTGGATTGTCGTGCCGGGTCGAACGGGTTCGGTGATCGAGATCTCGCCAGGGGCCCCGGACCAACGCACCTGCGCCGACCCGGTCGGCGCGTGCAGCAATGGGGCGAGCAGGTTTGCCGCACCGGTCGCGGCGAGCAGGCTCGCCGTCGATGCCGCCGTGCCTGGGCCGCCCATGACACCGACAACGCGCCACGTCGCATCGCTGCCGACCGTGACGACGACGTTGCTGTCGCGGGCAACGGCGTCAGGTGACACGTCGTAGACCAGATGCGATCGACCGCGCGCACTGACGATCTGCGGCGGCGTGGGAGTGCCGTCGGCGCCGGTCGCCCGGCTGCCGCCGGCGATGCCGATGGTCAATCCGCTGAGGTCGGCCGCGTCGGCGGTGTCGAGCGAGACGACGACGACCGACGTGGCCTGGGGCAGCGTTGTAGAGATGACCTGCGACGTGCCGGCCGGTACGGCGACGAGCTGGTGTCCGGCCTGGGCGTTGCGGTGACCGCGCCGCGGCGGCGCGATACCCGTCACGACCGCGTCGCGTCCGAGCGTCACGCCGGCACCGACGTGCGGCAGCCGGTCGGTGGCCGACCAACCGGCGAATCCGGCGGGATCGGTGTCGGTTCCGCCGACGCACCAGGCCACCAGCCTCGCGGTGTGCGCAGGTACCACGACGTCCGCCTGGTTGGCGGTGTGATCGGCAAGCACCTCACCCATCGCAGACAACGCGACGACCCGCACCGCGGCATCGCCGGCGACCGAGACGACCGGGCGCCCCGCCGCTGGATCGAGATCGCGTTCGTGGTTGGGCAAGGTGGTCACTAGCAGATCGCCAGGACGTAGCTGCGTGCCGCCATTCGCCAGTGCCGACTCGTGCGCCTTGAGCAGTGCGGCCGCGGCGGCGTCGGCGCCGGGTAGCCGGTGTACCTCTGCCGGTGCGGCTGCCCTGCGGGTGACTGGTCCGCCGTCGGTGGCGGCGACGGCGCCAGCCGACGGGCCAGGGCCGATCGAAGCCGCCGTTGCGCCGGGCGCGCCGGGCGCACCGGGCGCTCCGGACACTCCGGGCGCACCGGGCACGCCGTGCGTGCCGTGCGTGCCCAGCGTGATGCTGGATCGCGCTTGTGCCGGCGTGCGGCGCAGGCTGGCGCCGAGCGCGGGATCGAGGCTGGCTGCCACCGACGCCAAGGTCGGCGCCGCAACGCGCAGCGCAACTGCGGGACCGCCGGCTGGTCCGATGACCTGCGGGGCCGTCGTCCGAACGACGGGTCGTTGCTGAGCGATCGTGCCGCCTGCGAGGAATGCATCGACGACGGGCGGGGCGATCGTCGTGTCGATCGGGATCGTCGTCCCGGGCTGGACGGCGACGAGCGCGGGTGGTGCGACATTCGCCGGCGCGATCCCCTCGGTCAGCAGTGCCAGCCGGGGCGGTGCGACCCGGTCGCGCCGGAACGTCGCGTTCGCCAGCGGCGTCAGCGGTGTCTCGAGCCGGCCGCTGTCGAGATATTGGCGCGCGGTCGCGAGCACAGTCGTCGCGTCGGTACCAGCTGCCGCCGCGAAGGCGGCCGCATTCGCAGCATCCGGGTCGAGTCCTGGCCGCACGGTGGCCTCGATCGCGAACGGCAAGGGCTGCCGGGCTCCGGGCTGCACCTGCGCATAATCGATCGGCGGCGACCCGGCGGAGATGACGGCCTGGATCGTGAGCGTGAGCCCGTTGCCCGCACTGATCGTGTCGCCGGTCGGGATCGCACCCGTTGGTAGCTGCGCCGCCCACACGCCCTTCGGCATCGGAGCAGTGACCATCGCGACCGAGATGCCGCCACTTGGGGCGGCGGCGAAGAACGGCACCGGCATCGTGGCGCCGTCAGGCGAGACGATCGAGACGCCGAGCCTCGACTGGATCGCCCCGAGTTGCATCGGCGCGATGGCAAGCGTTCCGTCGACGGCGAAGCCCGCGTTGACCCAGCCCGTACCGTCGACGGGCACCGGGTCGGCGACTCCGGTAGCGGCAGCCGCGGCGTTGGCGGCCGCCGAACTCGTTATGGAAAAGGAGAATTCCGGTACGAGCAGCCAAGGGTTCGCATCGGTTCCATCAGGCGTCGGGCTGCCGCCGCCTGGCGTGATGGCACCGTCGCGAACGGTGGCCGACAGCACCGGCTTGCCGCCGTTTCCGGTGAGGTACTTCTGTGCGAACGCGTCCCAGCCCAGCGGCGGCGTGCTCGCGTCGGTTGAGCCGCCGAACGCGATTGTCGCCGACGTCACGTCGAGGTCGATCGTCGCGCTGCCGTGGAAGTCAGGACCTTCGACGGTAACTTCGGCGCCGAGGTGGAACGACAACGTCACGGTGATGTGGCCGAAGAAGAGGTCGATGTCGATGGTGATGCCGGCCGCGATGGAGGCGTAGCCGGTCGCCAGGAAGTGGAACGGGTCGAAGTACACGATCGCGTCGACGCCGAGGGTCAGCGAGGCCCACAGCGGGCCGAGCGACAGCGCGGCCGTGAACCGGGTACCGACCATGAGCGCTTCGCTGGTGATGGCGAAGTACGACTCACCGATGATCGTGAGACAGCCGAAGACGTCCCACCTGTAACCGACGCGTGGCACGTCGGGGTAGCCGTCGCGGTGGAACGACGGGTGGTAGCCGCCGATGGTGAGCACGAACTGGCCGGCGTTGGGGTTGGGCCCGAACCACGACACGTAGGCGAAGCCGCCGGTCAATCTGCAGTCGCGCGTCAGGAGGAACGAGTTGTCTGTCAGCTGCGCGCGAACCTCGAGAATTCCTTCGGACGTCGAGAAATGGGCCATCAGAGCAAGCTCGAGTTGCACGAGCGGCAGGTAGGTCGTCGGCAGTGCTGCGCGAGCCAGCCCGAGGAGAGTGATCGCGAACCCGTCGCCGACCTCGATGGCGACCACGGCCACGACGTCCACGAGCGCGAACGACGTGAACGAGACACCGGCGGCGAACCAGAACGTGCCGTGTTGTGGCGGGAACGACGACGACAGCAGATCCATCGCGTGTTCGGGGTCGTCGGCGAGAGTGCTGTGCGGGTCGAGCGCGGCGATCATCGGGAACGACGCGAAATCGTTCAGTTCGGTCGGAAGCACGAGCGCCCGGTTGATTCCCGCGCCGCCGCCGAGGCCGGTGACGAAGAACGCGGGCGGACCGCCGATGGGTGCGTTGATCGCGGCGAAGATGAAGAGCGCGGTGAACTTTCCGTCCGGTGACGGGAATTGACCGTAGCCGCCGAACGCCGTCAGGCCGTACGGCCCGATCCGGGCGAGGAGGACACCGACGTAGTCGGGCGGGTTGCCGGGCAACGACGGATTGTCGCGGCGCCGCAGCCCGCCGGCGAGCTGCACTCCGCCACCGGAGTACGAGACCGCGAGGCCGGCGAGGTCGAGACTCCACGCCGTCGGGTCGGTCAGCGCCTGCCCCGAATTTCCGTCCGGCCACGGCGCGCCGATCGACAGTTCCTGGACGTCGATGTTGAGTCCGGCAAGGGACAGGCCGCCGGAGATGATGATGCGGATCGAGGTCACCTTCTTGTTGGTGATCTCGTCGCCGAACCCGATGTCGTCGATGCGCAACGGCCCGAACGAGCGGCCGATGTGCAGCATCCACGGCCCGTTGCCCGGTCCGGCGGTCAACGACCACGCGAAGTCGGGCGCGCCCTGTCGCTTCTGCAACGCGAGTTCAGGTGAGAACTTCGGCTTCAGCGCGGTGCCGTCACCACCGCCGCCTGATTGTGCTGTGTTGCCGAGAATGCCTTGAGCGACGCCGTTGCTCCCGCCGCTCGCTGCCGCCGGTGCTATCGCGATATCCGCGAGTTGCAACGCCAGGCCGCCGTCGGTGACTCCGGGTCCGGCGGCGTCGATCCGTAGCAGGCCGAACAGACCGATGGAGCCGATCGAGATGCCGGCGTCGAGCAGGGCGCCCGAGCGTCGGTAGAGCCGCAGCCCGACGCCGTCGACCGTGATGAGCGGCGGGATGAAGCTCGGCTGCCCCGCGGTGTCGACGATCATCACCGAGATGCCGGGTGGGGTCAGGGCCGGGTCGACCCAGCTGTTGTCGACCTCGAACGCGAGGCCGATGTCGCCGCCGGGAATGAGGTCGGCGCGCTGGCCCGCCGCTACCGTCAGAGCAATCCCGCGTTTCGTGCCGCCGTCGGTGAACGTGAGCTGAAGGTTGTCGGGCAGCGCGAGCGGCGGTGCGGCGTTGGCGATATTTGCGATCAGCGTGACGAGTCGCGTCATGAGGTNNTTGATGTCGTCGCCGCCGGTGAGCAGCACGCCATGTAGGAGACCGCCGAGCGTGGTGCCTCCGACGGTCGTCGCGAGGAGGTCGTGCACGTGCGACTCGTGCAACGCCGCGTCGGCGACGAGAGGGACGAGGACATGCGTGATGACGACCGCCGGATCGGCGGTCGGGTCGTCCGTGCTGTTCGTCTTCGTGCGCAGTGTCACGTCGACCGGGCTGAGATCGATCGACAACAGCGCCGACCGCGTTCCGACGCCGTCAGTGACAACGAGCCCGGCCTCGACGCGTGGCGGGCTGGCATCGGGTCCGGCCGCAATTTCGACGACGGGTGCCAGCGACAACGGTCCGATCATCAGCGCGTTCGCCGGTGCGATCTCGCCGGACGCCGTGAGGCTGCGCAGCCCCGTCGTGTCGGCGATCGCATCGACTGTCATCGAGGCGCCGGTGAGGCCCGGCAGGTCTGCGGTGATGCTGGCCTCGACCGTCAGCTTCTGCGGCGCACCCGACAGTCGCAGCTCGACCCATTGCGCGCCGTACGTGACCCGCAGGTGCGAGCTGTCGGCAGTGACCGCCCAAGGTGCCGGCAGGCCGGACGGCAGCACGCTCTGCAGGTCGGTGAACACAGCGGTGCCGTGCGCGACGAGGCGGCGGACCAGCTCAGCGCCCGGATTGGCCGCGAGCGTCTGCAGTTCGGTGGCGTCGAAGCTCGCGGTTCCGAGACCGAGGACGTCGCGCACAGACGCCAGCACGGTAGGTATCGGATTCGGCGCGTGGTCGTGCAATGCGTCGAGCACGTACGGCAGCGCCTGCTGCACCGCGGTGGTCGCGAGGCTGCCGAGGCCTGGTCCGATCGGCAGCAGCGCGATGTCGCCGCCCGCGGTGTGCAGTATCACCGACAAGGCCGGTCCGTCGAGCGCGAGATTGACGCGCGCGGTATGTCCGCTGATACCGAGGCTCAGGTCGAGGTGCGGAAGCGGCGTGGCGCCTGGGGCAAGCGTGAGTCCAGCGTCGATGGTGGCGGTGAGGTCGGCTTCCGCGCCGGAGTACCCGAGGGCGAGCCGCAGCCCGCCCGTCGTGGCGGCTGTCGCGCCGATCGTGAACGACGACGTGATCGGCAGCACGCCGTGTGCCGCATTGGGCAGGCCGAAAAGGTTGCGGAGGCCGTCGAGGAGGGTCGCGACCGCATCGGTCGCCGGCCCGGTGTTCGTCGACCAGCCGATCTCGTGGGCCAGGTATCCGACCGGATCGCTGAACAGCCCGAACGGAGCGGCTGGGACGGCCGCACCGTCGAACTGCTTCAGCAGGCCGACGCTCGTGAGCACCGGGTCGAACTTCGTGCGTTGCGCCACCGAGAGCACATCGGCTCGCAACGTGCCGATGAGGCTGCGCAGTGCCGCCGCACCGGCGGCCGTCAAAGCGGTGGTAGCGATGCCCTCGATCTGGCCAGCCGAAGGCGGCGGGAACAGCGTGAGGTGACTCGGCACCCCTGTCGGTGCGGCGCCGAATGTCAGGTCGACGGTGGTGGCCGGACCCGACCCCCCGAGTTGAATGCGCAGGCCGGGCGAGCCAACGGCCGACAGCCCAGCTGCGGCGAGTGACACCGAACCCGACCAGGCGCCTGCTGTCGTGACCTGCACGTCGCCGGTGAGCGTTGGCCCGCCGCCCAATGCGACGTCAGTAGCCGACACATGCAGCGCCGGCGGACTCGCGGCGAGATCGGCGGAAATGTCGAAGCCGCCGACCGTGAACTGCACGACCCCGTTGGTGCCGGCGCCGCCGAGCAGCCGTCGGAGCGCGCCAGCCGCCGCGATCCGAGCCGCGGGTGCCGTCAACGCGCCGGTCAGCGCGTTGACCGGATCGACAAGCAGTTGCTGCACTGCGTCGAACGACAATCCGAACCCCGGCAGCGCCGTCGCCGGGTCGCTCAAGCGCAGCGCGGCAAGCAGGTCTGTTAGTGCGGCGATCGGACCCGACGACGGCACCGGGCCGAGAGCCGCGGCGAGCCGTCCGAGAAGTACCCGGGCCTCGGCGCCGGGCAGGTCGCCGCCCGAGCCGAGCACCCACGCTTCGCGGGCGACGCCGAGTGCGCTGCCGTCGAGGAGCGTAATGGTTGCGTGCGCTCCGCGCGGCCCTGCCGTGAGATCGGCACCGACGCTCAGCTTCGCGCGGCGCAGCGACGGCGTTCTGAGGACTCCAGGCGCGGGCGCCGAACCTTGCGGGCCGCCCGCGAGCCAACCGCCGGCCCGGTAGATGTCGATGTCCAGCTGGAAGGCGGCGGCCGGCGCCGCGGCGTCCGATGCGAGCGGCAGCCCGCCGAGATCGAGCTTCGCGGTCACATCGAGGGAGATGCCGGTCGGATCGCTTGTCGTGACCGATGCGGGCAGCGGCAGGTGCAGCCGGATGCCCGCCCGCAACGCGGTCGCAGCGACCGGCGTCGGCGCATGCGAGGTGAGCCCCGAGCGAACCAGCGCCCCGAGCGACTTCTGCAGGGCGCCCGCATCGACGGATCCGCGAACGGACCAGGCCGGCACGGTCGGGGCGAGCAGCCCGGCCGGTGGCGTCAGATCGACAGCCGGGTCGTGGGTGGCGTCGAAGAGATCTCCGAGCAGTCCGAATACCGATCTTGCGAGGGCTAGCTCGGTGGTATCGGTGCTGGCAGTGCTGTCGGTGGTTCGGAGCACCCGACGAGCGAGAACCAGCGCGTCAGCCATCGGTGCTTGATCGAGGACGTCGAGGGGGACCGCGGTCGCCGATGCACCGAGGAGCACCAGCCCCACGACAGGCGCGCCCGTCGCGGCGAGTTGCGCGATGCCGGCCGCGGCCGGGCCGTGCGCGACAACGACGATGTTCTTGCCGCCGGTTGCGGCGGCTGCGATCGCCCGCTGCAGCCGCGCGGCGCACGCCGCGGCCCGCGCCGTCGCGTCGGCGCCCGGGCAGTCGGTCCGGAACGGCAACCTGACGTGGTACGGGCCTGTGCTTGCCGCCACCGCTGAGGTGTCGAAGGCCGTGTCTGGGAGCGACGGCGTCGTCAGGTCGAGGGTCGGGACCGCGGTGTCGAACCACGGTGGTACGTAGGGACCCGTGACGTAGACGGCGCGGGCACCCGCAGGCAAGCCGGCGAGTGTTGTGAGGTCGAGGTGGGCAGCCAGCTCGCGATGCGTGACACCGGCCAAGGTCGACGCGGTCGCCCCGGCGATGTCGGGTGCGCCGCCGGGAAGCAGCCCGTCGCCGCTCGTGGAGCGGGCGATCAACGCATCCCACCCGGCCGCGAGCGTGTCGCGTCCTTCGACGAGGTTGCCGATCCCCGGGACCAGTCGGCCGGCGGCCGTCAGTAGCGCAAACAGGTCGGTGCTGGTGAGCGCGGCGCCGGCGGCGTCCAGCCAGTCGGTCAGCGCCGCCGGCGACAGCAGCGACGCAAGAACTGCCGGCGGGATGGGTGGGCCGGCCGGGTCGAGCCAGACGGCGAGTTCGAGCGACGCGGGTCCGGCCTGCAGCGGGATGACGATCGGGTCGTCGGGTCGGCCCGCACCGGTTACCGGCACCGACCCGGCTGCCGTCGCCAGCGCGGCGAGGACGTCGCCGAGATGCCCCAGGCTGCCGGTGACCGCGGCCGGGTCGGCGTCCGTCAGCTGGTGTCGCAACCGCTCGACGATCCACCCGCGCGGGTCGCTGAAGAGACTGGCGAACGTATGCACTTCACTGGCCACCTGCTCGCCGAGCCCGAGCGCATCGGCCAGCGGGGTCAACCACGGCGCGTTCGCCTGCCGCAGCAGTTCGCCGAGCAGCACTTCGAGAACGTGATCGCTCAGCGCAGGCAGCACCAGATTGCCGGCGTTGTCGATGGTCGGCAGCGCGAACGCACCCGTCGTCGCGTCGACGGTCACGGTCGCGCCCGGAAGATCGAACGACGCCTGCGCGCCGCCCGTCGTCGTCCAGCCAAGGGTTACCGCTGCCGCGGGGACGTCGATCGCCGCCGGCCCGAGCGCGACCTGCAGCGGGTGGCCGACCGGCGTAGTGAAACCGGCTGCGAATGAGACCGCGGGTAGCACGTGCAGGTCAGGTACGCCTGGGGCGGTGGGCAGAGTGAGCGCGAGGACGTCGACGAGCAGGTGCGCGGACGGCGTGGGTCCGTTGGCGCCGCCGACCTGGCTCGTGGTCGGCGCCCAGCGAGCGCCGAGGTGCAACGCCGTGCCGCCCGTGGTCGTCGGCGCCGTCCAGGCGATGGCTTGCAAATCGCCGGCCGAGGCGACGATCCACGGGTCGGCGTCCGTACCGGCCGCATTGGCGACCACCGGCTTTCCGAGCAGCGTCGCGACCGACGACAGCAGATCGGCGAAAGCCTGCGTGCCCAAAGCGAGCACGGCCTGCTGGAAACTCAGCCACGCGTTGATCGGATCGGCGATCAGTGCGGCGGCGTCGATCGTCGGCCAGTTGGTGCCGCCGAACGAGGCGGGCACGCTGAGCCCGAGCACCTCACTGACCGTGGTGCCGGCGGTGCCGAGCCCGGCGATGAGATTGCCCAGGACGGCGGACAGCGCCTGACCGCCGACGTCGGCGAGCGCGTCAGGCGACGTCAGGTCGAGCACGGCGTGCGTCGTGGGTGTCGCCACCGGCCCGAGCACGACCCGGTCGGCCGCAAGGACGAATACCGGACGCCGACCGGCGTCCAGGCCGACTCCGGCGCGCAGCGCCCCTACCTTGACGACTGTGCCGGCCTGCGTGACGTCGAGGATCGTCGACGGGCCGGTCGCGGCGCCGTACCTGGCGCGGCACTCCAGCTTCGGAAGGCCGACGACGCTCGGGTGCGCGCCGATGCTGGCCTGGAACAACGTCGCTTCGAGCTCGATCGCGGTGTCGGTCGCGACCGAAGCGGTAAGTCCGAAGGTCGGTGCGAATCGACGTCCGCCGGTGTCGTCGCTGTCTACGACCAGCCCGACCGTGAGGTCGACACCCGCAGCGAGATTGACGTCGGCAGCGAGCGGGCCCGACGTCGTCGCGCCGACAAGAGCCGCCAGGTGTGCGAACCACGCTTGTAACGCGGCGTCGGAAGCGGCGATCTCTGCGAGCCAGTCGTGCAGCGCCGCGAGGCCGCGCACCGCCAGGTCGCCGAGCGGGAGCGGCACCACTGAGTCGGGCGCGAGACCGAGCGGCCCGAGAAGGGTCGCCGCCGCAGGTCCGATGTCGGCCGCCGCGGCCTGCAGTTCGGTCTCGACGAGCGTGCTCACGACGTGCAGCAGTTGCGGACCGATCGAGGTGTTGCCGTCGAGAGACAGATCGAGCGGCGTGTCCGACCCGGGAACGCGAAGGCCCTTGACGCTGACGACGAGGTCACCACTCGCGTGCGACCCGAGCGGTATGGACGCCGTCACGCCGACCGACTGCAGGTCCGGTGATCCGACGTCCACCTCGGCTGCGAGCTGGGCGAGCGCATCGGGTGAGTCCGACGCCGGCAGGAACACGACAGGTCCGGTGACAGGGATCAGGACCAGCGGCAGGCTCAGACGGCCTTCGGCATGTGGTGTCCCCGTGGTTGCACCGCGCACGCCGACGCCGATGGTGATGCCGTCGGCGACCTGGGCCGTCACCAGGTAGAGCCGAACCGGGTCGGTCAGCTTGAAGATCGGCGTCCAGGTCGCGGCCGCTTCATCTACCTGCGGCGCGGAGTCGCCCAGGATGTGATCGAGGAACTCGAGCAATGCTGCTCGCCGCGTGCTGTCGCGGAGGGTGCCTCGCATCGTGGCCGCGGGGTCGATGAAGAAGTCGGTGCTGACGTTGCCGTCCGGGCCGACGACACCGAGCGCGGTGGCGAGTTCGCTGATGTCGCCGAAGGTGTCGGTCGCCGCAGTCATCGGCCGACCACTGCGTCGATCGCGTGCCGGGCCTGCGGCACCACCGTGAAGGTCTTCCCGTCCGTGCTGAGCGCTCCCGGAACGAGCCGCGCGCCGCTCGCGTCGATCCCCGTTTGCAGTGCGAGCGCGTGCGCGGCGTCGATCAGGGCGCGCCACGACGCCGCGACCGCGGCGTCGCCCCACCTGTCGACGAGCGCGACCGGCCCCCGCGGCCGGCTCTCCGTCATCACGAGCAGTCCAGCCGCGAATTGCGGCGACCCGACGCTCAGGGGTACCGCTACCTGACCGACCCCTGTTTGTTCGGTCTCGAGCGTCAGTCCGACAAGCACGACGCCCTCGAACAACGCGACCACGGTGCGGTCGACGTGCACGAGCACGTCGCCGTCGTGGTCGTACCAGATGACTTGGGGAGCAGTCGCGTGGAGGGCCGCAACGATGAGCGCCTGCAGTTGCTGGGCGTCGACCGAGACGGGTGTGGTGAGGGTTCCGGGTGGCACGGCTTTCACGCCGACAGGCACGGGTGTGAAACTCGCGGCGATTTCGAGCAGCCCACGCGTACTTGCCATTTCGGTCGCGCCCCCTTATTACCCACTGACGGTATTGACCCACTGGTGGTAGGGACCTAGCTGGCGGTAAGCCGCCCAGTCTCGTCCCGGGAACAACTGGGGGACAAGGCCTCAAAGCGAACGATTTGCGGCCCATCTCCGACCCATTGGCGAAACGGCGGGTGAACGGCAGGCTCTCCCTGGAAGGCACCGTCGCTCACGCGCGCGCCGACTCCGCTGGGCTCGGACCGAATCTCACTGGGACGCCGCGTGCTCCGGGACGGCTGCCGTGGGGTGTCGCCGCGAATGCGCGGCGGCCAGAATCAGGTAGCTGCTTGCTGTCCACGTGTAGGCGTGGTCGCGCAGTCCGTCGCCGGTTTCGGCATCGAAATTCTCGGCGAACCCGGACCGCTCGCATAGCGCTCGGAATCGGCTGCTGATCTCATCCGCCAACGCGACGAATCCGCTTCGTCGCAAGCCGTCCTCGACGAGGATTGTCGACGGGGCCCAGATGGGGCCGCGCCAGTAGCCGTCGGAGCGGTACTCGGGTGAAGAAACCAGCTCCGTCGCGAGCCCATGCACCGTGAGATGCGCCTCAATCCGGCTGGCGAGCGCCGCCCGCACATCGTCGGGTAGCTTCGGGCCGAGCACGATAGCCATGAGATCCAGCAGGCTTGAGCTCGAATACGCAATGCCCGAGGCGGCGCCCAGGGCCACGAAGGTACCGCCCGCCCAGAGCTGGGCAAGCATCGCAGCACACATTTCTTCTGACACCGTTGCCCAGTGATCGACCTCGGTGAGGAGACCCAGTCCGGCAGCGAGGTCCGCCAGCTGCTGCGTCTGCAAGACGAGGAACGCGGCGAGATCCGACGTCTCAACGACACGTTCTCCGTCAAAGGTTGTGGCGTTGTCCCAGCCGCTGTCGTTGCCATGGTGGTAGTGACACAGGACGTGGCCTGTCGCGCGGCGCATCACGAGCCAGTAGTTCGTCCACTTTGCAAGTCCTCGGTAGGCCAGCAGAAGTTCCGTCGGCTCCACATGCTGACTCTGACGTAGTTTCTCCAACGCCCAGCCGTGGATTGGGGGCTTGACGAAGTTGTATAGGACCTCCGAGTGGGTGATCGAGTCGGGCAGTCCCCCGAGGTCGTCTTGGTGGTCGAACACCAGCTGGAATTGATCCCACGCAAGGTCGGGTAGACCTCCTGCCAGTGCGATGGCGTTGAAGCAGTGGTCCCAGCTCCACACTTTGTCCATCCAGTGCTTGGACATGAGGATGGCGGGCCGACCGATGAAGCCGGCGGGCAGCACGGCCGCAGACCACAGAACATACGCAGCAAGTTCCGCGGCCGGCGTGCGTTCGCTTCGCCACGGTGCGACAGCATCGACGAACGTGTTGAACTTTGACTGTGCCGCTCGAACGATTTCGTCGAAGCTTGCAACGGCGCTGTACGCGCTGCGGGAGCTTTCGAACTCCTCGATCGCGACCTCCCACGGCGCTGCGTCCGCCGTCAGCGTCAGGGCCCGCTCGTTCGAACCGACCGACTGGTCGCCGACAACGTCGATGGCGGTACCCGTGAGAACGGTAACTCTGTAGCGGCGTCCCGTTCCGTAGACGGTGAAGACGAACGACTTGTCGACTGGATCGCGATACAGGTAGGTGCCGGCGAACGGGGTCAGTGCTTTGACCGCGGCGCGGATTCTGAGACCGATGGCCTCGCCGCGAATCCGCACCGTGTCCGCTCGCTCGTAGGCGAGCTCGATGGACCCCGTCTCGTGCTGCCAGACGAGTCGATGCGGTGCTGCGACGACTCTTGTCTCAATACGGGCTCCGTCGTGCCAAGGTATGAGCGAAAGGATCGGATGCATGCCGATCTGGTGAGAAACAAGGTGCAAGTCGTTAGCATAAACTCGTTCCGCGAGTACCGGTGATATGTCGAACCACGACCCGTAGTAGCTGAACGGGATGTCACGCACAGAGAAGGTTGGGCCGGCTGGGGCGGTCATCGTGGTGGGGCTCACTCTCTGTCGGCCGTTGAACCGAGCGTTGCGATGTCGGGTTGCTACCGGGTCGGGCCGTGCTCGGCTTAGTCTTTGACTGCTCCGGCAGTCACGCCAGCAGCCACGTAGCGTTGCGCCACTATCAGGAGGAGCGTCGCTGGGATTGACGCGACGACGGCGGTGGCCATGATTGCGCTCCATTGCTGGTTGTTGTTGCCGATGTAGTGATAGATCCCGAGGGTGATGGGCAAGTGTCTTCCGCCGCCATCAAGCGTGTTCGCGAAGATGAAGTCGGACCACGCCCACAGGAACGCGAAAAGCGACACCGTCACAATCGAATTTCGGCTAACCGGCATGACGACGGACCAGAAGCTTCTGAGATGGCCGGCTCCGTCGATCCGCGCCGCCTGGAGTAGTTCGTCAGGTATCCCTGACATGAACGCCGTGAAGATCAGCACTCCAAACGGAACAGCGAGCGTGGAGTCGGCCACGATCAAACCCGGCAACGTGTTGAGCACTTTGAGGTTCAGGAAGATGGCGTAGAAGCCCATCGCCATGATGATGCCGGGAATCATTTGTGCAATGAGCAGCACGAAACTGAGTGCACCACCGCCGCGGGGTCGTAACCTGGCGAGCGAGTAGCCTGCTGGTGCCGCCAGGAGCAACGTCAAGGCGACTGTGCCGAACCCGACCACGACACTCGTTGCGATGTATTGGCCTTGTTGGTGCAGTACCGCTCGGTAGCCCTCCAGCGTTCCGGGAACGGGGAACCAGTTCGGAGGCGACTTGCGGATATCCCGGTCGCGCGTGAATGACACGTTGACCATCCAATAGACCGGAAAGAGCATGAGGCCGGTCAGCACCAAGCCGATTCCTGTCTTGAGCCAAGTCTTCCGTTGGCTCATGACTCAAGCTGCTTGCGTTGGATGCGAAAGTAGACGAATCCGAAGATGAGCGTCATGACGATCAACATGTTGGCCACCGCTGCTCCCGGACCGAACGCCGGTAGTAGGTTGCCGAAGCTCAACTGGTAGGACCAGGTCGCGAAGGTCGTCGACGCGCCGGCAGGACCTCCGCGCGTCATGATCCAGATGATGTCGAAGACCTTCAACGTGTATACGAGGCCCAACAGCAACGTGACTGCGGTCACCGGTCGCAACAATGGGAACGTGACACGCCAGAACCGTTGCCAACCGTTCGCGCCGTCGAGCGCCGCCGCTTCGTAGATGTCTGGCGAGATCGCTTGTAAGCCGCTGTACATCAGCACCAGGTTGAACGGGATGCCTATCCAAATGTTCGCGATGATCACCGACACCAACGCCCACTTCGGCGCCGTCAGCCAGTTGACCGATGTGATTCCCACGCTGTGAAGCGCGGAGTTCACGACGCCGGAGTCGCTGTTGAGCATCCACGACCAGGTCGACGCCGACACGATCAGCGGTAGCAGCCAGGGAACCAAGAACAGGGCCCGGAGCGTCGCGGAGAGTTTGAAGTGCTGAACAAAGAACACGGCCAACGCGAGGCCGATCACGAACTGGAAAGCGATCGAGACCACGGTGAAGATCAGCGTGTGGAGCAAGGCCGGGGTGAAGGTCGGGTCATGAAGATCGATGCGGTAGTTCTTGAACCCACTGAACGGTGCGTGCCCGTGTACGAAGGACCGCACCGTGTAGTTGCGTAGGCTCAGGTCAAGGCTGCGGTACAGCGGATAGGCATAAAACACGAGCAGGTAGATCGTCACAGGGGCAAGAAACGCCCACGCGGCCAACTGGCTAGCGGCCGGCTTCCTGGTTCCACCTTGGGCGCTGGGTGGAGGGGCGGTCGCTGCCGCCCCTCCACCGTCAGGCCGCGACTGGTGGGCTTTCGCCCGCGCTCTGTCGCTCATCCTGTTCTTTCGTGCCGCGATCAGCTGTTACTTGCCACCGGTCGCAGCTGCCGCCGCCGACTGCGCCGCCGACATCGCCGCGCTTGGCGACTTCGACCCAGTCAACGCGTTCTGCATCGCTGTCCACAACTGCTGGGAGATCTTCGGGTAGTTAGTGCCGAGGTTGTCGCTCGTGCGGCCCTTCGCGGCACCCACCGCGCTGATCCAGACCGGCAGTTGCGGGTTGGCCGCCTGCTTCTGCTGCACTGCCGCCGTCACACCGATGTACCCGAGGGTCGTGTCGGTGTTGAAGGCGTTGTCGGCGGAGGTCAAGCAGCTGACGATCTTCTCCGTCGTCGGGTAGCGCGACGCGTCCTTTTGCAGTGGGATCGTGACGAACTCTCCGCCGGTCGGCGCCGGCGCCACCCCACCTGCCATGCTCGGGATCGGGATGATGCCGTAAGGGAAGCCGGCCTTGTCGGCGTTCGAGAGCTGCCAGGTGCCGTTCTCCGCGAACGCGTACTTGCCGGTCGCGAACTCGGCCCATGATGTTGTTTGAGTGTCTTGGATTGCGGCGTTGGGGACGTAGCCGTCCTTGAGCCAGGTCGTCCACAACTGCAGCGCTGCGACGCCTTGCGTAGACGCCAGATTGGTCAGGTTCGCCCCGGAGCCCCAAAACCACGGCAGGAACTGGAAGCTGCCCTCCTCGGTACCAATCGCCGACAAGGTGATGCCGCCCTTACCCATCGCCTTGACTTTGGCTAGCGCGGCTGTCAACGCCGTCCACGACGTGATGGTCGTGGGGTCGATGCCTGCAGCGCTGAGAATCGTCTTGTTGTAATACAACGCGAGCGTGTTCGCACCGACGGGGATCCCGTAGGTCTTGCCGTTCAGAACGCCGGCGGCAAGCAGGTTCGGGCTGACCGCTGAGGTGTCGATGTTGTCCTGGTCGTTGCTCGCCAGAACACCTGCGTCGGCCAAGGTCGAGACCACCGGATTGTCGACGATCAACACGTCAGGTGAATTGCCCTGCTGCGCCGACAGCAGCGTCTGGCTGAGCAACGCGGTCGTGTCGTAGCCGGTTCGCTTGATCTTGACTCCGGCGCTCGCGCCGCACGAGTTCAGCAGGTTTACCCAGGACGATCCGGCGGTGTACTGAGGGTAGGGGTCGGAGATTGTGTAGGTGCCGCCGGTCGCCGCAGGTGCGCTGCTCTGGGCAGCGGAGGAGTTGCTCGTCGCAGGCGATGACGTCGGTGCCGACGAGGTGGCTTGTGACGACGGCGCGGCTGGGCTGCTCGATGTGGTCCCGCTCGCGGCCGGTTTCGAGGACGAGCACGCCACGAGGCTCGCCATCACCGCGACCGACAGCGCCGTGGTACCTCTGACCCGCCGCCCCATTGTTGGTGTCTTCACGGACTTCCTTCCGAGGTTGGGTTTTGGCCTTCTCGCCCATCACAGCTGCGCGGGACGCGCCCGCGTCGGACAGATCGTGGCATCATTCGGCGACCCGTCCGAACCGGTTCGCGAACCGGTTCGCCAGACCATAACGGGCGGCTGGGAACGCGGTCAATGATTGGTCGACGCCGGAGAGGTAACGGTTTCATACCGACAGCTAGGCGCGGGGGGGTCGGCTCGGGTAGCGAGCCATCGCGCGCTAAATTGCGTGGCGAACCGGTTCCTTGCGGCCGACACACCGCGCCGGCATGGTCGAGAGGCTCAGGGACAGTGAATATTCGGGAGATCGCTGAGCGGGCGGGCGTCTCGAGAAGCACCGTGTCATACGTGCTGTCCGGAAAGCGGCAAGTCACTGAGGTCACCCGACTGCGAGTGATGTCCGTCATCGATGAGGCGGGGTACCGGCCGAGCGCGATGGCGCGCGCGCTGGCGCATGGCGAGACCAGGACGCTCGGGCTGGTTATCCCACCGTTGCACCACCATCTCAGCTCAGAGCAGCTTCAGTTCGTAGGTGCGGTAGCCGAAGCCGCGGCGGACCGTGACTACGACATCCTTCTGTCGCCGAGCGGCGGTGATCGCGAAGAGGCGTTCGACCGGCTCGTAGGGGAGCGCAAGGTCGACGGAATCCTGTTGATGGAGACGCGCTGGCACGACCGTCGCGCCCGCCTGCTGACCGAGATGGGGTTTCCGTTCGTCACGATCGGCCGCACCGGTGCAGAGCGGGAGCACGCATGGGTGGACTTGGACTACTCAGGTCTGGTGGCAGAAAGCATGCGCCAACTGTTTGCGCTGGGGCATCGAAACATCGCGTTCATCAATCGTCCACAGGAGATGCTGGACCAGGAGTACGGGCCGGCATTGCGTTCGCTTGAGGCATTCGAGAACGCACGAACGAGGCTCGGAGTCGATGGACTTGCGCGGTGCTGTGAGGACTCCGCGAGTGGCGCCCATAGCGTGATCGACGACATCCTCGAGGTCGTGCCGGCCGTGACGGCCGTCCTGACCATCAACGAGCAGGCGCTCGGTGGTGTGATGGAGGCGCTGCAGCGCCACGGGCGTCGGGTGCCACAGGACGTGTCCGTGATGGCGATCGCTTCGGTGCGCGTCGCTACCCAAGTACAGCCCGCCGTCACCGCGGCGGACGTGCCGGCGGAACAGATGAGTCAGCAGGCCGTTGACGCATTGCTGCGTCGGATTAGTGATCCCGGCACCGCCCTTGAACACCTGCTGCTCTCGCCATCCTTTCTGGACCGCGGCAGCGTTGGCCCCGCCCGTCGCTGACCATTGACGCCCGCCGGAGACCCTACAGTCCTCCCGCGAACCGGTTCCGCAATCATCCTGCCCAGCGGCACACAGTGCGGCTCCGAGCCAGGCAATTGTCGACTTTGTTCAGTCGTTAGCCGAAGCACGGTAGGCTGCGAGCAATCGCCCTCTGGATTCTAGGGCGCTTGCCCCCTGGCTCCCGGGGCGCTCGGTGACCCTGTTCGCCCACTCTGTGGGCGGGGGATCGTTCGAGACGATTTCTTGCTGTCGCAGGCACAAACGCTCGTCTTCGACGACCGCTGGCAACCACGCTGCAGCTGCGACATCCATCTCGTTCGCGTGAGGTAACGCGCTCGTTGGCGGTGCCGCCCGACCTGAAGGCAACGTCTCATGACGATCCGTTTCGGCTTTGTGAGCACTTACCCCCCGACTATTTGTGGTCTGGCCACCTTCACGTCGTCCCTCTATTCAGAATTGGTCACCTCGAGCGGTCACGACGGCGTCGTGATCCGGCTCGTCGACTCGCCTGCGCCTCCCGCGGGGGAGGAGGTTGCCGGCGACATGATCGCCGGCGACTCCGGCAGCGTGTTTCGAGCGGCTGACCTTCTCAATGACGGCGACATCGCGATCGTTCAGCACGAGTACGGCGTGTACGGCGGGCGTGATGGCGATGAGGTGTTGCGCTTGCTCGATGCGCTCACCGTTCCGTCGGTCGTGGTGTTGCACACCGTGCTGAGCGCGCCGACGACGCACCAGCGCGAGGTTCTCGAGGCGTTGGCGGCATCGGCGTCGGCGGTTGTCACGATGACGGCCACGGCGCGCGGCCGGCTGGCGAACGGCTACGCCGTCGAGATGCACAAGGTGAGCGTCATCCCGCACGGCGCTCCGCCGGTGCGTGGACGCGGGCTCAGCGTGCATAGTGACCGGCCGACGGTGCTGACGTGGGGTCTCATCGGCCCGGGCAAAGGGATCGAGTGGGGGATCGAAGCCATGGCCCGGTTGACCGACCTCGCCCCGGCGCCGCGCTACATCGTCGCCGGCCAGACCCACCCGAAGGTGTTGTTGCGCGAGGGCGAGGCCTATCGCGGTCGGCTCAAGGCACAGGCTGAGCGGCTCGGCGTCGCAGCCAACGTCACGTTCGACAGTCGCTACCGCGACAACGCCGCTCTCGGTGAGCTCGTCGACGCAGCGGACGTCGTCCTGCTGCCCTACGACTCGACCGATCAGGTGACGTCGGGGGTGCTCATCGAGGCGGTCGCCGCGCTGAAGCCGGTCATCGCAACCCGGTTCCCGCACGCGGTCGAACTGCTCGGTGATGGCGCGGGACTCCTGGTGCAGCAGCGAAACTCGGCCGAGATGGCCACCGCATTGCGCACGCTGCTGACCGAACCCGCGATGACCGCCGGCATGGCCAGGGCCGCGGTGGCAACGGCGCCGGAGCTGTTGTGGCCGGCCGTCGCGCAGCGCTACCTCGAGCTGGGCCTGCAACTGATGAACGCGCGAGTCGCCGCGTGATAGCAGTTGGCACCGTCGACGGCCCGGTCTTCGAGCACCTGCATCGCCTGACCGACGGACGTGGACTGTTCGAGCACGCGTTGCACGGTGATCCGCGGCCCGAGCACGGCTACTGCGTCGACGATGTCTCTCGTGCGCTCCTCGTCGTGTGCCGGCAGCACCGGCCAGGATCCGAACTGAAGCTGGTCGGGTGCCGCTATCTGGATTTCACGCTGGCTGCCATCCAGCCCGACGGTTCGTGTCACAACCGCATGAGCATCGACGGCGAGTGGAGCGACGAGCCCGGTCTTGGCGACTGGTGGGGCCGAGCACTGTGGGGCCTCGGTGTCGCCGCCGCAAAGGCACCGACGCAGGCGATGCGGGCGCGCGCGCTGCTCGGCTTTCGTACCGCCGCGCTGAGCCGGTCGCCGCACCTGCGCGGTCTGGTCTTCGCTGCACTCGGCGCCGGTGAACTCCTGCTGAGCCGGCCCGCCGAGCTGGCCGCTCAGGAGCTGTTGCGCGACGCCGTCGCGGCGATCGGCGTTGAACGTGGCGATGTCGGGTGGCCCTGGCCGCAGGCGCGCCTGAGCTACGCCAACGGCTCGATCGTGCACGCGTTGTTGCTCGCGGGCGCGGTTCTGCCTGACCGGGCCGCACACGTCCGCGGCCTCGAGCTGCTCGACTTCCTGCTTCGCACCGAGACTCACAACGGTCACCTGTCGGTCACCCCGGTCGGCGGTCGCGGTCCTGGTGACATCGGCCCCGGGTTCGATCAACAACCCATCGAAGTGGCCGCGCTCGCCGACGCCTGTGCGCTCGCGTTCACATTGACTGGCGATCCGCGCTGGCTGGACGGCGTCCAGCTGGCGTGGTCGTGGTTTCTTGGCGACAACGACGCGTCGACCCCGATGTTCGATCCAGCGACGGGTGCCGGCTTCGACGGGTTGCAGGCAGCTGGGTGCAACCTCAATCAGGGCGCCGAGTCGACGCTGGCCCTGCTCTCGACGGCACAACACGCACAGCGGCTTGGCTTGCTCGAGTGACTGCAGACCGCCCAACTGCTCACCACGTCGATGTGGCCCTGCGTCCCGACCCGGCTCGGGTCATCGCGCGGCTGTTCCTGCCAGGCGAGGAGCTGCCGGGCGGAAGTTCGCGAGCCGGCGCGGTCGTTGCGCGCGTGCTCGCCTTGTCAGGCCCCGAGGTTGCCGAGATCGCCGAACGATTGCTCGACGACTTCTCCGACCGCCATCGCGACTTCGCGGCCATCCTGACCGAGCACGCGATGCGGGTCGATTCGCACGTGCAACAGACGCCGCCGATGACGCTGGCCAGGAAGCTCGTGATGGGCGCCAGTTTCACGGCGGAATTCGCTCTCGAGGGCGCGGCGTTGTGCAACCCGAGTGCGGTCATGCATCCGGACCAGGATGATCTCGAGCCCGGCGCGGTACGTGTCGCCGTCAGCCTGCGCGGTATCGGCGAGGGACACCTGTCGTCGCTCGGATTCTGCGCCGCCGTGATCGGCGCCGANNGACGCGTTGGTCATGTGGCGCACCCCGGCCACGTTGCGAGGCTCCCTCGATGATGTGCCCAACCCTGGGCCTGTATGAACATCCTGGCGCTGGAGAGCAGCTGTGACGACACGTGCGCCGCCGTGATCGGCGCCGATGCGACGTGGCGGTTCGAACAGCGCGTCTTCCCTGCCGTCGCCGGCGTCGCCACGATGGCGCACTGGCACACCGATCACCTGCGAGCGGTGCTCACCGACGACGGCCGTGTCGACGGGCTCGCCCATAGCGTGCTCGACCGCTTGCCTAGCTCGTTCACGGGTCTCGACCTCGAATACGTTCTCGCGACTGCGCATCAGGACCTCCTCAGCAGAGTCAGCGGCCCGGCCACTGCCGACCTGCTGCGCCGGATCGTCGCGTCGGCGTACGAGGTCGCATTCCCGGACGACGTCGAGTTGAGCCAGCAGGTTCTGTTCCCGTCGACTGCCGAGGAGAGCAACGGCATCGAGGACGCTCGATTCGTTCGGTTCGTTGCGGCGGACGGCACCGTCGACTACCGCGCCACCTACACGGCGTACGACGGCAGCGCCATCGCGCCGCGGTTGCTGACGAGCCCTGACCTGCGTACCTTCCGCGTGCAACGGCTGGCCGGCCCGGCGGCCCGCAACAAGGGAATGGCGCTGTTCCCGCGGTCGGTCGGCGGCCGCCAGCTTGCGCTGTGTCGTACCGACGGCGAGAGCAACTCAATCGCGTCGTCCGATGACGGAGTGGTCTGGAGCGAGCCGGACACCATTCAGGTGCCGGTTGCGCCCTGGGAGGTTCTCCAGGTCGGAAATTGCGGTCCGCCGATCGAGACTGGTGAAGGGTGGCTCGTTCTCACGCACGGTGTCGGACCCATGCGCACTTACGCGATCGGCGCGATCTTGCTCGACCTTGACGACCCGGCGCGTGTCGTCAAGCGACTCGAATTGCCTTTGCTAGAGGGACTTCCTGGTGAGCAGAACGGCTACGTGCCCAATGTCGTCTACTCGTGCGGCGGCGTTGTGCAGGCCGGCCGATTGTGGCTGCCCTACGGCATCAGCGACGCACGTATCGGGGTCGTGTGGGTGTCGGTCGACGAACTCCTCGCGGCCATGACACCCGTCGGGCAACTCATCGATTGAGCACCTGCTCGTAGGCGCGCACATACTCGGTGACCATCCGTGCAGCGCTGAAGCGGGTTGCCGCGAGTGCTCGCACCGCCGCCCGGTCGAGGTGTAAGGCACGCTCCACGGCCGCGACCGCGTCATCGATATCGGTGGCGAGAAATCCGGTGACACCCTCGTCGACGACCTCGGGCATCGAGCCACGCCGGAACGCGACAACGGGCGTGCCACACGCCATCGCCTCGACCACCGAGAGGCCGAACGGCTCGTCGAAGGCGATCGGATGCAGCAGGACCGCCGCAGCTCCTAGAACCTCGGCGCGTTGCTCGGGCCCGACCGAGCCGAGGTAACGGACGGCGTCGCCGTCCACGTGCGGCTCGACCTGCTCGGCAAAGTAACGCTCGTCCTGGACGATGCCGCAGAGAACCAGAGGCCGACCAGCCTTCCGGGCGATCGCGATCGCCTCCGCGGTTCCCTTGTCGGGATGGATGCGACCGAAAGCGACCAGGCTGTCGCCCGGCGCGGCCTGGAACGGCAAGACGTCGAGGTCGATGCCGTGGTAGATGGTGGCGAGGTATTCGAGATCGGGCGACCTGTCGGCGTCCGAGATGGAGATGTAGTTCGAGCCGGCACGGGTGTAGGCCGGCAGGATGCCCACACCTGAGAAGCCGTGGATCGTCGTCACCATGGGCGCGCGGCAGTGGTCGGCGAAAGCGAGCGGCAACCAGTCCAGCTGGTTGTGCACGAGGTCGAAGTTCATCGACTGCGCAAGCACTTCGGAGACATGTAGGGCTTCCCACACCCGGCCGTCCATCGATGCATCCTCGGCGTAGCCGTGCGGGCTCACGCCCCGCAGCTCAGCGCTGGTGAGCGAGTCCAAGGTCGCGAACAACGTGACGTCGACTCCGCGGGCCACCAGACCCTCGGTCAGCAGGCTCGTCACGAGCTCCCACGGCCCGTAGTGCACGGGTGGCGTCCGCCACGCCACCGGAGCGAGCATCGCCACCCTCACGCCAGCAGTGTGTCATTCGGTCCCGCGCGCCAACCCCGGCCGACCGGCGCGTTCACCTGAACGCGGCAACCCTGCGCCACCCGGCGCGCTCAGTCGAATGCGACAATTCGGGACGCCGCGGACTAGGCTCCGAGCATGCCCCTCGTCAAGACAGTGATCATCGCGGTAGTCGTTGCGAGCGCGATCGTGGTGCCCGCGGCCGCCCCAGCGGGCGTCCAGGCCGCCACCGCCGGTCCGGCACTGAGTGTCGACCTCGCCGCCAATCACCACCCGATCAGCAGCGACATCTACGGCATGAACTTCGCCGACGCCGGGCTCGCCTCCGAGCTCGGTCTGACCGCCGACCGCTGGGGGGGCAACAGCACGAGCCGCTACAACTACACGAACAACACGCACAACACCGGAAGCGACTACTACTTCGAGAACATCGTCGACTCGACGTCACTCGACTCGTTTGTCGCCGCCGATCTCGCTCATGGCACGAATCCTGTCGTGACGGTCCCGGCTATCGGGTGGGTCTCGAAGAACTCGCCGGCTACCCATCCGTTCTCCTGCGGCTACAAGGTGTCGATCTACGGCGCTCAGCAGTCGACCGATCCGTTCGACGCGAATTGCGGCAACGGCAAGCGGCCGAACGGCACTGCTATCACCGGCAATGCGCCGTCCGATACCTCGATTGCGGCGGGCGCGTCGTTTGTTCAGGCGATGGTCACTCACCTGGTGCAGCGGTTCGGTGATGCGGCACATGGCGGCGTGAAGAGTTACGAAATCGACAATGAGCCCGCGCTGTGGAATTCGACACACATCGACGTCCACTCCACTGCGCTGACCTACGACGAGTTGTGGCAGAAGAGCCTTGCAACGGCGCAGGCCGTGAAAGCCGCCGATCCGTCGGCGACCGTCGACGGTCCCGGCGATTGGGGCTGGTGCGCCTACTTCTATGCACCTTCGGATCCCGGGAGCTGCGGCGAAGGACCGGACCGCCGCGCGCATGGTGACCTGCCGCTCGCCGCGTGGTACCTCCAGCAATTCGCCGCCTATCAGCAGGCGCACGGTCAACGGCTGCTCGACTACTTCGACGAGCACTTCTATCCGCAGGAAAGCGGCGTCGCCCTTTCGGCGGCCGGCAGCGCTGCGACGCAGGCGTTGCGCCTACGCTCCACCCGGACGTTGTGGGATCCCACGTATGTCGACGAATCCTGGACGAAGGATCTCGGACTCGGCTCCGTGCAGCTGATCCCGCGCATGAAGCAATGGGTCGCGCAGTACTACCCAGGAACGAAGACGGCCATCAGTGAATACAACTGGGGAGGTCTCGAATCGATCAACGGCGCTCTCGCGGAGGCCGACGTCCTCGGCATCTTCGGCCGCGAAGGTCTTGATCGCGCACAACTGTGGAGTCCCCCCGCACCGCAGAGCCCCGGTGCCTTCGCCTTCCGCATGTACCGCCACTACGACGGCCCCGGTTCGACGTTTGGCGACCAGAGCGTAGGCGCGTCGAGCGCCGACCAGAGTCAGTTGTCGGTCTACGCGGCCAAGCGGTCGCGCGACGGTGCCCTCACCGTCATGGTCGTGAACAAGACCGGCAGCGACCTCACGAGCACGTTGACTGTGCACAACGGCTCGGTGTCGGCGGTTCACGCGTACACCTACAGCGCTGCCAACCTTGGGGCAATCGTTCGTGGCCCGGACGCCGTGGCGTCGGCGGGTCTTGTCAGTCATACCTATCCGGCCAACAGCATCACGCTGCTCGCGTTCCCGTCGAAGGTCGCCGCAACGCGGGTCGGTGGGGCGAACCGCGACGCCACCGCGGCTGCGCTGGCACTGGCCGCGTACCCGGCCGCCGGATCGGCAACGGCCGTCGTCCTCGCTCGCGATGACGTCTATGCCGACGGGCTCACGGGTGCACCGCTCGCCGCGGCGGTTGGCGGGCCTCTTCTCCTGACGGGGACGTCGACGCTGTCCGCCGATGCGCGGTCAGCCATCGCGCACTCCCTTGCGCCCGGAGGCACGATCTACCTACTCGGCGGGCCGACGGCGATAGCGCCGCAGGTCGCGAGCACGCTGACCGCGCTGGGCTACTCGGTGCTGCGCATCGGAGGTGTCGATCGGTTCGCGACTGCCGCACTGATCGCGGACCAGCTCGCCTCGAAGGAGACCGTCGCTTCGGTGTATCTCGCGACCGGCGTGAATTTCCCCGATGCGGAGTCGGCCGCCGCGGCCGCTGCCAGCCAGCGTGGGGTCGTCTTGCTCACCGACGGTCCTGCCATGGCACCCGCGACCCAGCAATGGCTCGCTACACACCCCGGCCTCAACGCGATTGCGATCGGCGGCGCCGCTGCCTCCGCGGCGCCGGCTGCGACCGCCTATGTCGGTGCGGATCGCTATGAGACCGCGGCCAAGGTGGCCGCGAGCGTGAATCCGTCGCCTACCGGCGTCGTGATCGCGACCGGCGCGAACTTCCCCGACGGGCTCGCCGGCGCCGCGTACGCCGCACATCTCGGCTGGGCGATGCTCCTCGTCTCGCCCGGCGCGACGGGTCTCGGCGCCGGCCTGGCCGCCTACCTGCACGGCGCCGCCGCGACCGTGACCAGCCTGGTCACCGTCGGCCAGACCACCGCCGTTCCATCCGCGACCGAGTCGCAGGTCCTGGTCGCGCTCGGCTAACTAACGGCTCCGGCGGCCCTACATTCAGCGCCTCCGGCGCCGACGGATCAGCTTTCCGGCGAACAAGATCGCAACCATGCGCATCAGGAATCTGCTTATGAAAGCCATCCGTACAGCATGCCTTGTGTTTGGCGATTGAGAGGATCACGGGTGTGACTGAGCTGCCGGCCGCCACGACGTGCCAACTGACCGTGGCTGCCGTCATCGATCTCGGACCGCGGATGCGGCGGATCACGCTGGCCGGCGACCCGCTTGCCGATTTCGTGGCACTGCCCGGCCAGGACGTCGTCCTGCACCTGCCCGACGGCCAGGGCGGGGGACTCAGCCGGCGCTACACGATCAGGCATCTGGACAACCAAAGTCGTCGCGTCGACCTCGACTTCGTGCGGCACGGTCACGGACCAGGGGCGCTGTGGGCGGAGTCGGTGCAGGCGGGGGACCCGGTCGAGATCTTCGGGCCGCGGGGCAAGACGCCGCTCACTGCAGCTGGATGGCAGCTGTTCGCCGGCGACGAGTCGGCCATTCCGGCCATCGCCGAGATGGTGTCGGCGCTGCCGTCGGGGGCTCACGCGGTGGCTCTGGTCGAGGTCCAGGACGCCGCAGACGAGCAGCTCGTCGAGAGCGACGCCGTGGTCGACCTTCGCTGGCTGCACCGGCTGACAACAGCCCCAGGGGACGCCGACCTGCTCGACACCGCCTTGCAGGCGGTGGCGATTCCGGACGCCGACCGGCACGCCTACCTGTTCGGCGAGAGCCGGGTAGTGCGGCGGCTCCGGGACCACCTGCACGGCCGGGGCCTGCAGCCGGCCGAAGTGTCTGCCAAGGGCTATTGGAATCTCGGCCGGGCGATGCGCGACTAGGTTTGCGCTGCAATAAACCGGCCACACTGCAGCTATGTCACTCGAGCGCGGTACACCGCCTGACCCCTTCGACGTCCTACCGGTTCTGCCGTGGTTTCGGCTCGAGAGCGACGACGTCGCCGAGGGCAGACCGCTTGCGCTGACGCACGTTCACGACAGCGCCGGCGGCCAGAACCTGAGCCCGCAGCTGCGCTGGTCGGGCTTCCCGCCGGAGACCAAAGGGTTTGTCGTGACCTGCTATGACCCCGACGCGCCGACGCAGAGCGGGTTCTGGCACTGGGTACTTGTCAACCTCCCTGCCGACGTCACGGAGCTGCGCCGGGGTGCCGGAACGCCGGGTGAGCTACCGCCGGGGGCATTCCACGTCCGTGGCGACCACGGCGCTGTGGCCTACGGCGGTGCTGCGCCACCGCCCGGCGACCGGCCACACCGGTACGTATTCACGGTGCATGCGATCGACGTCGACAAACTTGAGGTCGATGCCTCGGTCAGCCCTGCGGTCGTCGGCTTCAACCTGGCGTTTCACACCCTCGCGCGCGGGGTGGTACGACCGACCTTCCAGCGCACCTGAGCAGGCCCGATCTCGGCGTCAACGGGGCGAGGACGACTGGCCTCTCCGTCGCGGTACGAGCAGTGCGATGCGCTTCTCGGCCAGCACCTGAGTCTGCAGACTGAGCCACCAGCACACGGCACCGAGGGGCAGCTCGATGAGGACCGCGAACCCGATCGCGACGATCTGGTCCGTGTGTCGCGAGGTCAAGACGTCGAACCATGCGTCAACGAAGAGGAGCGTGCCGGCCGCGGCCGCGGCGATCGACAGGTAGCGCGAGCGCCGCAGCGCGCAGTAGGCGGTGGCGGCCAGCGCGACGAACAGCATGCCGTCGAAGCCGGTCCAGGCGAGGTCGTAGTGGGCCGACAACTGACGTGACGGCAGCACGAGGGCGATAAATACGGTCCACGGAATCATGCACAGCGAAAGAAGCAGGAACAGCGGCCCGGCCAGCCTGATGATGGGGCGGTCGTCGACGAGCACCTCGTTCCCGAGCTCCTCGGCCGCGGGCACGAGGTCGTCGACCCTCTCCGCCGCTCTCGTCAACGAGCCGAATCGCATGATGCCGCCTGCATCCCGAGGTATTGGGTGGCGTCAGCGTACCCAGATATGACCAGTTCCATGACTGACCTGATCGCGGTGACCGCATGGATCGAGAGCTACCGGCGAGCCTGGAACTCCAACGACGCAGCCGACATCGGCTCGCACGCTATCCGAGCCAGACGTACAGCAACCTCTGGGTGATCACGCTCGACGCTGACGGGCAATGCCGGCGGTTCGTCGAGTGGTGGATGGAACAGCCGACCGAGCCAGCGAGTGCCGGCGTCCCGACCTAGTTCTTTGATTCCTTCGGCGCTTCTGCCGTTAGCTGCTTCTTGATGTCTGCCAGCTGCTCGCGGGTCTTCGGGTCGACCTTCGGGAACTGCGGGTCGATGTCCATCAGGGTGTCGAGAATGATCCAGGACGCCGCGAGCCTGGCGAACCACTTGTGGTCGGCCGGTACTACGTGCCAGGGCGCGTACCGCGTGCTGGTGGCACAGAGCATTTGCTGGTAGGCGTGCTGGTATTCGTCCCAGTGCTGACGCTCGAGCGCGTCGCCCACAGAGAACTTCCAGTTCTTGTCGGGCTCGTCGATGCGGTCGAGAAATCGCTGCCGCTGCTCCTCTTTCGAGATGTGCAGGAACAGCTTGACGATCCGGACCCCGTTGTCGACCAGGTACCTTTCCCAGTCGTTGATCTCGCGGTATCGCCGCTTCCAGACGTCGGCTTTCTTGGCAGCTGCTGGGAGGTGCTGGTTGTCGAGGATATCCGGGTGTACGCGGACGACGAGTACCTCCTCATAGTGCGAGCGGTTGAAGATTCCGATCGAGCCGCGTTCGGGCAGCGCGCACTGGTAGCGCCAGAGGAAGTCATGCTGCAACTCGGTCGGCTCAGGGACTTTGAACGATCGGACGCCGACACCTTGCGGGTTGACCCCGTTCAACACGTGCTTGATGGTGCCGTCCTTGCCGGCGGCGTCCATTGCTTGGAGCACGACTAGCACGGCGTAGGTGTCTTGGGCCGCGAGCCTCGCCTGGTATTCGCCTAGCTGCGCTGCGCCCTCCGCGAGGGCACTTGTCGCATCTGACTTGGCCACGAAGTCTTCCTTGAACCCCGGATCGAAATCGGACTCGAGCTTCACGTCAGAGCCAGGCTTGACCCGGAAGGGCTCGATGCGCTTGCGCAACTTCGGGCGAGCGAGTGGGGCGGTCGGTGGCTTCGTCATCTGGGCATCATGCCCGGCCGCTCGGATCTGACCCGTTTACGGGGCATAATCCGGCGTTGTCGAGCGCTAGACCCTCCAACGAAGGGATCGCGCGTGCAATCCATAGCCGAAAGACCGCGAGCGGCGCGGCCAGACGTCCAACCCGCCCTTGTCGGCCAGGGCGAACTGGTCGCGGCCCGTGCGATCGCGCTCGTCCTGCACGGCGGCCAGGAGAAGAGCGTCGCGCCAGGTGCGGCCCGGCACGTCGCGGTGCTTCGCATGGTGCCGATCGCTTCGCGGCTCGCCGCGGCAGGTGCGTCAGCTGGGGTTGCCGTATGGCGGCTCCGGTTCCGTTACCGCGGATGGAACACGGACGATGCTCACCCATTGGCCGACGTGCACTGGGCAGTACAGCAGCTGCGGCAGCGGCACGGCGACGTCCCGATCGTTCTGGTCGGCCATTCCATGGGCGGCCGGGCCGCGTTGCGTGCCGCGGGCGAGCGGGGCGTCGTCGGCGTCCTTGGCCTTGCGCCATGGGTGCCGCCGGGTGAGCCGGCCGAGCAACTCGCCGGACGCCGGCTCCTCGTCGTCCACGGCACCCAAGATCGGATCACCTCGGCGCGCGCCTCGCGGGCATTGGTCGACACGGTGCGAGGCGAGGCGGCCGAAGCGACCTTCATCAGTTTGCGCCACACCGGCCACGCGATGTTGCGAAGGGCAGCGCTGTGGCACGGCCTGACCGCCGACTTCGTGATGCATGCCGGGCTCGGGGTCGCGCCTGGAGCGCGGCTCGCCGACGCCATCGCAACCGGCGGCGGCGTCCTGTAGCGGAGTCCGATCAGGGGAGCGTGAGCACCTCGGCGCCGGTGTCGGTGACGAGGATCGTGTGCTCGAACTGGGCGGTGCGGGCCCGGTCCTTTGTCACGACTGTCCAGCCATCGGGCCACTGGTCGTACTCGATGGTGCCGAGCGTGAGCATCGGCTCGATCGTGAACGTCATGCCGGGCACGAGCTTCAGGCCCTGTCCCGGGCGCCCGTAGTGCAGGATCTGCGGCTCCTCATGGAAACGCTTGCCGATGCCGTGACCGCAGAACTCGCGCACGACGCTGAAGCCGTTGGACTCCGCGTGCTTCTGGATCGCGGAGCCGATGTCGCC
>PLCK01000066.1 GCA_003134755.1 Actinomycetota bacterium | reverse complement strand
ACTTCGTAGCTGATCATCTGCGCGGACGAGCGGATACCGCCGAGCAAGGGATACGTCGAACCGCTCGACCAGCCGGCGAGCACGATGCCGTAGATGCCCATCGAACTCATCGCGAGCACGAAGAGCACAGCAACCGGAAGGTCGGTCAACTGGAGGTTGGTGTGCTTGTGGAAGATCGACACGGTCGGCCCGAACGGGATCACGGCGAAGGCCATGAACGCAGGGATCGCCGAGATGATCGGCGCGATGATGAACACGAACTTGTCGGCCGCGGTCGGGATCAGGTCTTCCTTGAGAGCCAGCTTGATGCCGTCAGCGAGGCCCTGAAGCAGGCCGAAGGGTCCGACCCGGTTCGGGCCGAGTCGCTGCTGCATCCGGGCGACGACGCGGCGCTCGGCCCAGATCATGAACAGTGTCATGACCATCAGGAACCCGAATACGACAACGGTCTTGAGGATGACGAGCCAGAACACGTCACGGTGGTCGGGCGGGGTTAAGGGGCTCGCGACGAGCTGTGCGGAGACAGCATGTACGGCTTCAGGAAGCGCGATCACGAGCCGCCTCCTTCGAGCCCGACTACAGCGCCGGCACCGACCCCGAGCGTGGAATGAAGCTCGCTGCCGACCGACCGCGTCGGAACCCAGACGACAGCATCGGCCATCGGCGTGATGACGGCATCGAGGGTGATCGACCCTGACGCGGTACGAATGGTGATCGGGCCGCCGTCGATGACACCTACCGCCTGGGCAGTCGCCGGCGATACGCGCGCGCAGATCGGCTTCGCAGTCGCGGCCAGGTAACGCGTTCCTTGCTGGAGGCTGCCGTTGTCGAGCAACTCGTGCCAACTGGCTAGGATCGCCTGCCCGGCAGCCAATTTCGGCATTGAGGACGGCGCGACTGACGGCATCTTCAATGATCCGGCGTCGCGGCCAAGGGCCTGAAGTTCGGCCCGCGCGGTGCGCACGTCGGGCAATCCGAGATGGACGTCGAGAGCGTCGGCGAGCGCATCGAGAACCTGGAGGTCGAGCAACTGGCCGGTGTCGTTCAGCGACGCGTCGAAGGGGCGCGACCGGCCTTCCCAGTCGAGGAACGTGCCTGGCTTCTCGACTGCTGCGGCGACGGGGAACACGACGTCGGCCCGCTCGGTCACCGCACTGGGCCGCAGTTCAAGGCTCACGACGAAGGCCACCGCATCGAGTGCCGCGCGCGCGGCGGCCGGGTCGGGCAGATCGTCAGGGTCGACGCCCGCAAGGAGAAGCGCGCCGAGACCTCCGGTAGCCGCAGCCGCCAGGATCGCCGACGTGTCGCGACCGGGCCTGGCCGGGATGGACGTCGCCCAGAGTGCACCGACCTGGCCGCGCGCGGTGTCGTCGGCAACCGCACGACCGCCGGGCAGCAGGTTGGGGAGTGCGCCCGCCTCGACGGCGCCGCGCTCGCCCGCGCGGCGCGGAACCCAGGCCAGCCGCGCCCCCGTTTCATCGGCGAGTGCAACCGCGGCCGACAGACCGCCAGGCATACCCGCAAGACGCTCGCCGACCAGGATCACCGCGCCGGGTAGCGCCAAGGCCGCAGCGGTCTCGGTAATCAATGCAGCATGGGCGGCAGCATCTACGCCTTCGGGTGCGTCGACTCCAGCCGTGGCGGCAAGTGCAAGCAGGATGGTCGCTTCGGTACCGGGCACTGCCGCGACAAGCCGGCCGAGCATCTTGTCGAGACCACGCGTCGCGAGCGGTGCGATCGAGACCACTTTGGTGGTCTTCTTGAGCGCGGCCTTGCGCAACCGCAGGAAGACGATCGGTGATTCTTCTTCCGGCTCGAACCCGACAAGCAGCACGGTTGATGCCGCTTCGAGGTCGGCGTAGGTGACGTCGAGGAATCGGCCGGCAACGCGGGCGCCGAGAAACGCGAGTTCTTCGTCGGAGTGCGCGCGGGCCCGAAAATCGATGTCGTTCGTTCCGAGCGCCACCCGGGCGAACTTCGCGTAGGCATAGGAATCCTCGACGGTGAGGCGGCCGCCGACGAGCACCCCGGCGCCCGCACCGCGACGCGCCGCAGCCAGCCCGGCCGCGGCGGCCCGCAATGCTTCGGGCCACGACGTCGGAACGAGGTCGCCCGCCGCGTTTCGGACCAGCGGGGTGTCGAAGCGGTCGGACGCCGACGCGTAGTTGAACGCCCATCGGCCTTTGTCGCAGTTCCACTCTTCGTTGACGTGGGGTTCGACGCCGGCCAGCCGCCGCAGCACCTTGCCCCTGCGATGGTCGTTGCGTTGCTGGCATCCCGACGCGCAGTGCTCGCAGACGCTCGGTGACGACACGAGATCGAACGGCCGCGCCCGGAAGCGGTACTGCGTGCCGGTAAGCGCGCCAACCGGGCAGATCTGCACGGTGTTGCCGGAAAAGTAGGAGTTGAAGGGCTGATCCTCGAAGACGGCGACCTGCTCAAGCGCCGACCGCTCGAGCATCTCGATGAAAGGATCGCCGGCAATCTGCTGCGCGAACCGGGTGCAGCGCGTGCAGAGTACGCACCGCTCTCGGTCGAGCAGCACCTGGGCCGAGATCGCGATGGGCTTCGGATAGGTGCGCTTGGTGTCGCGGAAACGGGACTCGGAGTAGCCGTTGCTCATGGTCTGGTTCTGCAGCGGGCACTCACCGCCCTTGTCGCACACAGGGCAGTCGAGCGGGTGGTTCACGAGAAGGAGTTCGATGACGCCGTTCTGCGCCTTCTCGGCGACCGCCGACGTGTATTGCGTCTTCACGACCATGCCCTCGGTCACGACCGTCGTGCACGACGCCATCGGCTTGCGCTGGCCCTCGACCTCGACCAGACATTGCCGGCACGCACCGACCGGGTCGAGCAGCGGGTGCTCGCAGAACCGCGGAACCTGAATGCCGAGATATTCGGCGGCCCGGATAACCAGCGTGCCCTTCGGCACCGAGATCTCGAAGCCGTCGACGGTCAGCGTGATCAGATCGGCCTTCATCGGCTGGTTCTGACCGCTGGTGGGCGGGTTCGTGGTGACGGTCATCAGGCGATCGCTCCCGCGAAGACGGTCGACGCCACCGGGTCGAAAGGACAACCTCGACCGTCGAAGTGTGCCTGGTACTCGTCGCGGAAGTACTGGATCGAGGACGTGACCGGGCTCGTCGCGCCGTCACCGAGCGCGCAGAACGCCCTGCCGAGGATGTTCTCCGAAAGGTCGAGCAACGTTTCGAGATCCTGCTCGTCACCCTCGCCGCGCTCGAGGCGATCGAGAATCTGTACGTACCAGAACACGCCCTCGCGGCACGGCGTGCACTTGCCGCACGACTCGTGCGCGTAGAACTCACTCCAGCGCAGCACGGCGCGCACGACGCAGGTCGTCTCGTCGAACAACTGCAGCGCGGTGGTGCCCAGCATCGAGCCGTGCGCAAGCGGACCTTCGAAATCGAGAGGGACGTCGAGGTGCTCGGCCGTGAACAGCGGGGTCGAGCTCCCCCCCGGCGTCCAGAACTTGAGTTCGTGGCCCTCGCGCATACCGCCGGTGGCGTCGAGCAGCTCACGCAACGTGATGCCGAGCGGCGCCTCGTACTGGCCTGGCCGCGCCACGTGGCCGGACAACGAGAAGATCTTGAATCCGGGCGACTTCTCGGTGCCCATCTTCTTGAACCAGTCGGCACCACCACGGACGATCGCCGGGACACTCGCGATCGTCTCGACGTTGTTGATGACGGTCGGGCAGGCGTAGAGCCCTTCGATCGCGGGGAACGGCGGCCGAAGTCGCGGCTGGCCGCGGAAGCCTTCGAGGGATTCGAGCAGCGCGGTCTCTTCGCCGCAGATGTACGCGCCGGCGCCGATGTGCACGACGACGTCGATGTCGAAGCCCGAGCCGAGCACGTTCTTCCCAATGAAGCCGGCCGCCTTCGCCTCTTCGACGGCGTTCAGTAGCCGACGGACGACGTGTACGACCTCGCCGCGAACGTAGATGAACGCGCGGTTCGCACGAATCGCGTAGGCCGAGATCAGCACACCCTCGAGGAGCGTGTGCGGGCTCGCCATCATCAGCGGGATGTCCTTGCAGGTACCAGGCTCGCTCTCGTCGGCGTTCACCACGAGGTAGTGCGGCTTGCCGTCACCCTGCGGAATGAAACCCCACTTCATTCCGGTCGGGAAACCTGCGCCGCCGCGGCCACGAAGCCCGGAATCCTTCACGAGCTGGATCAGGGCATCGGGGGCCATCGCCAACGCGTCACCCAGGACGCGGTAGCCGCCGGTGCGACGGTAGGACTCGATCGTCCATGACTTGTCGCCACCCCAGTTCGAGGTGAGCACCGGTGTCAGGTTGAACGTCATGGTCGTTCCTTCGAGCGGCTAACGGCCGGCGCGGACTCGTTGCGCTCCTTGGCCAGCTGCAACCCGACGACCGATGCCGGGCCTGCTGACGGTCCCTCGCCGACGAGCCCGTCGGGGAATCCCGCGAGCACTCTCGACGTCTCGACGTGGGTCACGAGTGATGCGCCACGGGTGGGTGTCGGCAGGTCGCCGGCGCGGAGCCGATCGACGAGTTCTTTCGCGCTCTCGATGGTCTGGTTGTCGAAGAACTCCCAGTTGACCATCACGACGGGCGCGTAATCACATGCGGCGTTGCACTCGATGTGTTCGAGGGAGACCAAGCCGTCATCGGTCGTGCCGTTGTTCGGCACGCCCAGGTGTTCTTTCAGCGCAGCGAAGATGGCATCGCCACCCAGGATCGCGCACAGCGTGTTCGTGCACACACCGACGTGGTAGTCGCCACACGTGCGGCGCTTGTACATCGTGTAGAACGTGCTCACAGCCGCGACTTCGGCAGTCGTGAGGCCGAGTAGCTCGGCCACCAGCTTGATGCCGTCAGGCGACACGTAGCCCTGTTCGGCCTGCACCAGGTAGAGCAGCGGCATCATCGCCGACCGCGGCCGCGGGTAGCGCGCGAGCACCTCTGCCCCGAGCTGCCGTACGCGGGCTCTGGCGGCGTCCGACAGCGGATCGGCCAATGCCGCGCCCGGCCCCAGGCGTGGGTCGAGGCTTACCGTCGGCAGCCCGTTCTCGTGGGTCAACGGTCACACCCACCCATCACCGGGTCGAGACTCGCGACAGATGCGATGACGTCGGCGATAAGGCCGCCCTCGCACACCGCCGGAACGGCCTGCAGGTTGATGAACGACGGCTCGCGCAGATGAACCCGGTACGGCCGAGTGCCACCGTCACTCACGAGGTGGACGCCGAGTTGCCCGCGTGGCGACTCAATGGGCACGTAGACCTGTCCCGGCGGCACATGGAATCCCTCGGTGACCAACTTGAAGTGGTGGATGAGCGACTCCATCGAGGTAGCCATGATGTGCCTGATGTGGTCGAGGGAGTTGCCCATGCCATCGGCGCCGAGTGCGAGTTGGGCCGGCCAGGCGATCTTCTTGTCCTCGACCATCACCGGACCCGGCCGCAGCCGGTCGAGACACTGCTCGACGATCTTCACCGACTCGCGCATCTCGTCCATCCGTACGAGGTAGCGGGCAAAGCAGTCGCCCTCGGTCTGCGTCGGAACGTCGAACTCGTAGGTCTCGTAGCCGCAGTAGGGCTGCGACTTCCGGAGGTCCCACGGCAGACCGGCCGCGCGCAGTAGCGGACCCGTAACGCCGAGCGCGACACAGGCCGTGACGTCGAGGTAGCCGACGGACTGCAGGCGGTTNNAGCAGGTTGTGGTACTCGTCGAGCCGCTTCGGCATGATCTGCACGAACTCGCGGATCCGCTCGACGGCACCGGGCGGGAGATCCTGGATCACTCCGCCGGGCCGCACGTAGGCGTGGTTCATGCGCAGGCCGCTGACCATCTCGAAGATGTCGAGGATCTGCTCTCGTTCACGGAACGCGTAAAGCATCGCCGACAACGCGCCGACCTCGAGGCCGCCCGTACCGAGCCACACCAGGTGCGACGAGATGCGGTTGAGTTCCATCATCATGACGCGAATCACTTGCGCACGCGGCGGCACGTCGTCGGTGACGCCGAGGAGCTTCTCGACAGCCATCGAGTACGCGGTCTCGTTGAAGATCGGCGACAGGTAGTCGGCGCGGGTCAGGAACGTGACGGCCTGCGTGTAGTTGCGGTATTCGCAGTTCTTCTCGATGCCGGTGTGCAGGTAGCCCATGGCGACCCGGGCCTGCGTCACGGTCTCGCCGTCGAGTTCGAGGATGAGCCGCAACACGCCGTGCGTCGACGGATGCTGCGGGCCCATGTTCACGACGACCCGCTCGGGGTGCTCGCTCGCCGCGTCGGCTGCTACGTCGTCCCAGTCGCCGCCGGTGACCGTGTAGACCCGGCCCTCGGTGGTGTCGCGTACGCCCGCGTACGGGTCGGTAGAGGTCGTCATGCGGTCACCGGGCTACGCAGCCACAGCGCTTGCTGCTCCGCCCTCGCAAACCCCGCGAGTGCTCCGGCGCTACGCAGCCACATCGCTTGCTGCTCCGCCCTCGCAAACCCCGCGAGTGCTCCGGCGCTACGCA
>PLCK01000153.1:16461-16682 GCA_003134755.1 Actinomycetota bacterium | reverse complement strand
CGCCCGCGCCGCCGAGCGCGAGGCCGACCGCGGTTGCCTTGCCCGCGCCGGCAGCGGCCAACCAGACCTCGTGCGCCGAGCGGATGGCGGCGAACGTCAGCGTCAGCCGGGTAGGTGGTGGCTTCGGCGCACCACGGACGGCGACGACCTTGCGAGCGTCGAACAGTGCCGGCATCCCGGGAAACAGGGACGCCACATGGCCATCTTCGCCGACGCCAAGC
>PLCK01000153.1:0-16345 GCA_003134755.1 Actinomycetota bacterium | reverse complement strand
GGCACGAAGCGCTCGTCGCCCCACCACACGTGTAGGTGCGCCCAATCGATGGCGTCGCGCGCACGTGACGCCGCCAGCTCGGCGAGGACGGCGGTGCCGACGCCGCCACCCGTAAGCACGATGTGACCCTCGCCGCGGGTCGCTTGTGCATCGACGATCCGGGTGACCAGCCTGGCCGCGACGGCGCGAGCGAGCAGAGTCGCGTCACGGTGGACGACGACTTCTGCTGACGTCACCGTGCGCTCCGACCAGGTGCCTTCTTGGCCGGTGCGGCCGTCCGGACCGCATTGGATTTCGTTACGGCTGGCGGTGTCTTGGTCGCGGACGGCCTCTTCNNCAGTGGAGCTCTTTGCCGGCGCGGGCTTCTTCACAGCTGCCGATTTCCGGGCCGGTGCCGGCCGGCGCGTCAGGTGCTGACCGCCTTTGCTGGCCGGCGGCGCTGTCGGGTTGGCGGTCGGTTGCTCACCGAACACGTGCTTGATGGTCTCGTTGTAGACGTCGTCGGGATCGAGACGGCGCAACTCTTCGGCGAGTAGTTCCTCGGTGCTTCGACGGGGGAGCGGGACGGCGCGGTCGGGCTGGCCACTGTGGGTCAGCGTGGCAAGTCGGCCGTCGGGACGGGTGATGGCGAGCTCGCCGAACTTCGTGGTCAAGCGGACGCCGGTGATGCCGGGCCCGCGACTGACCTTGCGGGCGAACGGCACCCCGAGCGCAGTCTCGAGCCAGGTTGCCAGCAGTTCGGCGCTGGCGTTGTTACGGGCGGCAGCGACCTCGCCGCCGATGATCTGGTCGAAGGGCTGGTCGAGCGCGGCCGCTAACAAGGTGCGCCAGGGCGTGATGCGGGTCCAGGTGAAGTCGGTGTCTCCGGGCACGTGCCCGCTGACGCGCGTTTTCAGTGCGGCTGTCGGCTTGCTGCCGGCCGCCGCGTCGGTGACCCGTCGCTGGCCGAGTAGGCCGAGTTGGTCCTCGGACGGTCGCGGCGGACCGACGCCGGGCCACCACACGAGCACCGGCGCATCGGGCAACAGCATCGGCAGTACAACCGAATCTGCGTGGTCACGAAGCGGCCCGTAGAGGCGCAGGACGATGACTTCTCCGAGCGAGTTCTCGTCGCCGACCCTGACCTCCGCGTCGAGCCGTGCGGCCGACTTACCGGGGCGGCGGATCACCGTGACGATTCGGCACGGGTGTTCGCGGGCCGCAGAACTCGCGGCGTGCAGGGCGTCGTAGTGGTCGCTCTCGTCAACGTCGATGACGAGCGTCAGCACCATGCCGAGCGCCGCGCTGCCCGAGCGCCGCCGAACCTCAGTGAGGGCAGTCAGGATCGCCGACGCCTTCGTATCGTGCAGATCGCGATTCACGGCCTCCTCCAGACCCTTCCATCGCGCGCGAGCATTTCGGTCGCCGAGTCCGGGCCCCACCCGCCTGAGGGGTACTGGTCCGGCTGCCCATGCTCGGCCCAATACTCCTCGATCGGATCGAGGATCTCCCACGACAGCTCGACTTCTTCGTGCCGTGGGAACAACGGCGGATCACCGAGCAGGACGTCGAGGAGCAGCCGCTCATAAGCCTCTGGGCTCGATTCGGTGAACGATTCGCCGTAGGCGAAGTCCATGTTGACGTCGCGGACTTCCATCGCGGTGCCGGGCACCTTCGAGCCGAACCGCATGGTGACGCCCTCGTCGGGCTGGATGCGAATCACGAGGGCATTCTGGCCGAGTTCTTCGGTCGCAGTCGCCGCGAACGGCAGATGCGGCGCGCGCTGGAACACTAATGCCACCTCGGTGACCCGCCGTCCGAGTCGCTTGCCCGCCCGCAGATAGAAGGGCACACCGGCCCATCGCCGGGTGTCGACCTCGAGTTTGATGGCCGCGTAGGTCTCGGTCTTCGAGGTCTTGGGGATTGCTTCTTCCTCGAGAAACCCCCGAACCTTCTCGCCGCCCTGCCAGCCAGCGGCGTACTGTCCGCGCGCTGTATGGCTGCCGAGATCGTCGGGGATGCGCACCGCAGACAGCACCTTGGTCTTCTCGAGCCGCAGCGACTGCGCCTCGAAACTCACAGGTTCTTCCATAGCGGTCAGAGCAAGCAACTGCAGCAGATGGTTCTGGATGACGTCGCGGGCCGCGCCGATCCCGTCGTAGTAGCCTGCGCGGCCGCCGATGCCAATGTCTTCGGCCATCGTGATCTGTACGTGGTCGACGTACGAGCGATTCCAGATCGGCTCGAACAAAGTGTTGGCGAACCGCAACGCCAGGATGTTCTGTACGGTCTCTTTGCCGAGGTAGTGGTCGATGCGAAACACCGACTCCGGCGGGAACACCACGCTCAGAGTCCTGTTCAGCTCGCGCGCACTCGTCAGGTCGTGACCGAACGGCTTTTCGACGACCACTCGTCGCCATTCGTCACCGTTGCGCGCGGACAGTCCTGACCTCTTGAGCTGGGCGACGACGACCGGAAAGAGCTTCGGGGGGATCGAGAGATAGAACGCGTGGTTGCCGCCGGTGCCGCGGACCCGGTCGAGGTCAGCGATCGTGTGCGCCAGCCGGTCGAAGGCTTCGTCGTCGTCGAACTCGCCTGGCACGAAACGGAAGCCGTCGGCGAGCTGGTCCCAGACCTCTTCGCGAAACGGCGTCCGGGCGTATTCCTTGACCGCGTCGTGGACGACCTGGGCGAAATCTTCGTCGGCCCAGTCTCGTCGGGCGAATCCGACGAGCGCGAAGCCGGGCGGAAGCAGGCCGCGATTGGCGAGGTCGTAGATCGCGGGCATGAGCTTCTTGCGGGAAAGGTCGCCGGTGACGCCGAAGAGAACGAGCCCACAGGGCCCGGCAACGCGCGGCAGCCGGCGATCGCGCGGGTCGCGGAGCGGATTGCTTGCAACGCCCGCCCCCCGACTCATCGCGCCGCGCCCGCGGCGTTGAGCAGTTCTTCGAGGCCGAGCGTGCGATCGAGTAGGTGTAGTCGGATCGCGGGCCGGCCGCGTTGCTGCAAGGCGCGCAGGTCGCCGAGTGCCTGGGCCATCTGCAACCTGGCAAACCCGAACGGGCGGCCGGGTATGGGCAGGTCTTGCGCGACGACGCCGGTGATCTGCAGGAACGCGCCGTTTTGTGGCCCACCCTTGTGGTACTGGCCTGTCGAGTGCAGGAAGCGCGGCGCCCAGCCGAACGTGACCGGCCGGTCGGTGTGACGCGCGAGCGACTTGCGGACGATAGCGGCCGCTGCGTCGGCCTGCCGGTCGAGGTAGGCCATTACGGCGAGATACCCGTGCTCAGGGATCGACCTCAGCACGGCCGAAAGAGCAGTGGTCAAATCGTGCGCGCCGCCGAGCATGATCGGGTCGTCGGTGTACAGGGCGACGGTGCCGTCGGTGAACAGTGGCTCGCCTTCGGGCAACGGGCCGTCGGCTGCCTCGTCGAGGATCTTCCCGGTGTTGTCCTTCGACTCCTGGACGTTCGGCTGATCGAACGGATCGATGCCCAGGATCCGGCCGGCGACGGCCGTTGCGTACTCCCAGACCATGAACTGCGCGCCGAGCGAGCCGGAGACGGTGGTGCCCTCGATGTGCAGGTGCTGTCCGAGCGTCACGAGGTGGCGGTCGGACTCCTCGGAGAATCCGGGGGACTCGACCGACTCGACGACGACAGGCAGCAGACCGGTGCCCTGCTTTCCGGTCGACTCCGCGACGAGCTGCTCCGCCCAGTCGCCGAAACCTGGGTGCCGCGAGCCGAAGTCGGCGATCACGACCTTGTCCCGGCCGGCCGTTCCTGCCGCACCGAGAACCGCGCCAAGGGCGAGCCCGGGGTTGTTGGCGGCGCTACCGAGCGCAGGCAGCAGCGCCTGAGCGTCGTCGAGAAGGCCCGCGACGTCGACTCCGGCCAGCGCACTCGGCACCAAGCCGAACGCGGATAGCGCGCTGTAGCGGCCACCGACGTTTGGGTCGGCGAGGAAGACCCGGTAGCCCGCGGCTCGCGCGGAGACCTCGAGCGGTGAGCCTGGATCGGTGACCACGACGATGCGCGCGGCGGGATTGATGCCGGCGTCGCGGAACGCCTGCTCGTAGGTGCGCCGGTGGCTGTCGGTTTCGAGCGTGCCGCCGCTCTTGCTCGAAACCACCACAACCGTTTGTTCGAGGCGATCGGCGATGGCCGTCGCGACCTGACCGGCATCGGTCGTGTCGAGGACAGTGAGCCGGACGCCGGCCGTGGCCGCGATCACTTCGGGCGCGAGTGACGACCCACCCATGCCGGCGAGGACAACGTGGTCGACGCCATCGGCTTGGAGCTCCGCGAACAGGTCACGCAGTTCGGGCAGGTATTGCCGTGAGGTGCTCGGAAGATCGAGCCAGCCGAGACGGGTAGCGGCGAGCTCGGCGGCGTCGGCTCCCCACAGGCTCGCCTCCTTCGCCATGAGTGCGCCCGGCACACCGTCGTCGACGAGCACAGCCGTTGCGTTCTCGGCTGCGGTCACGAGCTCCGCGCCGTTGATGGTGACGGTGATCCCGCCGGCCTCGACCGAGGTTGATGCGTGGCTCATGCCGTCAGTTTCCTGCCTTCTGCTCGAGTTCCTTCTGGACGGCGGCAATGAGCGCGACCCACGATGCCTCGAACTTCTCGAGGCCTTCCTCCTCGAGAGTCAGCACGACATCGTCGTAGTCGATGCCGACCTCCGCGAGCTTGGCGAGAACGTCCTTCGCCTCGGCGTAATGGCCGCGCACGCTGTCACTCGGGATGACGCCGTGGTCGAACGTGGCGTGCACGGTTCCCTCGGGCATCGTGTTGACCGTGCCCGGTGCAACCAGTTCGGTCACGTAGATCGTGTCGGGAAGAGATGGATCCTTCGTCGATGTCGATGCCCACAGTGGTCGTTGCGGTTTGGCGCCCGCTGCGGCGAGCCGCTGCCACCGTTCCGACCCGAACTTCTCCTCGTAGATCTGGTAGGCGAGCCTTGCGTTGGCGATCGCCGCCTTCGCCTTGAGCGCCTTCGCGTCGTCGCTGCCGATCTTGTCGAGGCGCTTGTCGACTTCGGTATCGACCCGGGAGATGAAGAACGACGCCACCGAGCCGAGCCGGCTCACATCGTGACCTGCCTTGATCGCGCGCTCGATGCCGTCGAAGAAAGCGTCGATGACTGCCGCATAGCGCTCGAGAGAGAAGATGAGCGTGACATTGATGCTGATTCCCTCGGCGAGGCCTTGGGAAATCGAGGGCAGGCCCTCGACAGTCGCCGGAATCTTGATGTACAGGTTCGGCCTGTCGACCGCCCACCACAGCGCGCGGGTCTCGGCTGTCGTCTTGTCGGTGTCGCGTGAGATCCGCGGGTCGACCTCGTAGGACACGCGGCCGTCGACGCCGTCGGTCGCCTCGTAGACGGGTTGGAGCACATCGCAACCCGCGCGGACGTCGAATGCCGTCAACGCACGCAACGCCTCGCCGACATCGACGCCGCGGATCGCGAGGTCGTGCAGCTGCGGATCATAGGCGTCGCTGCCCTCGATCGCTTTCGCGAAAATTGTCGGATTCGTTGTGACACCGACGACGTGCCGGTCACGCACGAGATCGCCGAGGTTCCCCGTGCGGATGCGGTCGCGGCTCAGGTCATCAATCCAGACGGAGACGCCGGCGGCTGACAGCTGCGCGAGTGGGTCGGTCATGGTGTCCTCTTCTTGGTGAACTGATGTTCGGTGTGAACTGACGCGTTTACGGAGAGTTAGTTCCCGGTCGTGCTGCCGGGCATCGCACCGACCTTGGAGAGGCTGGCGTGTGCTGCGGCGACCACCCGATCAGCGGTCAGCCCGAACTGCTCGTAGACCACGGTGTACGCCGCACTCGCGCCGAAATGGTCGATGCTGACACACTCGCCGTGGTCGCCAACGAACTCGTGCCACCCCATCGCGACGGCAGCTTCGACCGACACCCGCGCCTTCACGTTCGGCGGCAGCACCTGCTGCCGGTAAGCCGCTGGCTGCTCGAGGAACCATTCGCGGCAGGGCATCGACACCACTCGCGTCGGCGTGCCGCTCGCTTCGAGTACGTCGCGCGCGGCCAGCGCGATCTGCACCTCGCTGCCGGTGCCGATCAGGATCACGTGTGGCGTTCCGGTGCCGGCTTCGGCGAGGACATAGGCCCCCTTCGCGACGCCGTCGGCCGATGCGAGCACGGTGCGGTCGACTGTCGGCAGCGTCTGGCGGCTCAGGCATAGGCCAGCCGGCCGATCGGTGTTCTCGATAATGGTTCGCCAGGCGACGACCGTTTCGTTCGCGTCGGCCGGCCTGACGACGTCCAGGCCCGGGATCGCTCGCAATGCTGCGAGGTGCTCGATGGGCTGATGGGTTGGACCGTCTTCGCCGAGCCCGATCGAGTCATGGGTCCAGACGTAAGTCACCGGGATCTTCATCAACGCCGCGAGTCTCACCGCGCCGCGCATGTAGTCGCTGAAGACGAGGAAGGTGCCGCCGAACACACGGGTCGGGCCGTGCAATGTGATGCCGTTCATGATGGCGCCCATCGCGTGCTCGCGAATGCCGAACGCGATGTTGCGGCCCGCATGGGTGGCCGAGAAGACGCCGCCGCCCTTGAACTCGGTCTTCGTCGACTCGACAAGGTCGGCGGCGCCGCCGATCATCGTCGGCGTGTAGCGCTTGAACGCCTCCATCACCNNCCACAACTCGGGCAACTTCTGCGCGAGGGCGTTGATGACGGCGCCTGACGCCTTGCGCGTCGCGACCGCTTTGCCGGCCTCGAACGTCGGCAGCTCGGCGTCCCAGCCCGCAGGAAGGCGGCGCGCGACCATCCGTTCGAGTTCGGCCGCGCGCGCCGGGCTCTGCTCCCGCCACGCGTCGAAGCGTTCGTGCCACTGCTTGCTTGCCGCACGGCCCCGGTCGACGACCTCACGGGCATGNNGGGCGGCGCCATGCGCCTTGCCGGTGTTCTGCGCGTGCGGCGCGGGCCAGGCGATGATCGATCGGACGACGATGAGGCTCGGCGCCGCGGTCGTGTCGCGCGCTGTAACGAACGCCTCGTAGAGCGACTGCACGTCGTTCACGTCGGCGACGTGCTGCACATGCCACCCGTAAGCCTCGTACCGCTTGCCGACGTCCTCGGAGAACGCGACCTTTGTGTCGCCCTCGATCGAAATGTGGTTGTCGTCGTACAACATGACGAGGTTTCCGAGTTGCTGGTGGCCGGCGATACTCGCCGCCTCGGCCTGGACGCCCTCTTCCATGTCGCCGTCGGAGCAGAACGCCCAGATCGTGTGATCGAACACGCTCTGACCGGGTGCGGTGTCAGGGTCGAACAAGCCCCGCTCGCGACGCGCTGCCATCGCCATGCCGACCGCGTTGCCGACTCCCTGCCCGAGCGGGCCGGTCGTGGTCTCGACGCCGAGCGTGTGTCCGTGTTCGGGGTGCCCAGGCGTGAGGCTGCCCCACTGGCGGTAGTGCTCGAGGTCTTCGAGCGTCAACCCGTAGCCCGACAGGTAGAGCTGGATGTAGAGCGTCAAGCTGGAGTGCCCGCACGAGAGCACGAACCGATCGCGGCCGATCCAGCCAGGTTCGGTGGGATCGTGTTGCAGCAGCCGCTGGAACAGCAGATAGGCGGCGGGTGCGAGGCTCATCGCAGTTCCGGGGTGGCCCGAACCGGCGGCTTCGACGGCGTCCATCGCGAGGGCACGGACGACGTCAACGGCGGTCTTGTCTAGGTCGGACCACTCGAGACTGCCCGAACGATTGCGCGTCTGCTGATCGGCCACTTGCTCGTCACTGCTCCTCTGCGCCGGGGCAAGATCTCTCGGGTCACCCTATCGAGGCGACTGGCTCGTGGAAGTCCCGAGCCCCACTGCCGTACCCCGGCCAGACTCGGTGAAAGCTGAGCTAGCTGCCGACCTTGAAGTGCGGGTTGTAGATGAGCCCGAGGATCGCGCCACCCGGCGTGATGACCGAACCCGTCACGATTCCATCTCCGACCTCGGTGGCGGGCACGTGCTCGACCGCGCCCTGCGCGATCGCCGCGGTCATTGCGGCAGCAACGTCGTCGACCCCCCAATAGGTGAGCGCGCCCTCGCTCGGATCGGCGGTCGGCAGCAGACCGAGTTCGTAGCCGCCAACCTCGAAGCCGACGTAGAACGGTTCTTCGAAATAGGGGCGGACGCCGAGCAACTCGGCCCACCAAGACGTCGCGGCCGCGAGGTCAGGCGCCGGGTAGATGACAGTTCTCAGGCCGTGCAGTGAGGTCGACACTGAGCCCTCCTCTTCGAGAGTGGGTCGGGCGCGATCATCCTGTCAGCGCGCGCCGGGACCAAGCGTCGACGGGATCGGACAACAGCGGCTCGAACGCGAGTTCGGCGGCACCGAGCAGGCTGGAGTCGTCGCCGAGTCCCGGCTGGAGCACCTGCACCTGGGTGCGCGCCGCGAAGATGGACATGGCATGCAGCTCGGACCTGATGAGGTCGCCGGTAAGGAAGAACAGCGACCACAGCGGCCCACCGAGGATGACGACGTCCGGGTTCAGGAGGTTGACGAGAGTGCTCAAACCACGCGCGACCCAGATCGCTATCTCGTGCAGCCCATCGAGTGCGCGCAGCTCGCCCTGGCTGGCAGCGGCGAACACCTCGAGGAGCGCCGCGCGGCCGCCGCCGGCCTCGCGCCCGCATGCCACGAGCACGGCGTCCTCGCCCGCTTCGGTCTCGAAGCAGCCGTGGCTCCCGCAACGGCAGATGCGCCCGTTCGGATTCAACATCATGTGGCCGACCTCGCCCGCGTAGCCCTGCGCGCCCGTCACGATTCGGCCTTCGACCACGATGCCGCCACCGATGCCGACCTCACCGGACAGATAGATCAGGTTCTGGATGCCGCGTCCGGCGCCGCGCACGTGTTCAGCCAAGGCTCCGAGGTCGCCGTCGTTGCCGACGCTGATCTGTACGTGGACGCCGAGGCGCTCGGCGAGCAGCTGCCCGAACGGAACTTGCCGCCAACCAAGGTTCGGCGCGAACTCGACGAAGCCGTCGGCGCGACGGATCGCACCGGCCACCCCGACTCCGACGCCAACCAGCCAGGCCGCCGGCCCCATCGAGGCCTGCAGCTCACGGAACTCGGTCGCGAGCCGGGCGATGACCATTTCGTGGCCCTCCGCGGGCCGTAGCAATGGGTAGTCGGCGCGGCCCTCGATGATGCCGCCCAGTCCGACGGCGGCCACCGTGACCGTGTCGACGCCGATGTTCGCCGCGAGGACGTAGGCGGTATCGGATTTCGGTCGGACCACATGCGAGGGCCGGCCGGCTCGCATGCTGGTCTCGGGAATGGTCTCGGTGACCAGCCCGGCCTCGGACAACTCGCCCACCAACGCCTTGATCGTGCTGCGGTTCAGGCCCATCCGGGTGGTGAGATCGGCGCGCGACAGTTGGCCATGGACATGGATCTGGCGAAGCAGCGTGCTGACGTTCAGCCGTCTGATTTCGTCCTGCGTCGCTCCTGACGAAGACACCATGCGTGTCAGCACCCGACAGTCGGTCTGGGCGTGTTCAAGGTCGTAGCGACGGCCACTCGCGTCGACACGTCATGTCGGTCGTCGGCTTCGGGACAAGGCGTCGACTGCCGCGGCTACCAGGAGGAACCCGCCGGTGATCACGTATTGGTACGACGCGCCGACGTTGGGATGGAGTTGCAGGCCGTTCGGGATGATCGTGATGACGAGGCCGCCGAGCACGGCATCGCGGACCCGACCGCGACCACCGAACAGCGACGTCCCGCCAACGACTGCTGCGCCGACCGCAAACAGCAGCGTGTTGCCGCCACCGGCGTCGGCCGGTACGCCGCCTTGTTTTGAGGCAAGGACGACGCCGCCGATTGCGGCCAAGGACGAGGAGATACCGAACGCCGCAATGCGCATGCGGGGGACGTCTATACCCGCGCGCCGGGCCGCCTCCGCGTTGCCGCCCGATGCATAGAGGTGGCGACCGAAGGTCGTCTTGCTGAGCAACAGTGTCATCGCAACGAGGACGATGAGGATCAGGAGCACCACCCACGGGAGGCCGCGGATGACGTGGCCCTTGTTCGGGTTTCGGTTCTTGTTCAGGAAGAAGACCGAAAAGGCACCAAGCAAGGCGAGGATCGCGAACCGGCCAACAACAATGCTGACCGGTTGGGCGGAAAGCTGTTGAGCGCGTCGCCGGATCGACGTATAGAGCGTGAACGCGCCGTAGCCGCCGACGAACACGATCAATACGACCCAACTCCACAGCGGCGAGATATTCGTGTTCTCGAGCGCGTTGATGGTCTTGAACCGCTGCGTCGGGAAGGAGTTTCCGGCACCGAGGAATTGGATCAGCACGCCTTGCCACGCAAGGAAAAGAGCCAGGGTGACGACGAACGACGGAATGCCGACTCGCGCCCTCAAGAAACCGGTCAAGATCCCGATCGAAGTGCCGGTCGTGACAGCGAGCAGTATCGCGAGGACCTGGTTACTGCCGATGTGCGTGACCAGCACGACACCCCCGAACACGATCGCGATTACGCCTGGCCAGAGTCGTTCGCGGGCAGCCACGATAAGGGCGAGCACCATCACGACGATGTACGCGCCGAACATGCCACCCTTGAGCTGCGTTTGGAGATTGCCGTGAAAGTTGACCGCAATCGCCATACCGGCTGAGGCCAATCCGGCGGCGGTACCCGCAGATAGGTCGATCTCGCCGAGGAGCAGCACGAAAACGAGACCCATCCCGATGAGGATCGTGGGTGCCGCCTGGGTCGGCAGGTTCGCCAAGTTACCGCGGGTGAGAAAGATCTTCGTCGTTGTCGAGAAGACCACCAGCAGCAGCACCAGGCCAGCGACTGCAGGCAGCGCGCCCACTTCGCCGCCTCGAATGCGTGTCACGTACCCAAGAAATGCTTCCTTCAGGTTCGTCGCTCCGGCATCGACGGAGAACCCTGCTTCGGTTGGGGCTGCTGCGGCAGCTGTGTTTGCCAGGACCGGCGCTGGCGCCGGCGTCGGCGTTGTCGGGGTCGGTTCGGTCATGTGGTCACCTATGCGCTCTGCGCGGCTTCGGCCGGCTTCAGTCCGATGTTGCCGGTACGGCCGGCGGTGATCAGTTCGACGACCTGGGCGTGGGTGATCTCGGAGGTTTTCACCTCGGCAGCGACCTTGCCCAGATACAGCGCCGTGATGCGGTCGGCAACCTTCATGACGTCGTTCATGTTGTGCGAGATCAGCACAACGCCTAGGCCGTTCGTCGCAAGGCGTCGGACGAGGTCGAGCACTTGGTCGGTCTGGGCGACACCGAGGGCGGCGGTTGGCTCGTCGAGGAGAACGACCCGGTTGTTCCAGAGCACCGCCTTGGCGATGGCGGTTGTCTGGCGTTGGCCACCGGAGAGTTCGGACACCACTTGCCGCACCGATTTCACCGTGCGGACCGACAGTCCCGCTAGCGTCTGCCGGGCGCGGCGCTCCATCGTCCCCTCATCGAGGGTGCGTACTGAGGTGAGATTCTCCCGGCCGAGGAACATGTTCTGCACGATGTCGAGGTTGTCGCACAGGGCGAGGTCTTGATACACGATCTCGATGCCGAGGGCCGACGCGTCTCGCGGACCGTGAATGTGCACGGGCGCGCCCTCGAACAGGATCTCCCCACTGTCCATCGGGTAGATCCCCGCCACGCACTTCACCAACGTGGACTTCCCGGCGCCGTTGTCGCCGACGAGCGCCATGACTTCGCCCGCGTAGACCCGGAAGTCGACACTGTGCAGGACCTGGACCGCGCCGAAACTCTTGTTGATTCCCCGCATTTCGAGAATGGGTGTGCTGCTCACGCTGGCTCTCCCTCGCCGATCTCTGTGCGTTCGGTCAGAAGACTTTTGTGCGTTCGGTCAAGAGACTGAAGTATGGCTGGGATTCAGGCAAGAGTGACCATAGGGCCTGCGGCCCGGGCCAACGAGCAATTCGACGCGTCGGGACAGGAGTCAACGGTGCCGCGGCCCATTTGGGGCCGCGGCACCGTCGAGGTATTACGACGTTAGCTAACGCCGTTCTTGGTGCAGAGTGCTGCGACGTCTGCGGTGCAGATCGCCTTCGGGTCGGCCTGGCCGGCCTTGACGACGTCTTGGACCTTGTCCGCCGTGATCCATACCGGGGTCTCGAGCACCGACGGGACATCCTTGTTGGCCTGCGAGTCATGCGTCTTGCCGTTTACCAACGTCGAGTCGGGCGTCTTGCCCTGGATCAGGTCGATCGCGAGGGTCGCGGCGCCAGTCGCCTCAAGGGAGGTGTCCTTGAACACGGTGCCGCACTGGTCGCCGCGCAAGACGCTCTGCAGACCAGGAACTGTCGCGTCCTGACCCGTGATCGGCGCCTTGATGCCGTGCTTCTTGAGCACGGTGATAACCGACTGGCCCATGCCGTCGTTGGCGGCGATGACGCCGTCAACCTTGCCGCCGGCGGCGGTGAGCATGTTCTCGAAGATCGTGCCAGCCTGAGCGTTGTCCCAGTTCGGAACTGCCTGCTCGCCCTTCTTGACGTACTTGCCGGATGCGTAGAGCGGGTTGAGAACGCCGTCGTAACCCTGCGCGAACAGTGTCGCGTTGTTGTCCGTGGGCGAGCCCTTGAGTTCGATGATGTTCGGCTTGGCAATCTTCGCCGCCGTCATGCAGGCGACGAGGCCCGAACCCTGGAGCTGGCCGACCTTGACGTTGTCGAATGACACGTAGTACGACGCGCTGCCGCCGAGGGTCAGGCGGTCGTAGTCGATCGTCTTGATGCCGGCCGCGGCGGCCGCGCTCTCGACCTGGGCACCCGAGGGGCTGTCGAGGTCGACGATGATGAGGACCTTCACGCCCTCCTGGATCATGCTTTGACCGATCGAGACGAACTTGGCTTTGTCACCGAGCGCGTTCTGGATGTCGACCTTGATGTTGGCTGCCGCGAACGCCTTCTTGAGGTTTGGCGTGTCCTGCTGTTCCCAGCGCGACGACGATTGGGTGTCGGGAAGGATGACGCCAACCTGAGCACCACCGCCGCCGGCAGCCGATGACGACGGGGCGACACTCGCCGGGGCGCTACTCGACGCGGATGCGGATGCGGATGCGGAAGGAGCGGCGCTGGTGGCGGCGGGCGGGGTCGACGAAGCCGCCGTGCTCGCCTTCTTGCTGCTACAGCCGGCGACGCCAAGCCCGGCCACCGCCGCGACGGCAACGAGCCTGATCGCAGTCTTGTTCATGCACGATCCCCTCTTGCTTCCTGGGCGCAAGGCGTGCTGCCCTGCAGGACTGCCCAGTTGTTGTGGCGCACAACATATGGCCGTAAGGGCCGGGAGGTAAGGGCAATTGAGCCGATCTTTGCGTTCGGAATGGATCTGTTATCTGCGCGTAACATTGTCCGGCTGCAGGCTGAGGACCACAGTCGTAGCGGCCGCGGAGAGGATTGCGGCCCCTGTTACGTGCAGTTCAACGAGAGGTATCGGCAGGCCGCTGAAGTACTGAGCGAAGCCGATCGCCGCCTGAACGCCCAGGATGGCGACCAGGACTTGACCGGACCGGCGGGCGACGGGAGGCGCGCCGATAGCGGTCAAGCAGACCGCGAGCGCGACCGCCAGCCCGACGAGCAGCATCACCAGGTCGGCGTGCAGCTGGCTGATGGCCTGCGGTCGCAGCGGAAGCCGGACTGCCTTGGCATCACCCGCGTGTGGCCCGCTGCCCGTGACCAGGGTGCCGACCACAAAGACCACATACGTCAGCGCCCAGGTCGCCACGGCAAGTCGCCGGACCAGCACCGGCACGAGTCCCGCCTCGGGTGCCGCACGGGTGTTCCACCAAAGGGCCGTGGCCGCGCCGACCAGAGCCACCGAGAGCAAGAAGTGGGCGCACACGACCCATGGGTTGAGGTGGGTGAGCACAGTGATTCCGCCCAGAACAGCCTGCGCCGGGACGCCGAGGAGGGTGACCCATGCCCACCGCCGCACTACCGGTCGGCTCGGGCGCTCCCGGTACGCGGCAACGAAGACGGCCAATACTGCCGCCATGATCACGACCGTCAGGCCTCTGTTGGTGTTCTCGACGGCCTTGTGCCATGACACCTTGCCGGTCGCCACGAGTGAACCGCCTGAGCAGTTCGGCCAGTTGGGGCAGCCAAGGCCGGAGTTGGTCAGCCGCACGAGGCCGCCAGTCGCCACGATGCCGATGTTCGCGGTCAGCGACGCGAGCGCCAGCCTGCGCACCGCGCGAGGGGTCGGCCGCCATTGGGACGCGCGCTGGAGCGGCGTCCGGTCTCGAGTGGCCATCGCGCACAGATCGTAAGGCCCTTAGTTGGGCTGCTAACAGCTGGGAAGGAGGCTCGCGCGAGCGAGCACCCGACACTGAGCCACCCGGCCGTGCGTTCGGCGCAGTAAATAGGTAACATTGTCGTTGTGAAAACCGTGGCGGCCGCCCCAATCGGCCATGACGACCCGCGCACCCGCGATCGGGTGGCGCGGGCGCTTCATGATCATGGCCCGCAGAGCGCGGTTTCTCTCAGTGCCAGCTTCGGGCTGACTCCGGCCGCAGTGCGCCGCCACCTCGACACCTTGATCGCCGCCGGCCGGGTTGCCGAGGTCCCCGAGCGGAAGGTTCGCGGCCAACTCCGTGGCCGCGGCCGACCCGCGAAGCTGTTCGCCCTCACCGACGACGGGCACTCCTCGTTCCCGCACGCCTACGACGCGATCGCGGTCGCCGCACTCGACTACCTCAGGGAGACCGGCGGTGAGGCGGCGGTCACCGCCTTCGCCCGCCAGCGCCTCGCCGGGCTCGAGGGCAGATACGCCGCCGCGCTCCTCGACATCCCGGCAGGCCGGCGTCCGGCCGAACTCGCGGCCGCGCTGACCGCCGACGGCTACGCGGCGTCCGCCGAGCTCGCCGGCACGGGGGCGCAGGTCTGCCAGCACCACTGCCCGGTCGCGCACGTCGCTGCCGATTTCCCCCAGTTGTGTGAAGCCGAGACCGAAATGTTCGGCCGGTTGTTGGGTACGCACGTCCAGCGCCTCGCCACCATCGCGCACGGCGATGGTGTCTGCACCACGCACATTCCGTTGATCAAGACGCCCGGAGAGGTCGACCTATGACGACGATCGAGCACCCAGAGCTCGACCAGCTTGGGCGTTACAAGTTCGGCTGGTCCGACTCCGATGTCGCGGGAGCGGCGGCGCGTCGTGGCCTGAACGAGGACGTCGTCCGCGACATTTCGGCGAAGAAGAACGAGCCGGACTGGATGCTCGAGCAGCGACTCAAGGGTCTGCGCATCTTCGAGAAGAAGCCGATGCCGTTGTGGGGTGCCGACCTGTCGGGCATCGACTTCGACAACATCAAGTACTTCGTGCGGTCGACCGAGAAGCAGGCCGACAGCTGGGACGACCTGCCCGCCGACATCCGCAACACCTACGACAAACTGGGCATACCGGAGGCTGAGAAGCAACGGCTCATCTCGGGTGTAGCGGCGCAATATGAGTCAGAGGTGGTTTACCACAAGATTCGGGAAGATTTGGAACAGCAGGGTGTGCTGTTCCTCGACACCGACAGCGGCCTGCGTGAGCACGAGGATGTGTTCCGCGAGTACTTCGGGTCGGTGATCCCCGCGGGCGACAACAAGTTCTCCGCGCTCAACACCGCGGTGTGGTCGGGTGGCTCGTTCATCTACGTTCCGCCGGGCATCCACGTCGATATCCCACTGCAGGCCTACTTCCGGATCAACACCGAGAACATGGGCCAGTTCGAGCGCACGCTCATCATCGTCGACGAGGGCTCCTACATCCATTACGTCGAGGGCTGTACGGCGCCCATCTACTCGAGCGACTCGCTGCACAGCGCAGTCGTCGAGATCGTGGTGAAGAAGAACGCGCGCTGCCGATACACCACGATCCAGAACTGGTCGAACAACGTCTACAACCTGGTCACCAAGCGCGCCGTGGCGCACGCCGGCGCGACCATGGAGTGGATCGACGGCAACATCGGTTCGAAGGTCACGATGAAGTACCCGGCAGTGTGGCTCGTTGGCGAGTATGCCAAGGGCGAGACGCTTTCGGTCGCGTTCGCGGGTGCGGGCCAGCACCAGGACGCCGGCTCGAAGATGGTGCACGCCGCACCGAATACGTCTTCGACGATCATTTCGAAGTCGGTCGCGCGCGGTGGTGGTCGCACCAGCTACCGCGGTCTCGTGCAGATCATGGACGGCGCGTACGGCTCGAAGTCGACGGTCAAGTGCGACGCCCTACTTGTTGACGCGATCAGCCGGTCCGACACCTATCCCTACGTCGACGTCCGCGAGGACGACGTGTCGATGGGTCACGAGGCCACCGTCTCGAAGATCAGCGAAGACCAGCTCTTCTACCTGATGAGCCG
>PLCK01000053.1 GCA_003134755.1 Actinomycetota bacterium | reverse complement strand
GTAGTGGTTGTACACGGCGACGGAGAGCGCCTTCTTGGCGATGTCCTGGCCGATCACGTACTGCTCGAGGAATTCGAAGATCTCGCGCGGCTTGGGGAGCTCGTCCCACTTCAGGTCGGCCGACTCGGAGAGCTCTTCCTCGATNNTTGCACAGGTCGATGCACTCGTCACAGATGTAGACGCCAGGCCCCGCGATGAGTTTCTTGACTTGCTTTTGACTCTTTCCACAGAAAGAGCACTTGAGCAGGTCACCGCCGTCGCCTATGCGTGCCACCGGATCTGTCTCCTACCTGGCTGTCGGGCTGGTGCTCCTGGGCAGTGGTGCAACGGTCCTTCGAGATTTCCGAAGGTACCGCCTTGGACGTCGATTCGGGCCGTTCTCGGGCGTGTCCGGCTGGTTGCCGGATACCGCCTGCGAACGGGCTAGTGCGCGGCCAGGGTGAGCTTGCGGCTCACGATGACCTCGTCGATCAAGCCGTACTCGACCGCCTCTTCGGCGGTCAGGATCTTGTCGCGCTCGATATCGGTGCGGACCTGCGCCTCGGAGCGGCCGGTGTGCTTGGCCAACATGAACTCGAGCAACGCCCGCATCCGCAGGATCTCGCGCGCGGCGATCTCGATGTCGCTGGCCTGGCCACCCGCCTCGCTGGACGGCTGGTGGATCAGGATGCGCGAGTTCGGCAGCGCGATCCGCTTGCCCTTCGCGCCCGCCGCCAGGATGACGGCCGCGGCGGAGGCGGCCTGACCCATGCAGATCGTCTGCACCTCGGGGCGGATGAACTGCATCGTGTCGTAGATCGCGGTCAACGCGGTGAACGAGCCGCCGGGCGAGTTGATGTACAGCTGGATGTCACGGTCGGGGTCGATCGACTCGAGAGTCAGCAGCTGCGCCATGACGTCGTTGGCCGAGACGTCGTCGATCTGGACGCCGAGGAAGATGATGCGCTCTTCGAACAGCTTGGTGTAGGGGTTGTGGATCCGCTCACCGGTGCTCGTGCGCTCGCGGAACTCGGGGATGATGTAGCGGCTGTCGGGCCTCGCCAGTCCCGACGGCGACATGCCGGCGACGTTGAACAGGTCGGGAGGCAGGTTCTCGTTCACGTAGCTCCTCGCTCTCAGGAAACCGAAGTGGTCTCGGTCGGGACCTGGCGGGCGCTGCGCACGACATGGTCGACGAACCCATAATCCTTCGCCTCTTCGGCAGAAAACCAGCGCTCACGATCTGAGTCGCGCTCGATCTGGTCGACAGTCTGACCGGTGTGCTGAGCCGTCAGTTCTTGCAGCTTCTTCTTCGTGTACAACATCTGCTCGGCCTGGATCGCGATGAGGGACGCCGATCCGCCGATGCCACCGAGCGGCTGGTGCATCATGATGCGGGCGTGCGGCAGGGCGTAGCGCTTCCCGCGCTCGCCGGCGCACAGCAGGAACTGACCCATCGAGGCCGCCAGACCCATGCCGACCGTGGCGACGTCGCACGGGACGTACTGCATGGTGTCGTAGATCGCCATGCCGGCGTCGACCGAGCCGCCGGGTGAGTTGATGTGCAGGTAGATCTCGCGCTCGGGATCTTCAGCCGCGAGCAACAGCAGCTGGGCGCAGATCTTGTTCGCGATCGCGTCGTCGACCACCGAACCGAGGATCACGATCCGGTTCTTGAGCAGCTTGTTGAAGACGTCGTCGTCGGGAGACACGCCGGACGAAGGCATCCGCATCAGCGGATCGATCGGCCCGGAAGCCGGGGAGTACAGCGTCACGCGATTCACCTGCTCGTCTGTCGCCGGTCGACTGCGACGCGAACGACGCGTCTCGACATGCCTACCGGGTTATCGGGTGCCAACGATGCGACCCTAACCGGCCGGGCACCCTCCGCGCGGCTCTCTCGCTGGGTGTTCGCTGTAGGCGCAGGCTCCCGCCCCGCAAAGACCCCGAATGGGTCAACCGCGGGCCGCGGCGCCCCGACGCCTTAGCCTCGCGCCGCTGCGGCGTCCTGCTCGAGGCGCTTGAGGTCGACCGCCCTACCCGAGGCGTCCGTGACTGCCGCCTGCTCGAGCACGTGTGCGAGCGCCTTGCCGCGAAGGACATCGGCGACCGCCATGGAAACGGTCCCATTGCGCACCAACTGCTGGGCGTACTCGTCCGGCGACACGCCGGCTCGGTTGGCGCGTCGCACGATGTACTCGCTCAGCTCGGCCTCCTCGATGCCGAGTTCTTCCTTGGCCGCGACCGCATCGAGGACGAACTGCGAACGCATGTCGCGCTCGATGTCGACTTTCACATGCGCCTCGTGATCCTCGAGCGATTCGTCCTGCGAGTTGAGATAGGCGGCGAGGTCCAGGCCGTTCGCCGCCAACTGCTCGTCGAGCGCAGCGTTGCGGGCTTCGATCTCAGCCTCGACCGTGCGCTCGGGCAGTGGCACCTCGACCTGGGCGAGCAACGCCTCGAGCAGATTGTCGCGCGCCTGCATGCCCTGCTCGAGACGCTTGATGCGCTCAAGTCGCGTGCGCAGGTCGGCGCGCAGCTCGTCGAGCGTGTCGAACTCGCTCGCCTCTTGAGCAAACGTGTCGTCGATGGCCGGCAACTGCTTGGTGCGCACGCTCTTGACCGTCACGGCCGCGCGCCCGTTCTTGCCCGCCATGGGACCCGCAAGCAAGGTGTCGAACTCGGCGGACTCCCCCGCCGACAAGCCGAGCAGCGCCGAGTCGAGCCCGTCGATCAACGTGTTGGTACCGACCTCATACGAAAGGCCGGTGGCCGTGCCGTCGTCGATCGGAGCGCCATCGGCACTCAGCACGAGATCGATGCTGACGAAGTCGCCCGCCTCGACCGGTCGCTCGACTGTCGTCAGCGTGCCGAAACGGTCGGCCAGATTCTTCAGCTGCTCGTCGACCTCGGCGTCCTTGACCTCAGCGTCGTCGACGGTCACCGGGATGTTCGCCAGCTCCGGGAGTTCGATAGCCGGTCGGACGTCGACCTCTGCGGTGAATGTCAGCAGCTCGCCGTCCGCGAAATTCGTGACTTCGATCTCGGGCTGACTGAGCACGCGGACGTCAGCCGCCTCGACAGCCTGCCCGTAGAACTGCGGGATGGCCTCGTTGACGGCCTCCTCGAGCACGACTCCGCGACCCACCCGCTGGTCGACGATGCGGGCCGGCACCTTGCCGGGGCGGAACCCTGGGATGCGGATCTGGCTGGCGACCTTGCGGTAGGCGGCGTCGAGGTTCGACTGGAGCTCTTCGAACGCCACCTCGACGGTGAGCTTGACCCTGGTCGGGCTCAGGGTCTCGATTTCGCTCTTCACGGTGCAGCTCCTCGGTCGGGCCAGGGACGAACAGGCGGCGTACGAGGTTATCGAAGCCCATCCGTGAGGCGCCCGCGAGGGCAACAACGAGCCGGGACGCCGATTGGTTGCGGGAGCTGCGCGACACACAGCCGATATTGCTCGAAAGCTGTCGGGGCGGGGAGATTCGAACTCCCGATCTCCTGCTCCCAAAGCAGGCGCGCTAGCCACTACGCTACGCCCCGGGGCGTGCCGCGTAGTCTAGGCGCTGCCCGGCCTCTCGCTCGAATGCCAATCAAACAGCACGCCCAGATGGCAACCTGAGCGGACGCCGAAGCACGCGGGTGTAGCTCAATGGCAGAGCCCCAGCCTTCCAAGTTGGCAATGCCGGTTCGATCCCGGTCACCCGCTCCACCGGAAACCCTTGCATAGCAAGGGTTTCCGCGCGCCCACGGTCGTCCCTCGGTCGTGAAACGCGGATTGTGGGTCCCTTGCGGGGACGTACGTACCGCGCCGCCGTGGCAGGACCAGCCCAGCACGCTGGCCATACCGGTTCGATCCCGGTCACCCGCTCCAGCGGAAGCCCTTGCCGTATAGCGGGTTCCGCGCCCCCCTACGGCTGATGCTTGTGAACCGCCCAGCCCTATCCGGGCACCGCGCGTAAACGCGATCATGGAGCGGTGGATCGGTGGTTGCCGCCGCGACCTCCTTGAACCAGACTCTGATCCGGAACCAGCGCCACCTACGACACGTCCTGCGCGAATACGAGGCTCACCACAACGAGCACCGGCCGCACCGCTCCCTTGACCAAGCCTCGCCGCTCAGACCTCTCCCCGCACCGGTCACCGACCTCGACAACTTTCGGGTCCGCCGAAACGACCGGCTCGGCGGCGTCATCCACGAATACACCCATCGCCGCATGACCCGGACGACATATTCGGCACCCACAGGTTACGAGGGCGGGCGACCCGTCGCCGCGTCGCGCCGTAGCCGGGCTGTCTTTGACGAGGCGAAGATCGCGACCATAAGTCCGAGGTGTCGGATGCCGTCTCTAATTGGGCGGCGGTGGGAACGACCCGAGCGGCCGGCTTGCAGGAGTGCAATCGGCACCTCACTGACGATTAGTCCAGCCGTGATGGCGCGCACGATGAGGGCTTAATCGCTTGCCGCGACGTGCGGCACGGCGCCCCCACGACGATTCGCATAGTTGACCATCGCCACAGAACCAGCGACTACTTGAGTGGCGTGCACGGCCAGTAGAAGCCAGGGCGCCGCAGCGACGTCTATGCGACACGCCGTTCAGCTCCCGTCGGCGCGGACGGGTCCGACATGAGCGCTGCCTGATAGGGATCCCGACCCCGGCGATGCGGCGAGAGCGGCACTGTTAGATCCATGGTCCCGGCGGTTCGAAGTGTCAAGCTCGTGACGAGAGCTAGCTCGATGGTCGCGGCGAAGGACCGGACCCTGCCGCAGTCGAGCTGCAGCTCAAAACAGTGCTTGTTCGCGAGCGCCGCGCAGGCTCGCCGCTCGGCTGTAGGTATGCGTAGGTTTCCTCGGCAGGCATGGGCTTGGCGAACAAGTAGCCCTGGAGATGGCTGCAACCGAGCTCGACGAGTGCTGCCTGTTGGGCGAGTCCTTCGACGCCTTCGGCGACGGTCTCCAGGTCCAGGGTGTGGGCGATCCCGATGATGGCTTTGATGAGGCCGCGTCCGCGGGACTCGTGGATGGCGTCGACGAAGCGTTTATCGATTTTGAGGATGTCGACGGGGAGGGTGGCGAGCGCGGCGAAGGAGGAGTATCCGGTGCCGAAGTCGTCGATGGCGATCCGGACTCCGAGGCCACGCAGGTACCCAAGAGCGGCAGTGATACGGGTGGTGTCGCCAGCGAACGCCGATTCGGTGATTTCAAGGGTGAGGGCGTTGGGTGCGAGTCCGCTGGTCGCGAGTGCTTCGCACACGCTTTCGGTGTAGGAGCGTTCAACGAGCTGACGGTTGGAGACGTTGACGGCGATGCCGACGTCCACGCCTGGGTCGGAGGTGTGCCAGCTCCTGGCTTGGTGGCAGGCGCTAAGCAGGACGCCAAATCCGATCTCGTGGATGAGGCCAGTTTCCTCGGCCAGTGGGATGAAGGCGTCGGGTGGTATGTCGCCCTTCACTGGGTCACGCCAGCGTGCCAGGGCTTCGAATGAGGAGATGCGACCAGTCCGCGCCTCGACAACGGGCTGGTAGTGCACGGTCAACTCATGATTGCTGACCGCTTTGCGCAGCGCCTGTTCGGTGTTGAGGCGGTCGACGGCGATGCTGTGCATGGAGCGTTCGAACAGCCGATAGCGGCCCTTGCCCTCCTGCTTCGCCCGATACATCGCTGCGTCGGCCTGGCCGAGGACGTGTTCGGCTTGGTCGGTGGCCCCGCCGGCGATCGTGATCCCGATGCTGCCCCCAAGTGTGACCTGCCTCGTGCTGAGCGCGACAGGCTCGGCCAGAATGTTCAGCAGCCGCTGTCCAAGTCGGGCTGCCTGCGCGGGTGAGCCAACGTCTTCGACTATGAGGGCGAACTCGTCGCCCCCGAATCGGGCGATAGTGTCCAGATCTCGGAAAGCCGCGCGGAGGCGCACGGCGATCGCGCACAACACCGCGTCCCCTGACTGGTGACCCAGGCTGTCGTTGATGTGTTTGAACCCGTCGAGGTCGAGGACGACCACGGCCAGACGGTCATCGGTACGCGCTTGGCGTCGCAGCGCCTGCTGGAGGTGGTCATCGAACGCTACCCGGTTCGCCAGCCCGGTCAGACCGTCGTGGAGTGCCCGATGCCGCAGCTCGCGGTTCAGCTGGTCTTCGGCGGTGACATCACGGAAACTCCAGACCCGGCCGATGATCTCGCCATCGAGGTACTGCGGCAGGGACAGGCGTTCGAAGACCCGGCCATCCGCGAACTGGAGGGTGTCACGGCTTTCAGCGTCGGGCACCTGGTAGAGCGCCTCGACCGTGGAGATGAATGCGTCAGGGTCACGGAGCTGGCCGAGCACGAAGGTCAACACGGCGCTGTCGTCAGCGGAACGCAGTACGTCCTCCGGCAGCTGCCACATCTGGGCGAACCTGTGGTTGTAGTGAGAGATCCGCCGGTCGACGTTAACGACCAAGATCCCGTCCGCGGTCGAGTCCAGGGTGGCGGCCAGCACCGAGTTCGCGGCGCGCAGATCTTGCTGCTCGACGGCGAGGTGTTTGGCCGAGGCCCGCAGACCGTCGTTGAGGGTAAGCATCTCCTGCGATGAGTTCTCCAGCGAACGTTCCAGCAGGTAACGGTCCCGCTCCTGGTCAGCTAGCAGCGACCGCACGGTGTCGAGGAAACCCATCCACGCCGGGTCGCTCGGTGCGTCCGAGGCGGTGAGCCCCTGCCGTTTGAGGACGCGGCCAAGAAGCCGGTCGCTCGCGCCCGGCCCGCCGTCCACGCCACTAGCCTTCCGACAACGTCGTGATCGTCATGGTCTGGTTGTGAAGGTCGCCTCGTCCGCCAGCCCCGGGGGCGATCTCACCGTAGGAGTAGAACCCGACCATCTCCGATCCGGCCGGGAGGACCTCCAGGGCGGCCTCAAGCTCCTCCTCCGTTCGCTGACCCAGCACCAGCCTGCGCCCGACACAGGAGATCGCGATACCCAACGTCGGCCCCACTCCGGAATGTCCGACGCGACACTGCGCGGCGGCGCCTGCAGCCCCGTCGATGAGCCGATCCGGGCTGGATCGCATCAGTTGCGCCCGCCACCCCTGCGGGATGTCACCGGCGAAGGTCATCGATTGATCACTCTCACCGACCGCCAGAACGGTCCGTACCAGCTGGTCGCCTTGGGCGTCTGGTCGCACCGCCAGCGGAAACAGCAGTGCGGTGGCCGGCAAGCCCGCTGCCAAATCCCCCAGGTACTGCTTGTACAACTCAAGCGCGGGCTTACCGTCCAGCTCATACAGCACGTTGCCCTCCGACCGAGTCACCAACCGTTCCGGCCCGAAGATCCCCCATCCGCCCATAGACCCAGACCCCACCCGCACACTCTCCCCATAAACACCGACTGCCACCACCCGACCTGCATGAATGACACCGTCATCGATCACCCAGGTTCGCTCGAACCGGTCCCCATCGCCCGCGAGCCCACCGGTCACCACAACCTCAGACCCGACGCTCGACAGCAGCCCGGCGACCAGGTCACTGCCGTTCACGCATAAACCGTCCGACAGCACCAACACGTACCGAAGGTCATCTGCGGCCAAGCCGCGCCCAAGTATTTGCCCCGCGGTCAACGAATCCACGCCGCCCTGCACATCAGCTGAAACCTTCACCAGCCGCGATGAGGCGAAACGTGCAACCGCGACCGACAGCACGTCATCACGCACCGAGGACCCCGCGACCTGCCCGGATGTCGAACAACCAATCAACGTCGACCGCGGGAAGCAGCCCGCCAATTCCTGGAGCGGGGTTGGGTCCCGCTCCAGGCAACGATCACCAAATGCCAGGACGAGGGTCGCTTCCGAATCCCATACAGGCAAATCGGTCAGCCATCCACTCGATGCCGCCCACAACGCTGTCGCTAACTCCATCGCCGATGCCCCAGTCTCATTGCCCGTGGTCGCCAGACCCATCGGCGCCCCGGCCCCGCAGCTGACCGAAAATGCCCACCCAGATGCGTGCGCGGGGTCAGCAGGTCAGATTTGCCATGACCTCCACTACCTACGCCTCGCGGTTGCGCAAGGCGCGGTCCCGCTGCTGCGGTTCCGGCTGCAGGCCGAGTTGCTGACCTTGGTCTGGCTATCCCCGGGCCGGGAGTGGAACCTCACTGAGCTCGACTGCGTTCGTGGCATGGGCCGGGTCCCGCGAAACGGCGGCCGGTTGGGCGTGTCGCGATCCGTCAGTTCATGGGTAGGGAACGAATGCGGTGCGGGCGTCTTCGACCACGACGACCGACCCTGCGCCGAGACGGTGCGCCGCTGGGCGTTGCAGGCTGAGATCGACGCCGGGGAACGCCAGGGCCCGACGAGTGAGGAACTGGCGGAGATCAAGGAGTTGAAAGCGAAGGTCCGCCGGCTCGAGGAGGACCTGGAGATCGCGACGAAGGCGTCGATTTTCTCGCGGGGGCACTCGACCCCCGCGGCCGCTGATCATGGGGTTCATCGACACCATGCGCAGCGACGGTCACGCGGTTGAGTCGACCTGTCGGGTGCTCACCGAGTTGGGCTGCCCGGTCGCCGCGCGCACCTACCGCCAGTGGAAGACAGGCATGCCGGCGGCCCGCACCGTCAGCGACGCTCAGGCGTTGGACGCGATCCGCGATGTGTGCTGGGAGCACGGTGCGGATGGGGTGGTGCGGTTGAGGCCGGAGGGCCTGTATGGGCGGCGCAAGCTGACGGCTTTCTTTCGTCGCACGTCGATGCCGACCATCGCGCAGTGCACCGTGGTGCGAGCGATGAAAACGCTGGGACATCAAGGGATCCGACGCACGAAAACGCACCGGACCACCATCCCGGCCAAAGACGGGATCCGCGCCAGTGACCTGCTCAACCGGGACTGGTCCGCCCCGGCGCCAACGTGAAGTGGGTGACCGACTTCACCTACTGCCGGACCTGGGCCGGGTTCGTCTACGTCTGCTTCATCGTCGACTGCTTCGCCCAAAAGATCGTGGCCTGGCACGCCGCCACGACCAAGACCACCGAGCTGGTGATGACACCGCTACGGATGGCGATCTGGCAACGCGACCGCGACGGGCACCCCGCCGGTCGCGGTGAACTCATCTGTCACTCGGACGCAGGGTCGCAGTCGGTGACGCATATGACAACGCACTGATGGAGACGATCAACGGGCTGTTCAAGACCGAGTGCATCCGCACCACCGTCTTCCACCCCGGCGCCTACAAGACCATCGCCGACGTCGAGTTCGCGACCGCCGGCTGGGTCGACTGGTACAACAGCCGGTGTCTGCACTCCACCCTGGGGATGAACACCCCGATCGATTACGAGCACGCCCACTACGCTGCCCTCGACCCCGAGCCGCAGCCCGCATGAGAGCGGCAGAAGGCCTGGGGCGCTTCAGGAAGCCAACCGCATCGAGGAACGCGAAGTTGGGTTGATCGGTGCCGACCAGAGCGACCGGCACCTGATCACGTATCGCGAACCAGACCGCCAGCCTTGGCCGGAGACACTCGCGCGGCTCAAGATGCCTCCCTCCGCGTCGTTGGCGGCACGCGCGGGCATCAGCAAACGGCGCTTTAGAGATGTCCTCTGCGGCCACATCAACAACAGGACTGCGGTGGATCCGGGCTTAGTAGGAGCTGGTTCAGGACAGTTGGGGGATGTCGCCGGGAGCACCGTAGGTGGTCAGGCGCGGGGGCGCCGCTGATGTACCACGTGCCGGTGGAGGGGCGACCCGTCGAACTCTTGACCCGGCTGCATTATCGCACGATTGTGCCGCAGAGCAGCCATGCCGCATGTGCCCACACCTGCGGGGTGACCCTGGCACGTCGCCGTGGGACAAGATCGGTCGAAACCTGATGCATTCCTGTGCGATCCGCGAAGATGCCCGTGGCAAGGCGTTCGCGTGCAACACGCCCGGTCGGAGGTGGTCCGAGCATGTCGAACCAACAGCCCCTGCACCCTGAGTGGGAGGACGCTTCCCTCGACCTGACCGCTGACATTGACCGGAGCGTGCACGGATTCACCGAGCTGCGTACCCACGGCGTGTCAGGGCCCCCGCCCGAAGATGTCCTGGCGTTCCCGAACGAGCTGGTCACCCTCGTCAAAGGGAACGCAGACTCGGGGTTCTGGCGCCGATGGAAGCTAGGGACCGACCGGGACAGGGACGGCAACCACCACCTCGAGGCGTACAGCTGGGGCGGCCTGACATCACGGGCGTCGCTGCAGGCGCTGTGGCTGCTCCTGCTGCCGTTCTCCCTAGTGAACATCGCCCAGTGGATGCTCCCCCCGTACGTGCCAAAGATCAAGACCGACGACGAGGCAAAGACT
>PLCK01000071.1 GCA_003134755.1 Actinomycetota bacterium | reverse complement strand
GCGCACGCGTGCGCCGCGGGGCGAAGCTCGGCGCGGGTTGCATCCTGACCGCGTCGACGCATGTCTTCGATGCGCAGTCCGGTGCCGAACTGGCACGCGGCGAGGCGCCGGCATGGTCGGTGTGCGTCGGCTCGAGTCGGGTGAAGTCCTTTCCCGGCGGCGACTTCGGCATGCCGTGTCTGTTGGTTCTGCGTCGCCTCGAAGAGGGTCAGACACACGACAAACTCGCGCTGAACGACGTCCTTCGCGAGCACGGGGTGGCGGAGTAGCCGTGCCCCTCGATCTCGAGATGGACGCCGCAGCTCTGACCGCCGTCTTGGTTGACGTCCCTTCTGTCAGCGGTGACGAGAAGGGAATCGCCGACGAGATCGAGCTCGCGCTGCGCGATCTCGGGTATCTCGATGTCGAGAGAGATGGCAACGTCGTTCTTGCCCGCACCGAGTTCGGACGACCGAGCCGCATCGTCATGGCCGGTCATCTCGATACGGTGCCAATCGCTGACAACGTTCCATCGCGGTTGGTCGGCGACCTCCTCTACGGGTGCGGTTCGAGCGACATGAAGTCTGGCGTTGCCGTGATGCTGCGGCTCGCTGCGTTAATGCGTTCGCCCGATTCGACGCCGCGGCATGACCTCACCTACGTGTTCTACGACTGCGAAGAGATCGAATCCGTGCGCAATGGCCTTGGCCGGATTTCGCGCGAACGCCGCGAGGTTCTGCAGGCCGACCTCGCGATTGTGCTCGAGCCAACCGCTGGTCGCATCGAGGCGGGCTGTCAGGGCACCATGCGGGCCGAGGTCCGCTTGACCGGCACCCGTGCGCACAGTGCCAGATCGTGGCTGGGTGACAATGCGATACACGCGGCGGCCCCCGTCCTGCAGCGGCTTGCCGACTACGAGCCGCGATCGGTCGGCATCGACGGTTGCATCTACCGCGAGGGCTTGTCGGCCGTCCGCATCGTCGGCGGTGTCGCGGGCAACGTGGTGCCCGACGAGTGCACGGTGACGGTCAACTTTCGGTTCGCCCCCGACCGCACCGTGGAGGCCGCGGGCGAGCACGTTTGTGAGATCTTCGCCGACTATCAGGTCGCAATCATCGACGCGGCGCCGGGCGCACTGCCCCGCCTTCGCGAGCCCGCTGCAGCCGACTTCATCAACGCGATCGGTCTACCGCCCGTCGCGAAATACGGCTGGACCGATGTCGCGCGATTCGCAGAGCTCGGCATTCCCGCGGTCAACTTCGGCCCCGGCGATCCTGACGTCGCACACGCGCGTGACGAGCGGGTCGACGTCGTGGTGATCGAGCAGGCCGAGGTCACCCTGCACCGCTACCTTTCCGGCTGATGAGTCGGATCAAGGGCCGTGGCCCCGGGCCGCGAGACGGCCGTGGGCCGGGGCCGCGAGGCGAGCGCCCGCAGCCGCGCCGGTCGAACGCGCCAGGTGGTCGCGAATCTGCTTCCAGCGCCCGTCGGCAGTTGCGCAAGGCCATGACCGAACCCGTCGCCGCGCCGTACGGTCAGCCGCCTGGGCGCGGACGCCGTTGGCCGCCGGCACTCGCGTTCGCTCTGGTCATGCTGGGCCTGTCGGCGCTGGTCGGCCTGATCGGCGGCTTCGCGTTACTGACCCGCCAGCCGATCGCGGCAGTCGTCTTTCTGCTGTTCGGTGTCGCCGCTTCGGCTGCCGGATGGTCCTTGGCGCGCGGCCGACGACGCGGTTACTGGTCCGCGGTGGTGGTCCTCGGGCTGGTGGGTGCAGTGCCGACGGGAGCCGCGATCGCCGAGGGCGCCGGACCGGCAGCGCTCGTGTTGGCGCCGCCGCTGATCGTCGCCGGCATTCTGCTGCGGCCGTCGGTGCGAGCCGAACTCGTCACCGAGGTGCGTCACGGCAGCGGCACGTCTTCCGGCAGCGGCACCTCGCCCACCTGAACGCGGGCCCGGCGCGGCTCACCGCGTGGCTCACGGCGTTGTGGGGGTGGCCGAAGGGCGTCGAGGTCGACTGACTTCGTCGGCAGACTCGTCAGCGCCTTGTGCGCGCGACACATGCTGTCGTGGCCGAGCGCCCGGTACGACTCGAACCTCTCGTCCCCGTACAGCTGCTGGGCGGTGGTGTCGTTCGGGAAGTCGGGGAATCGCAGCTTGTAGGACCGCACGTCCCAGGGCGCGTTGCGCGTCACCGTTGCCTTGATGAACACCAGCTTGCCGGTCAGTTTCGGCGTATCTCCGGTTGCCGGCCAGGTGATCGTGCCTATCGCGTAGTCGGCCGCGCAATACGACGGGTCGTCGGCGTCCGTCTTGCCCATCACCGACGGGTCGAGGTCGATGTCGACGCCCAGATCGCTGCGGGCCAGTGCAATGGCGGCACCGATGGTCGTGAACGTGTGCTCGTCGTCGCCGGATGCGTCGACGCAGTAGACGGTTGTGCACCTGCGGCGCAACAGTTCGACCAACCCGAGGTTCTCCCAATGACCGCCGTCGGTCACGTACAGGAACGGCGCGCGGGTCGTGTTGTTGCCCGTCATCTCGCGCCACAGGTAGGTGAATCGCGGTCGCGAGAGCCATTTCTTCGGCTGACGGTTCTGCTCGATGAGCTTGGCGTTCTCGGCCAGCCGCGCATTCACCCGGTGCGGGTGCGGGAGCCAGACGCCCAGGCGCGCATTGGTCAGTGCGAGAAGGAATCGAACCTGTGGCCGGCTCATGCGTCCCATCGACGGAGAGATCGCCGCGGCACTGATCGCCATCGCGGCCATCATGGTGATGTCGGCCGCCCGTCGGCGTCCGAGCGCGCTCTCGAAGGCCGACGTTCGCACGTAGCCGACGTCGGGACCTCCGACCCAGTCCGAGTCGAACGTGAAGCTCACCGCGTTGCGACCCGGCGGGGTGATGCCGGGATCGCTGACGTTCGCAGCCGCGCAGCAGACCAGCTTCGGCCACTGCCGGGCCGGGACCGTGCTCGACAGTGACACCAACGCGTCGTAGTCGCGCATGCCGGCGGCCAGCTCGCCTTCGGCCTCGACGCTGTCGACGAGCGTTCCATCGGGACGCCGCCAATACCGCTGCAGCGCGAACGCGCTGGCCAACCGCTTCTTGTAGAACGGGTACATCGAGCCCGTCGTCAGATCGCCGAACAGCCAGATGAGTGAGGCTACTGCCGCAGCGGGTAGCAGCCAGGCCCATTGCCGAGTACCCCAACCCCGGCTGGCGGCGTCGCTGCCGGATGCGAACAACGCGTACGCGAGCAGCAGTGGCGCGATGACGCCACCGGCCAGCAGTGCCAGCTTCGAACGGTCCTTCTTCAGGCCGGCGCGCAACACTCCGAGGAGCATCGTCGGCAGGCCGAGAGCGGTCAGGACACCACCGATCTTGGTGACGACTGCGCCGCCGCTGTTGCGGGTCGACGGCGTCGCATTGGACGCCGGTGTGACGTGCCGGAAGGTCCAGTCGACAGCAAACGCAAGGCCGGCCGCGGCATTGCGCACGCCGATGATCACCGCGGGCGCCGCGACGACGACGCCGAACACGATCGCCGCGGCGCCCATGACGACCAGGCCGGCCCGGAAGATGCGGACGTTCCGGCTCGGTGGCATGAGCACGGTCGCGGTCACGAGCAGCAGCAACAGGCCGAACCCCGCGACGATGCCGGTGCCGAACATCCACGCCTTGACGTGCCAGTTACCGGTGTGGACGCCGGGTCGCAACGGATCGGGCAGCACTTCACCGGCGAACCAGCCGAGGAGCCGGCCCGCGAGGATGGCCAGCGCCGTGACGAAGCTGAGGTTCACGATCATTCCGAGCAGCAGGCGGCAGACGAGGCGCAGCCTTCCCTTGATGTCAGGTGCCAGGTAGGTGCTGCGGTCGCGCAGGAACTGCTCCTCGGGGGACATCCGCGCGAACGGCGCCGGTCGCCCCTCGCCCCAGACCAGCTCGGAGTTCGGCGTCGCGGCGACCATCGTGAGCGCTCCGCCGATGTAGCCGCCACCCGAGACGGTGGCCAGATACTCGGCCCGTTGGAGAACTCCGGCCTCTTCGAGCGCCTGCAGAGCGCCAAGACCGTAGGACGCCGACCTGATGCCGCCGCCCGAGCAGCAGATGCCTATGCGCTGTTCGCCGGGAGGCGGCGCCGGCCAGTCCGGGCGGTCCGCCGTCGAAGGCGCCGAGACGTTTACGAGGCCCGGGAGTTGGTTGCGCAGGCATTGTTTCGCGCGCGCGGCAATGAGCGGCTCGACCATGACGTCACCTCGAGGATCGGGACGAATCCCCACAGTGTGTCCCTGTTCGCGTCGAATCAGGGGCGAAACGCCCCGACGCGTGCAGGTTCGTCGGTGTCGGCCCATCGGCGTCCGGTGGGCTCCGACTAGCCTGCGAACATGACCGAGCCGGACGCCTCGACCACCGACGCCTCGACCCAACACCCGCGGACGCCCCCGCCGGAGAAGAAGCGCGGTCCGGTGACCTTGCGCCGGGCCCAGGTGCAGACGACCACGACCGATCAGCGGCTGCTCGACAACCGCGGGTCATCCGACTGGGTGCACACTGACCCGTGGCGGGTCTTGCGGATCCAGTCGGAGTTCGTCGAAGGATTCGGCCTGCTGGCTGAACTCGGCGCTGCAGTATCGGTGTTCGGGTCGGCGCGCACCCACGTCGACGACCCCGACTATGCCGCCGCTGAGAAGCTCGGTGCGGCCTTGGCCCGGGCCGGGTATGCAGTCATCACCGGTGGCGGTCCCGGGATCATGGAGGCGGTCAACAAGGGCACCAGTGAGGCAGGCGGCGTGTCGGTCGGGCTCGGCATCGAGCTGCCGTTCGAGCAGAAGCTCAACGACTGGGTCGACATCGGGCTCCAGTTCCGGTACTTCTTCGCCCGCAAGACGATGTTCGTGAAGTACGCGCAGGCGTTCGTGGTTTTTCCGGGCGGCTACGGCACTCTCGACGAGCTGTTCGAGTCGCTGACCCTGGTACAGACCCGCAAGGTGACGTCGTTCCCTGTCATCTTGTACCGCTCGTCGTACTGGAACGGCCTCATCGAGTGGTTGCGCGAGACGCTCGTCACGGCCGGCACGATCGCGGCGCACGACATCGATCTCGTTCATGTCACCGACGACATCGCCGAGATTGTCGACCTCATCGAACGCGCCGAGGCCAACCGCTACGGGGCGACGGCTCGTTGACGATGACGACCGTCTGCGTCTTCTGCGCGTCGAGCGAACGCATCGATCCGCGTTACATCCTCCTTGCGGCCGAGGTCGGTACCGAGATCGCCCGGCGCGGCTACGTGCTGGTGTCCGGCGGCGGCAGCGTGTCGTCCATGGGTGCGCTCGCCCGCGCGGTGCGCGCCGGAGGCGGACGAACTGTAGGAGTGATCCCGCAGGCGCTGGTCGACATGGAAGTGGCCGACAGCGATGCGGACGAACTAGTCGTCACGCGTGACATGCGCGAGCGCAAAGGTGAGATGGAGCGGCGATCTGACGCGTTCCTGGCGCTGCCCGGCGGACTCGGCACGCTCGAAGAAGTTTTCGAGATCTGGGTATCGCGGTCGCTCGGTATGCACTCGAAGCCACTCGTCGTCCTCGACCCCGACGGTGTGTTCGCGATGCTCCGTGCGCAGGTCGACGACCTGGTGTTGCGGGGATTCGCCCGGCCGGCCGTGCGCGACGCGATCCACTGGACAACCGAGATCGCCGAGGCGTTCGACGTCCTGGAAAGCCATCAGCAGCGAATCCAGCCGACGGCGGGCGAGGTTCTCGAAGCCGATCCGTGACGCGTGGTCGTGACGCCGCGACATTGGCGAGGTTGTGGTAACGACGGCGCGCTCTATCGCGCCATGATTACCAAAGGTCAATGTGCACGGGGCGTGGGCGCGGTGTTGGGCCCAGACCGAGGGGCTATCGCTGACCGCTGACCGCTGACCGCTCGCCCGCTGACCGCGCTCCCCCGCTCGGGAAGGGGTGGTAACGACGGCGCGCTCTACCGCGCCGTGGTTACCACTGCTTGCAACAGCACGCCACGCAAAGGAGCCCCCTCGGTCTCCTTTGCGTGGCGGCCGGAGGGCGCGAGCTAGGCCTGCGCCGATGTCGGTGCCAGTCCGGACGTCGGCGTGGGTGCGTGCGTCCGCGCTTTCGCCTTGCCGCCGGCGTTCGGCAACACGACGACAACCCGCGCCGTCGTCGTCCCGTCACTCTTTAGTCCGACGACGACCACGTTGTCGCCGTCGCTGATCGTCGCGGGAGCCGTGGCGGTGGCACTGCCCGCAGCCGCCTTCCTGCCCTGACCGCGCTCGCGCACCTTCGTCTTGGCGCCGACGACCCAGCTCCCAGTCGCCCCGTCGGGCTCGGTCACCTGGAAGCCGGTGGGCGACGCCTGCGAGACCGTTCCGCCCTCGAAATCGATCGTCTGCACACCCTTCTTCGTGTCAACGGTGACCTCGCCGTGTGTAGCGCCGGCGCGAACCTGCTGGAGGATCTCCTTCACGGCCTGGGCGAGCTTGCCTTTCGCGACGGGCGCATTCGCCGAACCGCCTGCCGATGACGTGCTGTTCGGCGAGGGAGTGGTGCTCGGCCCGTTGCTGGCGGCACTCGCGACACCGGCGAGCAGTGCTGTGCAGGCGACGCAGCCGGCGCCGAGCATCAGCACCCGTCGGCGGGTGTGCGGGAGAAAGCGGTTCATGCGGAAGCCTCCGGCTCAGGGGAAGTGGTGAACGTTTCCCAAAGAGTCGGACGCCGCAGTGTTCGCGCCATTGGCGGAAGGTACGGGTCGTGTAAAGGCGGTCGATCAGGGCGTCCAGCCGGCGGCCTCAGGCCAGTGCACGTCGAGACACCGAGGGCTGCCGTGAGCCGCGGATCGAAGCAACCATGTCGAGGGCCTCGCGGGTCTGCCGCACGTTGTGTGCGCGGAACACCCGGGCGCCCTGCCACGCAGCCAGAGCGGTGGCCGCGAGCGTCCCGTTGAGACGTTCGCCGGCCGGGAGGTCGAGCGTCTCGCCGATGAACTTCTTGTTCGACAGGGCGACCAGCACGGGCCAGCCGGTTGCGACGAGTTCGTCGAGCCGGCGGCTGACCTCGAGGGAATGCCGGGTGTTCTTGCCGAAATCGTGCGCCGGATCGATGAGGATCGCGTCGGCCCTGACGCCGACGGACACTGCACGCTCGGCAAGGCCCACGACCGTGTCGATCACATCGCGGACGACGTCGGCGTAGCTGACGCGGTGCGGATCGGTCCGCGGCGGCAGCCCGCCGACGTGTGAGCACACAAGCCCGACGCCTGCGCCGGCCGCGACCTCGGCGAGCTCCGGGTCGTGGCCTCCCCAGGCGTCGTTCAAGAGGTCGGCGCCCGCTTCGGTCGCGACTCGCCCGACCTCGGCCCGCCACGTGTCGACGCTGATGACGAGCGACGGGTGCCGGGCCCGAACCGTCGCCACGAAATCGCCGACCCGGCGGATCTCCTCCGCGGCACTGACGTCCGGACCCGGTCCTGCTTTTACACCACCGATATCGACGATGTCGGCACCGTCGGCGATCGCCCGGTCGACGGCCTCGAGCGCGGCCTGCGTGGCGAACGTCGCGCCCTGGTCGAAGAACGAATCGGGCGTGCGATTGATGATGGCCATGACGACGAGTTCGTCATCAGCGAACTCGCGCTGGCCCAGTCGCAGGGGCATCGGCTCTCCAGTCGGACGCATGGCAGACCACTCGACTTATGGGTGCCCGCCATCCTTCGGTCACTCTGACATGGCACGATCGGGGGGTGCCTGTCCTCCTCGGGATCATTGTTTCTGCCGTCGTCATCTTCGCGGTGTTCGCCGTGACCATGGGTCGCGGCGGCTCGATGACCTACTTTCGGCCGGACTGGCCGGGACAACCGCTGCCCGAAGACCGCACGGTGCGCGCAGCCGACATCGCCGCCGCGCGCTTCAGCCTTGCGTTCCGCGGCTATCGGATGGCCGAGGTCGACGACGCGCTCGACCGGCTGGCCGGCGAGATTGCCGAGCGCGACGCCGCTCTCGAGCAATTGACGGGGCGGCCGTTTGAACTTCACCCCCAGGCCGGTACCGAAGTCGTCGAATCCACCGAGCCGGTCGAGGTCCGCGAGGCGGAGGCGCCGACCGATACGGTGCCCGCCGCCACCTACGAACGACCGCCGTCCTACGAACGACCGCCGTCCTATGAACGACCGGCGTCCNNCCGGCGTCCTACGAACCACCGGCCGACTCCGTCGATCCCGCCACAGATCACTAGCCCGTGGCCGAGATCGTCGTCGCGACTGATGTGGCTGCCCCGCTCGACCGGGTGTGGGCGGCGTTGATCGACTGGGAGAAGCACGCCGACTGGATGCTGCTCACGAAGGTCCACCGCACCACTGACGAGGGCGACGGGGTCGGTGCGGGCATCGAGGGCGTAACCAGGCTCGGGCCAATTGCTTTGCGCGACACCATGACGTTTTCGCAATGGCAGCCGCCGCCCGCGCGACCGGCCCGTTGCGTCGTCGAGCACATCGGCGCGATCGTGCGCGGTTCAGGAGCTTTTGAGGTTGAAGAACTGGGTCCCGAGCTGTCGCGCATCGTCTGGTCCGAATGGCTCCAGCTCCCGCTCGGCCTGCTGGGCGAGATCGGCTGGGTCGTCGTTCGGCCTGGTGTCGCGTTGTTCGTCCGGTTGTCGCTGCGCCGGTTGGCGCGCGTGATCGAGGGCGCTGACGGCGCGCTGCGGCCGTGACCGCGGTTGTCGGCCCAGACGGCGTGCGCCGCTGCGGCTGGGCATACAGCGCACCTGAGTACATCGAGTACCACGATCTCGAGTGGGGTCGCACCGTCCGCGGTGACGACGCCGTATACGAGCGCATCGTGCTCGAGGCGTTTCAGTCGGGTCTGTCGTGGATCACGATCCTGCGCAAGCGCGAAGGTTTTCGGCGTGCGTTCGCCGGCTTCTCGATCGAGGCGGTCGCCGAGTTCACCGAGGCGGACGTCGAGGGGTTGATGTCCGACGTCGGCATCGTGCGCAACCGCGCGAAAGTCACCGCGGCGATTGCGAATGCGCGAGCGGCGACCGAGCTGGCCGAAGGCTTGTCGGAGCTGGTGTGGTCATTCGCGCCGACGCGACGGCGAGCCGCCCCGGCGTCCGTTGCCGATGTGCCGGCAGTGACGACCGAATCGACGGCGCTGGCCAAGGAGTTGAAGCGGCGTGGCTTCAAGTTCGTCGGCCCGACGACGGTCTACGCGGCCATGCAGGCGTGCGGCGTGGTCAACGACCACCTGGCCGCTTGCTGGGTCCGGGAGGCGGTCGAAACGGAACGTCGGCATCCGTCCTGACCCATCAGCTAGATTTGAGCCAACCGCGGAAAGGAGGTGGTCCGGCGTTGGAGATTTCAAGTACGGGCAGTGGAGGTACCAGCTCGTAGAGGCGTGTCCCCGTGACCTGACGGGAATCG
>PLCK01000096.1 GCA_003134755.1 Actinomycetota bacterium | reverse complement strand
CCGACGACATCCGCTACAACGTCATCCGTTGGATTCCCGAATGGCAACCGTCGTTCGGTGCGGACTCTCAGACCCTGTACGATCCGCGCACAGGACAAGAATTCCGCGTCGGCATCCTGCTGAGCGCGGACTCCGTCGGCATCGGGAATTGGCGCGACTACGTCGAGCCCGTCGGTCACGGCGGCGCTGGNNTCCCAAGAGGACGCTTTTGTCGAGCAAGACCGCGCATTCGGTGCGGCAGCGTTGGAAATCATGAATCCACAATGGGGCGAGCGCTTGCCGGATTGGTATATCGACGGCGCGATGCGCTCGACGGTGCTGCACGAGATGGGCCACAATATGGGTTTACAGCACAACTTCATCGGCTCGGAAGCGTATACTGCAAAGGATTTGCAAAGTCTCGATTTCACGCGTCGCTACGGCACGACGTCCAGCGTCATGGAATACGCGCCGATCAATATCTGGCCGAAAGGATACGGGCAAGGCACGTATTTCCCAGAGACGCTCGGCCCGTACGATTACTATGCGATCAAGTGGGGCTATGCGCCGATTCCAGGCGCGACGACGCCGGATGCCGAGTGGCCAACTCTCGAACGTTGGGCGCAAGCGTGGTCGGATCCGAAATACCGTTACGGATCGGACGAGGACGTCTCATGGGGCGATGGGCACGCAGTGGATCCGCGCGTGCAGACCGGTGACCTCACCGACGATTCACTGAGCTGGTGCGCGGTGCGGTTCGGGCTCGTACACGCCTTGGTTGGCACGCTCGACCGTCGGATCCCACGTGCCGGACAACCGTACGAGTTTGAGCGCGACGCCTTTCAATCGTTCTTCCGGCAAGAATCCACGTTAGCGCGCATCGGCGAGAACTTCATCGGCGGCCAGTATCTATCGCGCGCGCACCGCGGCGACCCGGGCGCCTCTGCGCCCATCGTGCCGGTGCCGCGAGCCGAGCAAGAGCGGGCGCTCGCTTTGCTCGACCGGTTCGTCTTTTCGCCCGGCGCATGGAACTACTCGCCGACGCTGCTCAGCCACCTCGGCTATTCGGAGTGGTCGGGGTACGGCTACGTCGGATGGACCGGCTACGGCAACCTGCCGTTTTGGGCGTACAGTCCGCCCGCCGAACACGACGTTTCCATCGTCGACGCGATCGGTCAGCTCCAACAGCGCACGATCGATGCGATGTTCAAGCCTTCCGTGCTTGCGCGCCTCGAACGCAATCCGCTCGAGTCGCCGGGCGGCCCGCGGGTCGAGCAGCGAGGTCGCCTCGTCGAGCACCAGCGTGTGCGGGTCGGCCAGCACCAATCGGGCCAGCGCGATCTGCTGTGCCTGCGCCGGCGTGAGGACGTATCCGCCCGAGCCAACCGCGGTCGCGAGGCCGTCAGGCAGTGCATGCACCCAGTCGGAGGCATCGATCGACTGCAGTACCGACCGCAGCTGGTCGTCGTCCGCCGACGGTCGTGCGAGCCGCAGGTTGTCGGCGACGGACCCGACGAACACATGCTGCTCCTGGGTGACGAGCGCGACCTCGCGTCGCAGCTGGTCGATCTCGAGCTCGACGAGCGGGACGCCGCCGACAGTCACGCTGCCCGTGCGCGGGCCGTGGATGCCAGCGAGCAGCCGCCCGAGGGTGCTCTTGCCCGCACCGCTCGGGCCGACCATCGCGATGCGCTCACCGGGACGGACGACGAGGTCGATGCCGTGCAGGACGTCGCGGCCTGCTCGATAGGCGAAGCGCACGTCGTCCGCACGAAGTTCTTCGCCTCGGGGTTGCGCGCCGGTCGAAACGCGGTCGGCGGGCACCCGGCCGACGCCGACGAGGCGAGCCAGTGACGACGCGCCGACCTGGAGTTCGTCGAGCCAGCCCAGCAGCCGGTCGACCGGGTCGACGAGTTGCTGGAAGTAGAGAGTCACGGCGGTGACCTGGGCAAGCGACGCATGGCCGTTGAGCGCGAGCACGCCGCCGACCAGCAATGCGGCGACGACCGGCAGCACGTAGGCCGCCTCGGTAGTCGGGAACCACACCGTCCGGAGCTGGAGCGTGTAGCGCTCGGCGACGAACGCGCGCCTGATGTCGTCATCGCCGCGCCTGATCCGCTTGTCTCCTAGACGGAGTGCGTCGATCGTGCGGCCGCCCTCGAGCGTCTCGGTGAGTCCGGCGAAGAGGTGCGAGTAGACCCTGCGTTCGCGCAGGTAGCCCTGCGGCGCCCGCTTCAGATACCACCTGGTCGCGACGAACAGGAGGGGAAACACCACCAGGCACGGCAAGGCGACGAGCGGCGCAGTCAGAAACGCAGCTACCAAGGTGAGAATCGACGTCGCCATCGCGATCATCGTTTCGGGCATCGCGAACCGCACGCTTCGCGACATCGCGTCGACGTCGCTTGTCATCCGGGTCAGCAGGTCACCGGTGCCGGCGCGCTCGACCATCGACAGCGGCAGCGACACCACCTTGCGCAGGAACTCCTCGCGCAGTTCGGCAAACACGCCCTCGGCGATGACCGACGACGCGTAGCGCGCGGTGCGGACAAGGACGGCCTGCGCGATGACGAATCCGGCAAGCACGAGAGCGATGTGATCGATGTGGGTGCGAGTCGTCGCATGTTGTACGGCACCGACAAGCTCCCCGAGCAGACGTGGTCCGGCCAGGCCGGCCAGCGCGGCGCCGGCGTACAACGCAAGCACTCCCAACACCTTCGAGCGTTGCCGGTGGAGCAGGTCGAGTGCGTAGGCCTTGACGTCGGCACTGCTCGCGACGGGCAGCAGGCCGCTGTTCGCCGTGCTCATGCCGACTCCTCGTCGCGCGCGACGACGAAGCGATACGACGCATCGGTCGCCAGCAGTTCGCGGTGCAGCCCTACGTTGACGACGCGGTTGCCGTGCAGGAAGACGACGCGGTCGGCGTGATCGAGCACGAGTGGGCTGGTCGACATCACGATGGTGGTTCGGCCGGCCCGGTGACGTCGTAGCGCGTCGGCGATGCGTGCCTCGGTGTAGGCATCGACGGCGCTGGTCGGTTCGTCGAGGACCAGAATCTCGGGGTCGACGAGCAATGCACGGGCAAGTACCAGTCGCTGTCGCTGCCCGCCGGAAAGGCCGCGAGCCCGCTCGTCGAGCCTGCCGTCGAGCCCGTCGGGAAGCGAGTCGACAGCGTCGTGAGCAAAGGCAACGTCGATCGCAGTCAGCACGGCATCGTCGTCGACCCGACCCAACGGGTCGAGTTGGTCACGCAGTCGGCCGGCGAACAGTCGCGGATCCTTGTCGCTGACCAGGATGTGCCGCCGTACGGCGTCGATGGCGATGGTCGTAAGGGCTGCTTCTCCCCACAGCACGCGGTCGTCGCCGCTCGGGTCACGGTAGCGGCCGAGCCGGTCGGCAAGGTCGCTCGCGTCGGCGGGCTCACTGGCCGCGACGACGACGAATTCGCCCGGCGTAACGGCGAAACCCGTTGTCGTGTCGACCAGGCCGGCGTTGGTCGGCGCCGCGGTCGCAACGATCGGCTCAGCCAGCACCGGAACGAGTGCGAGCACGCGCAGCAGCCGGCGAGCCGCGACGAAACCTCTCGTGAACTTCTCTGCGACCTCGGTCGCGATCCGCACGGGCGCGACGAGGAATGCGGCGTAACCGTAGAACGAGACCAGCTCGCCGACCGTGAGCTTGTGCTGAAGAGCAAGCCGCGCGCCCATCCACGTCACGACCACGACGAAGACGCCCGGCAGCAGCACCTCCGCGCCGTCGAGCACCGAGCCGACAGCCGCGACCTTGATGCCTTTGCGGCGCACGTCCTGCGATCGAGCCTGGTAGCGCGCGACGAACTCGGTCTCGCCGCCTACTCCCCGCAGGACGCGCAGACCCGCCACGGTGTCGGCGCCGAAGTTCGTCAGCTTGCCGACAGAAGCGCGCAGTTCGGTCTGCCGGTGGTGCAGCGGCCGGAGCAGCGGCGCGATGAAGAGCATCAGTAGCGGGACGCCGATCAGCACCACGAGCCCGAGTTGCACAGACGTCAGCAGCATGATGACGGCGACCGCGGCGAAGCCCACGATCGCGCCCGCGGCGCGCGCGGTGATGTCCAGGCAGTTCCCGATGTAGCCGGCGTCGGTGGTGCCGCTGCTCACGACCTCGCCCAGGTCGATCCGTTCGGTGAGCGACCGGCCGAGCCGGGCGGCCTTGCGCGTGAGCAGTTGCTCGATCCTGAGGGTGCCGGTCATCCAGTTCGTGACGGACCAGCGGTGACGCAGGACGCCGGCGCTCGCCTGCACGACGCCGACGCCGAGCAGGATTCCCGACCAGAACACGAGCGCTGCGGTGTCGTGCGCTGCGATGCCCCTGTCGATGCCGCGGCCGACGACGAACGGGACGGCGGCCTGGCCGCACATCCAGATGACGCCGAACGCCATGCCCCCGACCAGGGTGGCCTGTTGGCCTCTGGCGATCCAGATCAGGAAGCGCAGCGGGGAGCCGAGTTCGGGATCACCGGGGTCGGCCAACGGGAAGGCACGCACGTGCGACCACGTTAACCATCGGACGTCGGCGGGGCATCCGGTTTCGGGAGCGCTACCAAGCCCTCTAGGCGGGGGTGGCGAGGTCGAGCGGGCTCTCGTCGTGCACCAGGAGCTCGCCGCAGTGGCAGCGAACGAGGACTTTGGGGCCGTGTGGCGTCTGCTCGATGCCGACGACGGATTCGTAGCCGAGGAGCACGCGGGACCCGTGACGGGGGCAATAGGGAGCGAACATGGATCCATGGTGGCTGACAAAACCGTTCAGGTCCATCTAGTATTTGCGCATGAGTGCATTCAGCAAAGACTTCACGATCGATCCGAAGCGGCTTCGCGTTCTGCGCGAGGTCGGAGTCCGCGGCACGGTCACCAGCGCGGCCAGTGGGCTGCACCTGACTCCCTCGGCCGTGTCACAGCAGATTGCCGCCCTTTCGCGCGACCTCGGCGTCCCGCTGCTGGAAAAGACTGGTCGGGGAGTGCGGCTGACCGGTCAGGCGCAGGTCATCCTGACCCATGCGACGGTCGTCCAGGCCCAGTTCGAGCGGGCCCGGGCCGACCTCGCCGCGTTCGGCGACGGTCAGATCGGCAGAGTGTCGGTCGCCGGGTTCTCGACAGGCATCTCCGGGCTGATCGCGCCCGCGATGCGCGAACTCCGTACGACGCGACCGGGCATCGTGCTGACAGCGGTCGAGATGGAGCCGCCCGACGTCTTCACCCGGCTCGACCGCGGCGAACTCGACGTCGTCGTGGCGGTCGACTACCGCAAGTCCCCGCCACGCACTGATCCGCACTACTACCGGGTCGACCTGCTGGCAGACCTGATGGACGTCGTGTTGCCGGCCGACCATCCCCTTGCCGAGCGGTCGAGCCTCGATCTCACCGAGCTGGCGCGTGAGATCTTCGTGACCGCATCTCCCGGCTCATCGTGTTCGGAGGTCACGCTGGCGGTGTGTGCTGCCGCTGGTTTCAGCCCCGACGTTCGGCACTACAGCTCCGACTGGCACGCCGTCGCGGCCCTGGTCAGCGTCGGGGCTGGTGTCGCGTTGGTTCCACGGCTCGCGCAGCCGCTGGAATGTCCGGGGATGGTGATTCGCCCCATCAGCGGTCAACGCGCGGCGCGCAACATCTTCGCCGCGGTGCGGTCGGGCGCGCAGGACGATCCGGTCGTCTCCGCGACCCTCGAGGCGCTGCGCGAGGTGGCTGGCCGGATTGCTCAGTGATCGCTTGAGCGAGAACGCGCCGGCCTCGACTCATGGCGGCGCAACACGTGCGCTTGCTGCGTGGAGCCTCGGCGGGTTCGTCGTCCTCGGCCTGCCCGACGGCATGCTGGGCACGGCCTGGCCGTCGATGCGGCACACGTTCCATCAGCCGCTGAGCAGTCTTGGGCAGATTCTGTTGTGCGGGCTGGTCGGAAACCTGTCGACGTCCGTCAAGACGGGCGCGTTGCTTCGCCGGTTCGGCGTCGGAAAGCTGCTGGTGTTCGCCGGGCTGATTGCCGCGGCCGGAGCCGCGTCGATCGCGTTCGCGCCGCTGTGGTTCATGGTGCTGATCGGCTCGGCGCTGCTCGGTGCGGCGGCCGGGCTGCTGGACACCGGTCTCAACACCGTCGTCGCTCTGTCGGGCCGCTTGCGGCTGCTCAATCTGTTGCACGGCGCATACGGCGTCGGGTCCGCGCTCGGCCCACTGGTCATCACCGTCGCAATTCTCTGGACGTCGTTCCGCCCGGCCTATGTCTTGCTCATCGGTCTCGAATTGCTGCTGGCCTACGGCTGGTGGCGGACCGGGTCACACTGGCTGCCCAAGGCGACCGATCCGGATGACGACGCCGTCGACGTTGTCGATGCTGTCGACGTGCCGGGTCCGGCCGTGGAACTCGACCGACCGCATATAAAGTTGCTCATCGCTCTCGGCGTGCTGGTGTTCTTCTTCTACACCGGCCTCGAGGTGACCGGTGGTGTGTGGGCCGCCAGTTTCTTCCGCGGGCCGCTCGGGCTCAGCGCTGCAGCTGCCGGGCCGGCCGTCTTCGTCTACTGGGGTTCACTTACGTTGGCCAGGTTCGCGATAGCGATACCGAAGCAGCTACCGAACCCGGCCACTCTGGTCCGGGTCGGCTGCGCGGGGGGCCTCTTTGCAGCGCTGTTGATCTGGTGGGCGCCGTCCGTACCTGTCGTGATCATCGCGTTCGCGGTCATGGGCGCGACGCTCGCGCCGGTGTTCCCTTCGCTCGTCACGTTGACCCCTGTTCGCATCGGGAGCGAGCGCGCGCAGCATGCGATCGGTTGGCAGATTGCGGCCGCAAACGTCGGCGCAGCAGGCATTTCCGGGGTTGTTGGCATCATTCTTTCGCACGCCGGACTCAAAGCTTTAGGTCCGGCGTTGCTCGTCATAGCCGTCGCGCTGGTCTTGTGCAATGCGGTGCTTGAGGTGTTGAGCCGGTCGACTGCTGGTACGCAGTCGTAGTCCTCAGCCCGCGGTCTTGTATTTGATGAGCGGCGCGTCCCGCGAGAACTCACGGAACCCGACGCTGTAGTACAGCCCGCGCGCCGCGGGATGTCCCGGCGCGCCCAGGCAGGCGACTGTCGTATGGATGGCCCCGGCCGCGCGCGCCAACTGCATCCCCTGCAGAAGCAACGCCCTTCCCAGCCCCATCCGCCGGTAGTCCGGATGCGTTCCGACCGGTTCGAACTCAGCGGTCTTGTTCGCTTCATCGAGCCACATGATGGTCGACGATGCCATCGTCGCGTCCGGCGCCTCCACCAGGATGTGTAGGTCGCCGCGGTACGTCGCCGTCTGCCGGACGCCTTCATAGCCCTCGGCCGTGTACGTCGACGGAGCCCAGGCGTCGATATGGGCCTGGACCGCGGCCTTCGGCCCGACCTCGTCGGCGGTGCGGAACCGGAATCCGGCTGGCAGCGTCGGCTGTTCGATGTCGGTGAGGTCGCGCTGGTTGAGTTGGGTCCAGCACGCGGTGTCGCCGAGCGACGCCGGGTCGGTCTCATAGCCGTGCGCCGCCCATCGCTTCAGAGCGAACTCGTCGGCGGCGCTGGGCAGCACGGTCCGCTCGAGGTCCGCGGCCGTTGCGTCGTACCAGTCGATCACCTCGTCAACCAGCCCGGCGTGGTCGGGATCGTACTGATACGCCAGATAGGCGCCGGTGACGTCCTTCACCGACCCGTCGCTTCGCCTGACCTGGTGCGGAAGATAGGCCCAGCTCCAGGCCACCAGATCTCCGCCGGCGAACCACAGCCGACGAGGCCAGCTTGCGCCGTCGCTGGCGTGGCCCTTGCCCCAGGTCCAGGCCAGCTCGCCGAACGACGCGTCGCTGTTCACGAGGTCCGGACGGATGGCGGTGACACGTTGCGCCAGACCCTGCATGAGCTGCACGTCCGCGGCAGTCACAAGTTCGAGGTTCGCCATAGTGCGCCACTGTGTCAGGACTCCCCAACGGCGTCGAGCCGATTCCGGGCCTGCTACGGCACTAGACTCGACCGATATCCCGACGTCGAAAGCGAGTTGGCTTGAGCAGGCCCACTGCCGACAACCCGACCGTCCTCGTCGTCGATTTCGGCGCCCAGTACGCGCAACTGATCGCGCGCCGGGTGCGCGAGGCCGACGTCTACAGCGAGATTGTTCCGCATACGATGCCGGTCGCCGAGATCGTCGCCCGCAGGCCGGCCGCGATTATCCTTTCCGGCGGCCCGTCGTCGGTCTACGCCGACGGTGCGCCGTTCGTCGACCCCGAGCTTTTCGACGTCGGTATTCCGGTTTTCGGTATCTGCTACGGGTTTCAGGCAATGGCGCGTGCTCTTGGGGGCGTGGTCGAACGCACCGAGCTAGCCGAATTCGGCGGCACGAAAGTCACCATCGTGCCGTCGTCCGAGGGCGTGTTGCTCAAGGAACTGCCGGCGCAGCAGTCGGTCTGGATGTCGCACGGAGATTCGGTGACGGCAGCGCCAGCCGGATTCACCGTGACCGCGACGTCCGACGGTTCACCGGTCGCCGCCTTCGAGGATCTCTCGCGTCGACTTGCTGGCGTGCAGTTCCATCCCGAGGTGCGGCACACCGAACACGGCCAGACTGTTTTGCGGCGCTTCTTGCGTGACGTCGCGGGCATTGAGCCGAGCTGGACGACGTCCGGGATCGTTGCCGAACAGGTCGAGCGCATCCGCGCACAGGTCGGAACCGGCCGGGTGATCTGCGGCCTGTCGGGTGGCGTCGATTCCGCAGTGGCCGCGGCTTTGGTGCAGCGCGCAGTCGGTCCCCAACTGACGTGTGTCTTCGTAGACCACGGGCTGCTGCGCAAGGGCGAAGCCGAGCAAGTCGAGCGCGATTTCGTCGCGTCGACCGGCGTGCGTCTACACGTGGTCGACGCGGCCTCGACGTTCCTTGCAGCACTGGCCGGTGTGAGCGACCCGGAGACCAAGCGGAAGATCATCGGTCGCGAGTTCATCCGTGCGTTCGAGGCTGCCGCCCGCGAGATCAGTGCCGAAGCGCCGGTCGACTTCCTCGTGCAGGGCACGCTTTATCCGGACGTCGTCGAGTCCGGCGGCGGCACCGGCACGGCGAACATCAAGTCACATCACAACGTCGGCGGCCTGCCCGACGATTTGCAGTTCGCGTTGGTCGAGCCGCTGCGCACGCTGTTCAAGGACGAGGTGCGCGCAGTCGGAGCGGAACTCGGGCTGCCCGATGCTCTTGTCTGGCGGCAGCCATTTCCTGGTCCCGGGCTTGCCGTTCGCATCATCGGTGAGATCACGGCCGAGCGGCTGTCGACGTTGCAGGAGGCCGACGCCATCGTTCGCGAGGAGCTGACGAACGCCGGCCTCGATCGCGAGATCTGGCAGTGCCCTGTGGTGCTGCTCGCCGACGTCCGTTCGGTGGGTGTGCAGGGCGACGGCCGTACCTACGGCCACCCGATCGTGCTGCGGCCGGTGTCTTCAGAGGATGCGATGACAGCCGACTGGTCACGCGTGCCCTACGACGTGCTGGCTCGCATCTCGACCCGCATCACCAACGAAGTCCGCGAGGTGAACCGGGTCGTGCTCGACATCACCAGCAAGCCGCCCGGCACCATCGAGTGGGAGTAACTGCGTGGCGCCGTTGGTGAAAGTCTCCGAACCGGTTCGTGCTGCGCTCGCCGATGGGCGGCCGGTCGTCGCGTTGGAGTCGACGATCATCGCTCACGGGCTGCCGCGCCCGAGCAACCTGCAGGCAGCACACGACTTCGAAGCGATCCTGACCCGGCAAGGCGTGGTGCCGGCGACGATCGCGGTCATCGACGGCGTCCCGACTGTTGGTCTTGACGAGACCGAACTCGAGCGGATCGCGTCCGACGTCGACATTCCCAAGGTCAGCAGCCGCGACCTCGCCGTCGCGGTCGGCCGCAAGTCGAGTGGCGCGACGACGGTGGCCGCGACCTCTACGCTCGCCGCGCTCGCCGGCGTCCGAGTGTTCGCCACCGGGGGTCTTGGCGGCGTCCATCGCTCGGCGCACGAGTCGTTCGACGAGTCGGCCGACCTCGTCACCCTTTCGCGCACCCGCGTCACGGTCGTGTGTGCGGGAGTGAAGTCGATCCTCGACATACCGGCAACCCTTGAACGTCTCGAGACCCTGAACGTTGCAGTCGTCGGCTATCGGACCAACAAGTTCCCGGCGTTCTACTTGAACGACTCGGGTTTTCCGCTCGAGTGGCGGTTCGACTCACCTGACGAGGTTGCGGCCATCATGTATGCGGGCGACGAGCTCGGCTCACACAGCGCGCTCATCGTCGCGAATCCGGTGCCGCTCGAGCAGCAACTCGATCCCGACGTCCATGACCGGCTGCTGATCCAAGCTCTGCAGGCGGCCGACGAAGCAGGCCTGCACGGCAAGGCCGTGAGTCCGTTCCTGCTCGACTACTTCCAGCGCGAGAGTGGCGGGCGCTCACTCGTGGTGAATCTCGACCTGGCCAAGAACAATGTCGCCGTGGCGGGCGCGATCGCCATCGCCTGGTCCGCGCTCGCCGCGACGTGAGCCGCGTGTGAACGCCGCGCACCGAGTTCTCGTGGTCGGCGATGTGATCGACGACATCGTGGTGACACCGCTCGATCAGGTCACCCGCGACAGCGACACGACGTCGCGGATCCGGCACACTGCGGGCGGTTCGGGCGCGAATCAGGCCGCATGGCTCGGCTCGGCAGGTGTCGCCGTGCGGTTCGTCGCCAGGGTTGCGGCGGCCGACGTCGAGCGCCATCGCATCGAACTCGAGAGCTTCGGTGTCGAGGCGATGCTCATTCCTGATCACGACGTTCCGACGGGCACAATCGTCGTGCTGCTGGACGCCGAGGGCGGCCGCACGATGTACACCGACCGCGGTGCGAACCTGCGCCTGACGGCGTCCGACTTGCCGCTGTCGTTGCTCGACGGCATCGATGTGCTGCACGTGAACGGCTACGCACTCTTCGCCGAAGGCCCGCGGTCAGCCCTGGTCACCCTGATCGACGAATCTCGACGCCGTGGCATCGCAGTTACCGTCGACCCGTGCTCGGCCGCCTACCTCGAACAGCTTGGTGCGGCGAGCTTTCTCGCCTGCACGCGAGACGCGGCGGTCTGCCTCCCCAACCTCGACGAGGGGCGAGTGCTCGCCGGATGCCTAGAGCCCGCCGAGGTCGTCGCTGCGCTGCGCGAGCACTACAAGGTTGTCGCGCTGAAGCTCGGATCGGGCGGGGTGCTCGTAAGTGCCGACGACAGCGGCCGGCCCGAGTTGATACCGCCAGTTGCGGCGTCCGTCATCGACCCGACAGGAGCCGGAGATGCGTTCTGCGCAGGCTTCCTGGCCGGCTGGCTCGAGGGCGAACCGCCATCGGTCGCGGCGCGTCGAGGCGTCGCGCTGGCCGCGCTGGCCGTAGCGACCCTCGGCGGCCGCCCGCCCGACCGGGGTGTCGTCAGCAGATTGAGTCCAGCCGACCGGTCTCGAGATCGAGCAGGAACCCGCCGACCACGACGTGACTGAGGAAGGGTGACGACCGGATTCGCTGGACATCCTCGCGCAACGCTTCGTGCTGATCGTCCGCCGTGAGGAACGACATGCTTCGGGTGTCAGGGCCGCCAGCGTCGAGTACTGCCTGGTGGACCTCCGCTTCGGTGGTGTCCGCCATCCGGCAACTCGTGTGTGCAACCACCATCATGCGCTCGACGCCGAGGAGGTACGACGCGAGGACGAGCGTCCGCAACACGTCGTCCGTCACTCGGGCTCCGGCGTTGCGCAGGATCTTCGCGTCGCCGGGCACCAGACCGAGCATGCCGAGCGGGTCGATCCGGGAGTCCATACAGGTCAGGACGCCGAGCCCCTTGGCTGCGCGTGCCTCCAGGCCAGCGGAGCGGAACTGTCCGGCGTACACCGCGTTCGCGGCCAACACGTCGTCGAAGCTGGAGCTGCGGGCTGTCACGCTTGGCAGTTTAGTGTTGGCGAGTTCGATCGGCTGAGCCGCCGTCGGGAGGGCTTAGCGGGTTCGTTGCAGATAGATGCCAGCTCCGGCATTACGTGGCCACAGCGGCATCGCGGCGGCGACCGTCGCGCGGTGGTGGTTGTAGAGGTAGGAGCTGAAGAGCCGGATCTCATAACTGTCGTTGAACGTCAGGAAGGCACGGAGCAGGTAGGCCTCATTCCAAGCTCGGCCCTCGTAAACCCACTCCGGTATGTATTCGAACGGATAGAAGATGTCGTGAATGTGCACGATCACGCCGACGGCCAGCATCGGCAGCACCTCGAAGAACAGATAGTTCACGTCGCTGCCGATCCGCGAGACGTGACTCGAATCGATGAACAGCAGGTCGTTGGCCTCGAGCTGAGCGAAAACCTCGAGCGGCACGGTCTGGACCGGTGCTTCGATGACCCGGCAGCGCTCGGCGTCTTCTGCTCGAAGCAGTCCTCGCAACATGCTGTCGGGGTAGGGCTCGATGAACGTGAGGTCCATCGCGCCCTCGCGGCAATGCTCGGAATAGTCGAGCATCAGAGCCGAGGAGAATCCAGACCCGACCTCTACAACCCTCTTCGAGGCGAACCGGCCGAGCATGCCGGTCAACAGAGCGGCGTCCCCGTAGTCGAAGAAACCGTTCTCGTAGTTGAAGCGGAAGCGCGTGCCACGCTCGGTCGGGAATTGAATCGGGTTGGAGTAAGGGGCAATCTCTGAGATCAGTCTCAGCTGTTCTTCGACGCGAAGATCGATGGCTGGAACACTGGTGCGGTCGAAGAAGATCTCCGACTCGCGCGCTCGGACGTCGGCAAGGTCAGGCAGCGGGGAGTAGAAGTGGCCCGGTGGCCAGCGCCCATATTGTGCGTCACGGACCTGGGACTCGAGCCGGTAGCGGTCCCGATCCTCGACGAGTCGGCGGATCGGCGGCACTGCCATGCCGATCCGTCGCAGTGATCTGTTCATCGGGCCTCCATACGTCGCCCGGCCTCCGGGCCGTCCGACAAGACTCGTACGAGGTGGTCACTATACGAGGAGTTCACGAGGAGACTCGGCGGAAACGCGCACGACCCGCTCTACCCCAGAACTGGAGTCGAAGGCCATACGCTCAGCTATGCGCGAGAACAGAAGAGCGTGGGAGGACTGGGGTCGCGTCGACCCGCTCTGGGCCGTCCTCACCGAACCGGACGGCCGCAACGGCAACTGGGACATCGACGCATTTTTCGACTCCGGGCGGCGGATCGTCGACGCGCTGTGGGAGGAAGGCCGACGGTTCGGCGTTCCAGCGAGAACAGTGGCCGGTCTCGATTTCGGATGCGGCGTAGGTCGTCTGAGTCGAGCACTCGCCCAGCACGTTCAGCACGTCACCGGGCTGGATATCGCGGAGAGCATGGTCGCCGAGGCGCGTAGCCTCAATCGCGCAGTCGCCGGTTGTGAGTTCGTCGTGCTGCGCGATGACGATCTGCGTGCATTCGCTGATGGCACCTTCGACGTCGTTCTCAGCTTGCTGGCGCTACAGCACGTTCCGTCGGCAACGGGAATCGAGACTTATCTTCGCGAGTTCGTTCGGGTGCTGGCGCCGGACGGCCTGCTGATCTTTCAGTTGCCGACGCACGTGCCGCCGGCGCCGGCTCGTACGTGGCGGTCGTTGTTGCGGCCCCGCACTCGATTGGCCACCACATTGCGACGCCTTGGCGTGAGTCCGTATTGGTTGTATCGCAGGTTGGGATGGACCCCGGCGATGCCGATGACCGCATTGTCGTATGAGCGGGTCCTCGCGGTGATCTCGGCCGCCGGCAGCCGGGTGCTCAGTTCGCAAGAGACCGAGCCCGACCACGGCGGAGTCGAAAGTCGGTACTACCACGTCACCCGCGCGCCGGCGCCGTAGCGCCACCGGCTCGCGGTCAGCGCGCCACCGAGGTGTGCTTGAACTCGTTCAGGTCAGTCCAGCCGATGAGGCTGACTGCACGCTCCATCGTCTCGATGGACGCCGCGGCGTCAGCGCCGTCCGGTGAACGATGCATGAACCGGATGAAGACCGCCTGGTCGTCGACGATGAACGTCGGCACGCCCCACACGCTGTGCGACTCGGCGAACCCCTCGTGTTCGGCTCGGACAGTCGCAAGCGCCGATCCGTCGTCGATCCGGCCGAACACGACGTCTACCGGAACGCCGTGGCGCTCGAGCACCGCGCTGACAACCGCCCGATCTTCGAGATGTAGGGCGTCGTCGTGGCGGGCAGCGAACAGCCCACGATGGACCGCGGGAAACAGTTCGGGGTAGAGGTCGCGGACGACGACCCCGGCCTGCAGTGCGATGATTCCGGTGTCTTGCTCCGGCTTGTCCCACACGCTCGGCTCGCCCTCGGCGACGTGGACCTGACCAAGCGAGAAGGCCAGGAACCTGACGTTCCAGTCGGCGCCCGCGGCGAGCCCGGTGAGGATGTGCTCGTGGGCGTTGCGGGCGAATGGGCACCGGTAGTCCCAGGTGACGGCGAAGGCTGGAAGAGAGTGGCTCATGGAGGCGACAACGTCGACGAGCCAGCTGGATGTTCCGGTGGCGGCCACGGGTCGCCCCACCGCGCGCGACGGGCCCGCTTGTACGGTTCGCCCTCGCTCTTGGCCACCTTCAGCTCGACAGCGCTGCCTTCCTCGGTGCACAGCTGGAGGGACACGAGTCCCTTCCGCAGGGTGGGGTGTCGCAAGATCCTGGCTGGACGACGTCCGGTGGCGCCGGGACGCGCAGCCCGGCCCGCCGCGACATAGGCATACTTCTCGTCCTCATACGACAATTCCGCGGACTTGACCGATCGATGTGTGCTCGATCTCTCGAGCCGCTCGGCGAAGTGGCACCAATCGCCGTCGCGTGCGAGCAACGGACACTGCAGCGAATGCGGGCACGGCGCGAGAACGTTCAGACCCCTGGCTATCAGTTCGTTGCGCGCCGTGATGATGCGTGCGTAGCCAGCTGGCGTGCCCGGTTCGACAAGAACCACGGTGGACGCCGTGCGCGCGAGCGTCTCGACAAGCAGACTCTGCTGTTCGGTTATGAGTTCGCCGAGGACGTACGCCGCGACTGCGATATCAGCAGGGTCGAGCGGTTGAGTTTGCCCCAGGTGCCATTGACGCCAACTGGCTGCAAGCAGCGGTGTGGCGTCCGAATTCTCTGCGATGCGTCGGCCGACGGCGATGGCGGCGTCCGACTGTTCGAGCATGGTCAGCGAGGTGAGATCGGGCCAGACGTCCAAGGCTGCCCAGGCGGTTGCGCCGGTCCCCGCCCCGAGGTCGACCAGGCTACCCGGTCGAAGATCTGGGACGACGTCGTGCAGCTGTTCGAACACCGCGCGAGTGGCGGCGTACGTCGCGGGCATCCTGTATGCCGTATACGCCAACACGTCGATCTCGCGCGACAGGATCGGTGAGCCTGCCGGAATTCCGGAACGGTATCGGGCCGTGAGCGCGTCAACGGCGTTCGCAAGTTCGGTCGTGCGCGTACCCGCGATTGTTTGCGTGATGCTGGCCCGCAGCGTCATGCCAGGAAGATACGGCATCTGTGATGTGCGACGAAGTTCTGTCGGTGCGTGCACGTAGGTTCGAAGGCATGGAGTTCGCACCGCTCGCAGATCCAGCCGCCGTCGAAGATGGTTTCAATGTCGCGGGCGCGTTCACGACGATCGTGCTCGCGATGGAACCCGGCCCGACGACGATGGCGATGCTGGCCTCGATCGACGACAGCGCTCTCGATGACAGCGAGCGCACGATGGTCTTGCAGGCGTGGGAGCGGCAGCACGCGTGGCTCATGGCGCAGACGCAGAAGGCGGTCGTGGCGGTGACCGGCCTGGAAGCCGCGAGCAGCGATGATTGGGTTCGCGATGAGGTCGCCTGCGCGGTGGGGTTGTCGAGCAATGCAGCGGGCCAACGCGTTCACGTGGCGAGAACCCTGCTCTCGCTGTTTCCCGCGACAATGGCGGCTCTCGAATGCGGCGAATTGCCATGGCGTCATGCCCTGGCGATGGTCGAGTTCTGCGGAGATTTCGACAGCGAGCAAGCGGCCGCGATCGAGCAGCGGTTGCTGGCGAAGGCGGGCGGCCAGACGCTCGCGCAGTTTCGGCGCTCCTTGAAGCGGGCCGCGCTGGTCGCCGCGCCCGAGCAGGCTCGGGTTCGGCGTGAGAAGGCTGTTCGTGAGCGCGATGTTCAGCTTCTCCCCGGCGCTGACGGCATGGCGTCGCTCGTGACGACGCTGCCGGCCCTCGACGCTGTTGCGGCATACGAAGTGATCGACGCGCTGGCGCACGCAGGCGAGGGCGCGACCGACGCAGAAGGCCACCGACTCGGCATCGACGCCAGACGCGCAGATGCGTTCCTCGTTGCGCTTGGCCTTGGCGGCTCGGTTGACCCAGCCGACCGGCCACACGTCGTGCGACACATCGAAATGCAACTCGTCAGCGACCTGCCGACCTGGTTCGGGCTGGCCGACAATCCCGTCGAGTTGCTCGGTTACGGGCACCTCCCGGGCGCGGTGGTCCGCCAGCTTCGGCGCGACGGTGCAGATATTGCGTTGCGACGGCTGATCGCCGATCCGATCACCGGCCAGTTGCTCCACTTCGGGCGCAAGACCTACCGGCCGCCGCGCGGTCTTCGAGAGTTCGTCCAGGCGCGCGATCGAACGTGCCGGTTTCCGGGTTGTGTCCGGGCGGCGAAGCATTGCGATATCGATCACGGAAAGGCGTGGGACGCCGGAGGCGATACCTCGGCGGAGAATTGTGGCTGCCTGTGCCGCCGCCATCACAGACTGAAGACGTTCGGTGGCTGGCTGCTTCGTTACCTGCGCGACGGCACGGCTTTGTGGACCAGTCCGGCCGGTCGGCTTTACAGCGTGCGGCCGCCGCCTCAACTCGGTCCTGACTGACGGCGGGTGGTGACATAGGGTTTCGCGCGAGGCCGCCGGCCCGCGATGAAGTTGACGACAGGTTTGACGATAGGGGAGCGCTCGTGGCGATCGCAGCTGACCAGCCCATTCGTTGGGGCGTCATCGGAACTGGCGGAATTGCGGCGACCTTCGCCCGCGACCTCGCGTTGCTGCCCGACGCCGAGATCGTCGCAGTCGGGTCACGTTCGCAGGCGGGAGCCGACGCGTTCGCCGACCGCTTCGCGATCGGCCATCGGCACAGCAGCTACGAGGCGCTCGCCCGAGATCCGGAGGTCGACGCGGTCTACGTCGCAACTCCGCATCCGATGCACCGCGACAACGCGCTTCTTGCGATCCAGGCCGGCAAGGCCGTGCTCGTCGAGAAGCCATTCACCATCAACGCGGCCGAGGCAGCCGAACTGATCGACGCCGCGAAAACTCAGGGCACGTTCCTGATGGAGGCGATGTGGACGAGATTCCTGCCACACGTCGTCCGCATCCGCGAGCTGATCGCCGCTGGCCGTCTCGGTGAGCTGCGCTCCATGACTGCCGACCACGGCCAGTGGTTCCCGAGCAATCCCGAATTTCGTCTGTTCGCGCCCGAACTCGGCGGCGGGGCGCTGCTCGATCTCGGCATCTATCCGCTGTCCTTCGCGTCGATGCTGTTCGGTAGTCCGTCGACAGTTACCGCCGTTAGTGACAAGGCGATGACGGGTGTCGACGCGCAGACTGCCGTCGTCCTTCAATACGTCGGCGGCAGGCAGTCGGTGTCATTCACGACGCTCGAGACCCGAACGGCCAACCACGCCAGCATCAACGGCCGCGACGCCCGCATCGAGATCGACGGCGTCTTCTACACCCCGACCACCTTCAGCATCATCGATCGCGACGGCGCGACCGAGCGCGTCGAGATCGCCCACGAGGGCCATGGGCTCCGGCATCAGGCGGCCGAAGTCGGCCGGTGCCTGCGCGCCGGACTCGTCGAGAGCCCGGTGATGCCGCAGGCCGAAACGCTGTCGATCATGGAAACGCTCGATGAGGTGCGGCGTCAGATCGGGTTGCGCTATCCCACAGAGGTCTAGGCGCTGGTGCCCGTGCCCGCCAGTGCAGACGCTGGTGGTGCAGTGGGGGGAGCGGCCGGGCGGTTGAGCGACTCGGTGCCGGCGTGCAGATGCCCGATGACGGTGCCGCCCGACGTGGTCGTGTCGAACAGAACCGCGTCGCCGACCTTGAGGTCGGAGAGTTTCGCTTCGCCGTTCTTGTCGATGTCGCTGCTGCTCGTCACGCTGTAGGTCGTCGTGGCAGTCGCCGTCTTGATCGTGACGGTGTCGGTGCCGACGGCCGTGACGGTCCCCTTCAAAGCGAGGCCACCCCGGATGGCACCCGGCGCGCCGGGACCGCCCGGCCCGCGGCCACCAGGTCCGTGCCCACCCGGTCCGAAGGCGCCTGGGCCGGGGCCAGACCCGAAGCCGCCGCCGGGCCCGAAGCCGCCGCCGGGTCCGCGACCGGCGATCGCCGTGCCGGCGTGCAGGTGGCTGATGACCGTGCCGCCGCGGGTCGTGGTGTCGAACACCACTGCGTCGCCGACCTTGAGGTCGGAGAGCTTCGCGTCGCCGTTCTTATCGAGGATGCTCGCGCTCGTGACGCTGTAGGTGGTGGTCGCAGTCGGCGTCTTGATCGTCACGCTGTCGGTACCGACGGCCGTGATCGTTCCTCGGTCGAGGAAGCCGAACAGGTGCTTGGGCAGACCGGCCGCGGCCGACGGACCCGATGACGAGGGTGGCGTCGAGCCGGACGCCGATGGTGCCGGGCTGGTCGCGGCCGAGGCTCCGAGCGTTCCGGTCAGGATCCCGCCGGCTACTGCGCCGCCCGCGACGAGTACGGCTGCAACGGCAGCGGTGCGCCGGCGTCCGTTCGGTCGCTCGGGTCCGTCCGGGAGTTCCGGTCCGTTCGCGAGTACATCGGGACTCATATGCCTGACTCCTTTGTCACCGGCCAGCGGCAGGCCGCGATTGGAAGAAGTGTCGGCTCAGAAGCTGGGAAACACCTGATAGCGAGCCGTGACGTAGCTTGGACTGCACCGCAATCCGCGCTCACTCGGCCTCGGGTGTCGACAGCTTCTCGTCGGGCCGTACCGAGAGTCGCCGGGCTCGAACCAGGGTGCCCGCCAGCCCGGCCAGGCCCAGGCCGATGAGCAGGATCGGTGCGACCCACCGCAACTCCAGGCTTCGATGGGTGATCTCGCCTCCGAGATAGGCCAGCGCGATGCCGCAGAAGGTCAATCCGGCGATGAACGACGTCCAGTCAGGCTCGTGGCGTTTCATGGCTGCACCTCGAATGCGGCTGGAGCTGCGGGCACGGATGCCGGAGCGGGCGGGATGGCCCCCGGCGGAGTGGTGGGGACGACCGGGATGTCGATGAACGGCCGGAAGACCTCAACCTGGCCGATGCCGACCCGCAGATCGAGATTGACCGCACCCCTCGAGGCCGGACTTGATGAGGTTGCCGGCGACGTGACGCTTCGGGTGATGTCGGTGCCGGAGGCGTCGAAACTCAGAATCGAGAGATCGCCAACGCCGGCGTGCGCTTGGGCGACGACCGAGACGCCGGGCGGGACGTCGATGACCAGTCGGCCGACGCCGACGCTGGCGGTGATATGCACCGTCTTCCCGCCGAACTGCACCTGGCTGAGGTCGATCCTCTGCTGGCCGATGCCGACGTGGTAGGACGACTGGATCTCAGCGACCGAGGTCGGAACGGCCTCCCTGCTACCGATTCCGCCACGCAGCGGGACGTCGATCGTTGCCGTGATCGCGAGCATGACGGCCAGCACGACGCCGACCGCTATGAGCGCGCGGGCCCGGCCGATCCAGGTGCCCACGACGAGCGCTAGACCGATCGTCAGAAGTGCCGCGGCGAAAACGGCCTGGGCACTGATGTCGATGCTGCGTGACGCGTCGAGGGCGAACAGAACTCCGGCGATGATCACGCCGGCACTGAGCGCGAGGGGGAGGAGCATCGAAGGCTCGCGCGGAGGCCGTGGCGGCGGCGGAGGCGGTGGCACATACACCGGCCGCGACGGCGCGAACCCGGCCGGCGGACCCAGCGGTGCGGTGGCGCCGGTGGCCGGGGGTGGAACGAACGAGGCCGAGGAGGCGTACGCCTGGGGGTAGGCAGCCGCCGAGTACGGCCCTTCGGCGCGGCCGTTGCCGCTGCTCCGCCGGCTCAGCACGACGAAGACGATGACGGCCAGGATGATGATGAGCGCGAGTGGCCCCCTGATGCCGTGGTGCGCGACGTCGACAACGGCGAGGACGCCGATGATGCCCACGCCGATCGCCGCCAGGGTGGGCAGCACCCCCGCGTGACCCTGGAAGATGCGATGCGCCTCGGACGTCGCCGCGTTGTCCTGCGGGACGAGCAGCCAGGCAAGCGCATACAGAAGGAGCCCGATTCCGCCGAAGACGGCCAGCGTCGCGAGCACGATGCGGAAGATGATCGGGTCGAGACCGGTGTACCGCCCGAGGCCGCCGCACACGCCCGCGATGATCCGGTCGTCGCTGCTGCGACGCAGATTGCGAATGTCGTAACGGGCCGGTGGCGGGGCGCCAGTCGTGCTGGCGTACTCCGACGAGTGTTCTGTCATGACACGATCGTCGCCGACCCCTAGGTGGTGCGCCCATCGGGAACAACCCTGGCGCGACCCTGATCTGTCCCTTGCATCCGCGCCAGCCGGCCCCGGACGTGTGACCATCGTGGGGTGCCCCCGAAACTCTTCCGCGCGAACCGAGGTTCGCTCGTGGCCGGCGTCGCCCAAGGGCTCGCCGACCAGCTGCGGATCAACGTGCTGATCGTCCGGGGGGCGTTTGTCGCGCTGACGTTCGCGGGCGGCGCCGGCCTCGTCATGTACGCGGCGTTCTGGGTCTTCGTTCCCGCGGCGGGTACCGAACCGGGGGCACCGCTCGCCGGCCGGGGTGCCGTGAAGCGCAGCGACCGCATGCAGTACCTCGCGATCGGCGCGATCACGGTCGGCGGGGTGATCGCCGTCCAATCCCTCGGTCTCGGGTTGCCGAGCGAGTTGCTCTGGCCGCTCGCCCTCACCGGTTTCGGCGTCGCGGTCCTGTGGCGGGAGGCGGATGAGAGTCAGCGGGACAAATGGCGGCAGGCCGCCGTCGGAACGACGCGGACGCCCGCTGTCGCCACAGTCGTCGGCGGGTCGGCCCTGGTGATCGCGGGAGGCGCCGCCTTCCTCGGCTATCACGGACAACTCTCGAAGGTCGGGAACGGACTGCTCGCGGCAGTCGTGATCGTTGCCGGCATCGCCGTCATCACCGGACCATGGTGGCTCGGCACGGTCCGCGAACTCGCCCTCGAACGGCGGGCCAGAATCCGTGAACAGGAACGCGCCGAACTCGCGGCCCACCTGCACGACTCCGTGCTGCACACCCTCGCGCTGATTCAGAGGCACGTCGACGATCCGCGCGAGGTGCAGCGGCTGGCCCGCAGCCAGGAGCGCGAGTTGCGGACCTGGCTCTACCGGCCGGTCCCCGATGAGGAACGCGACTTCGGACGCGCGCTCGAGCGGATCGTCGCGGAGGTCGAAGACGCACACGGCGTCACTATCGAAGTCGTGGTCGTCGGGGAGTGCGCGGTCGACGACGCGTTGGGAGCGACTCTGCAAGCCGCCCGAGAGGCGATGGTCAACGCAGCGAAGCACGCCAGCACCGGCGCGATCTCGGTCTATGCGGAGATCGAGCGCGGGAAGGTAACGGTATTCGTGCGCGATCGGGGTCGTGGTTTCGACCTGGCCGACGTACCCACTGACCGGCTGGGAGTGAAGGAATCTATCGTCGGTCGGATGGAGCGTCATGGCGGTCACGCGTTCGTGCGCACGTCTCCGGGCGCCGGAACCGAGGTACAGCTCGAGATGACGTCGGCAATGGCCAGGGCATGACCGCCGTCCGGGTGGTGATCGTCGACGACCACCGGCTGTTCAGGTCGGGAGTGCGGGCTGAGCTCGGCGACGGGATCGACGTCGTAGACGAGGAACGGCCGCCCCGACAGGTCGAGGGCGACCTGGACCAGCGCCTCGTCGAGCGGGACGA
>PLCK01000266.1:659-2804 GCA_003134755.1 Actinomycetota bacterium | reverse complement strand
CTCGCCGAGTACATCAACATGGTGACCGTGTCGGCGCTGCTGACGACCTTGTTCCTCGGTGGCTGGCGCGCCCCGTGGCCGATCTCCTTGTGGCACGACGCGAACACCGGGTGGTGGCCGGTGCTCTGGTTCTTCGGCAAGCTGTTCGGCGTCCTTTTCGTCTTCATCTGGCTGCGCGGGACGCTGCCGCGACTGCGCTACGACCAGTTCATGAAGTTGGGCTGGAAGGTGCTCATCCCGATCAGCCTGATCTGGATCATGGTCGAAGCGGCGACGAAGGTGCTCGACCGCACGCAGATTGTGTGGGGTGTCGGCGGCGCCGCGGCCCTCGTCATCGTTGCGTCGTTCGTCTTCGACTCCTACCAGCAAGAGCAGCGCCAGGCCGACGACGAGGAGGCCGAAGCCTACGCGCGAACGCCGTTCGACCCGTACGCCGGCGGCTTCCCGATTCCGCCGCTGCCCGGCCAACACCTTCCGCCGCTGCCCGGCCAACACCTTGCACCGCGATCCGCGGTGGTCGCCGGACGCGACGACGGTAGCGACGAGGTCATCGATGGCTAGTTTCCTCGGGCCCGTAAAGGGCTTCGGCGTCACGTTCGCGACGATGTTCAAGACCGTGAACACCGAGCTCTACCCGGAGCAGAAGAAGCCCACGATGCCGCGTTTCCACGGGCGGCACGTACTGAACAGGCACCCTGACGGACTCGAGAAGTGCGTCGGGTGCGAGTTGTGCGCATGGGCCTGCCCAGCCGACGCCATCTACGTCGAGGGCGCCGACAACACCGACGCCGAGCGGTTCTCGCCCGGTGAGCGCTACGGCCGCGTCTACCAGATCAACTATCTGCGGTGCATCCTGTGCGGCTTGTGCATCGAGGCCTGCCCGACCCGTGCGCTCACGATGAGCAACGAGTACGAGCTCGCCGACGACAATCGCGCCGACCTCATCTTCACCAAGGAACAGCTGCTGGCGCCGCTCGCGCCGGGCATGGAGCTGCCGCCGCACCCGATGCGGCTCGCCGACGCGAAGGACTACTACCGCGGCACACCGGCGGCGCACGTCATGAGCGGGGACGCCGAGGTGTCGGCGTCCGACGCCGCCGAAGGGGTGACGGATTGATGCCCACGGCCGTTCTCGCTTCGAGCATGCACTCCGGTGGTCCCGAGACGGCAATCTTCTGGATCTTCGCGCCGCTTTCGGTGCTCGCCGCCCTCGGCATGGTGTTCGCGCGCAACACCGTGCACGGCGCGTTGCTGCTCGGAGCTGTGATGCTCTCGCTGGCCGTGTTCTACGCCGCCGAAGACGCGCCGTTCCTGGCGTTCGTGCAAGTCATCGTCTACACCGGCGCGGTCATGATGCTGTTCCTGTTCGTCCTGATGCTGGTCGGTGTCGACACCCGCGAGAGCCTTGTCGAGACCCTGCGCGGTCAGCGGCTGGCCGCCTCGGCTGCCGGGATCGGATTCGTCCTCCTGCTGTTCGCCGGCATCCGCCAGGCTTCCATCACGAGCAGCGTCGGACTAGGCGCGATCAACAATCCGCCGGTCGACACGAACGCCCCCGCACAGGCGCACGGCAACATCTTCGAACTCGCGAAGCTGATCTTCACGCGGTACATCTTCGCGTTCGAGGTCACCAGCGCCCTGCTGATCACGGCGGCGCTCGGCGCGATGGTCCTCGCCCACCGCGAGCGGCACGAGCCGAAACGTTCACAGCAGGAGCAGATGCGCGACCGGTTCAAGATCGGCAGCCACCCGACGCCGCTGCCGGGGCCGGGCGTCTACGCCAGGCACAACGCTGTCGACACGCACGCACTCCTGCCCGACGGATCGCCGTCCGAACTCAGCGTGCCACCCGCCGTCGAGGAGCTGCGGCTCGAGCGCGGCCGCCATCCGCGACCCTCGGAGCTCGGTGGCGGTCGTGGGCAGTCTGGCCAATCGGCGTCGGGGAAGGGGTCGTAGTGAGCCCGACCTACTACTTGTACCTATCGGCCATTCTCTTCACCATCGGGTCGATCGGCGTGCTGTTACGCCGCAGCGCCATCGTCGTGTTCATGTGCATCGAGCTCATGCTGAACGCCGCGAACCTGGCGCTGGTGACTTTCTCGCGTATCAACGGTGACTTGAGCGGCCAGATCATGGCGTTCTTCG
>PLCK01000266.1:293-576 GCA_003134755.1 Actinomycetota bacterium | reverse complement strand
GCGATCCTGCTCGTCGGCGGCCGACGCACCGACACCTGGGGGCACTACCTCGGGGTCGCGGCGCCGCTGGCCTCATTCGTGCTCGCCGTGGCGTTGTTCATCAGCCTGATCGGCAAGCACAGCGACGGGCGGCGAGTCGACCAGCACCTCTTCACCTGGATACCCGTCGCCGGATTCCGCGCGGATGCGAACTTCCTCGTCGATCCGCTGTCGATCTGTTTCGTTCTGCTGATTACTGGCGTCGGCTCGCTGATCCATGTCTACTCGGTCGGCTACATGGAGC
>PLCK01000266.1:0-214 GCA_003134755.1 Actinomycetota bacterium | reverse complement strand
AACCGCATCGGCGACTTCGGGCTCTCGGTCGCCATCATGGTGATGTTCGCGACCTTCGGGAGCTTCAACTTCGTCGACGTCGCGGCAGGCGCACAGACCGCGTCGCACGCGACGATGACCTGGATCGGGTTGCTGCTCCTGCTCGGCGCATGCGGCAAGTCCGCGCAGGTCCCGCTGCAGTCGTGGCTGGGCGACGCGATGGAAGGCCCGACGC